>JALSTB010000027.1 GCA_026983955.1 Melioribacteraceae bacterium
CGAACCGTTGAATTTTACAATTACACGGGCTGAAATTCCAATTCATGCGGTCGATGTCGGAATGCTGTTCAATAATGAAATAGGTTACGTTGTTTTAACCAGATTTTCCGAAACTGCACGCAAAGAACTGGTAAAAGAATTAAGCCAACTGCGCAAAAGCGGTATGAAAAAAATTATACTCGATTTGAGAAACAACCCGGGCGGACTTCTCCAACAAGCCTTTGAAGTTGCTGATGTTTTCATTAGCGGCACAAAGCTAATAGTTTATACAAAAGGCAGACTTCCCGATTTTGATGAAGAATTCAATGCACAACAACAATATATTTATGAAAAATTCCCTTTAATTGTTCTCGTCAACAAAGGGAGCGCTTCGGCAAGTGAAATTGTTTCCGGTGCAATCCAAGATTGGGACCGTGGTTTGATTGTGGGAGAAACCACTTTCGGAAAAGGTTTGGTTCAGCGTCCGTTCCTGCTGAAAGACAATTCCGCAGTAAGAATTACCGTTGCCAAATATTTTACTCCAAGCGGCAGAGCAATACAACGCCAGTATGAAAACAAGGATAAAAAGAAATACTACGAAGAAGTAATGAAACGGAAAGAAATAGAAGGTGAAAACTTAAAACATACGGCGGAAGGGGATTCATCAAGACCCGTCTTTTTCACCAAAGGCGGCAGAAAAGTTTTAGGTGGTGGCGGAATTACTCCCGATTTCATCGTGAATAATAAAGAGCTTCATGAGGCAACTTTGGAACTTTTGCAAGCCGGAACTTATTATCAATTTGTCCGCGATTACCTCGATGCTAACCGGGATAAAATTAAAAACAAATATCCTGATTTAATTTCATTTTCCGAAAATTTTAATTTTACAAATTCAGAATTTAACGGATTTATAAAACTTGCCAAGAAATCCAAACCGGATATCAATACCGCCGGACTTATGGAAGATAAAGATTATATTTTAACACGCTTGAAAGCACACATTGCAAGAGAATTTTGGAAAAACGAAGGCTGGTATTACAATCTGTTAAAAGTCGATAATCAATTTAAAAAAGCCATAAAACTTTTTGATGAAGAAAAAAATTTTTTTGAGGAAAACTTATAATGGAAATTAATTTCAAATCGATTGATTCCGGAAACAAAATATTCGAATATCAAGGAATGTTACCGGAGATCGATTCCAGTGTATTTCTTGCTCCCGGTGTAAAAATTATCGGGAATGTAAAAATTGGAAAAGATTCCAGTATTTGGTATAATACCGTTGTCCGTGGCGATGTTCATTATATTAAAATAGGTGAGATGACAAATATACAAGATTTATCTATGCTGCATGTAACAAACGGAAAGTACCCGCTGAACATCGGTAACTGCGTAACCGTGGGGCACAGTGTTAAACTTCACGGCTGTACAATCGAAGATTATTCATTAATCGGCATAGGTGCGATAGTTTTGGATGGAGCGGTGGTTGAAAAAAATTCAATTGTTGCCGCCGGCGCAGTTGTACGTCCGAACACCGTTGTAAAATCGGGTAAACTTTACGCGGGAGTTCCGGCTAAGGAAATCCGGGACTTAACGGAAGCGGAAATAGCAGAATTCGAAAATTCCGCTAAACGTTACAGAAAATATGTCGATTTAACTTTAAACTCGGAAAATATTACGGAATATAAATGAAACTGATTTTTTGGGGAACCAGAGGCTCTATTGCCAAACCCGGCAAAGGTACAATCAAATACGGTGGAAATACCCCCGCACTCGAAATCACCTCCGGTTCGGGAAACAAACTTTATTTGGATGCGGGAACGGGAATCCATGCCCTGGGTAATAAAATAATTAAGAACAATTCACCGCGGGAAATAAACATATTAATTACTCACAGTCATTGGGATCATATTCAAGGGTTGCCGTTTTTCAAACCCATGTATTCCAAAAATTTTAAAATCAATATTTATGTTAGTCCGAACAATTCTTTTAATCCCGAAGACATAATTAACCGGCAATTCACAAGTCAATTTTTTCCCGTTGACAAAGACGTTTTACAAGCCGAAATTGAAATCATCAAACTGAATGAATCTATGAATTTTCAAATTAATGATTTTCAAATTGAAACCGTTCCCGTCCATCACTCGAAAAACACACTCGGATTTAAAATACAAAACGACAATAAAAAATTGGCATATTTGACCGACAATGAAATTTTTTATGAGGGTGAATTGCCACGCTTAAACGATATTGAAGAAAAAAATAAAGACTTGATTAACTTTACAAAGGGTGTCGATTTGTTGGTACACGACTGTATGTTTGCATTTAACGATTACGCTCAGAAAATAGGTTGGGGACATTCAAATAATTTATCCGCAGTTTTATTTGCAAGAGCTGCTTCAGTTAAAAAACTTTTGCTTTTCCATTTCAACCCGGAATACAACGATAACCGGTTGGATGAAATTTGTGCAGACACCCGCAACTTTGTGAAAGAAAATTCCATTGACGTCGATTTCGAATTGGCTATTGAAGAAAACGCTTACGATATTTAATATGGTTAAAGGCTTAAATGTAAATAATGAAAGCGGTTTTCAAATAAACAAACGGCTTGTGCACAAAATAGTTTCCCTCCTTTCGAAACAAATGGAATTTGAAATTCTATTTTTACAGATAAATTTCGTATCATCCAAATATATTTTGTGGCTGAACAAGAATTATTTAAATCACGATTTTTATACCGATATAATTACCTTTAATTATTCAGGAGAAAATTATAAGTTTGATGGTGAAATTTTCATATGTATTGAAACGGCAAAACAAAATGCCGAAAAATACGGTGTGACATTAAACGAAGAAATCCTTCGTTTGATTATTCACGGTTTGCTTCATCTTAAAGGTTACGAAGACAAAACCGTTAATGAAAAAAGAAAGATGAGAAAACTTGAAAATAAATTTCTGGATAATACAAAATTTTTAATTAAAGGAAATAAAATTACCCATGACAGCTAAAATTGTTGAAGTACTCACAAAAATTCTTGAAGGACTTAATCAAAATAATTCTTTGGAGGAAGTAAACGACAGATTGAAATTAAACCAAGAATTCGATTCGCAAACATTAAGTGCGGCGTTCAGTTTAATTTATGATAAAGTTTTAATCAACAAAAGCAAAAATGCCGGCGGAATTAAAAACAGAAAAGATTTCAGAATTTTAACCGAAGAAGAAAAGGAAATTCTTGGAAATCAAAACTACAATTATCTGATGCATCTTTTGAATGTCGGTTTAATCGATGCATTCGATTTGGATGTTATAATTGAACAACTGTCTTATTCCGTGGGAGAAACCGTTTCGAAAGAAGATATAAATTGGATAATACTTTTCTCTCTGGTGGAATTCGATTCCGAAATTTTACCCGGCAGCAGAGTACTTCTTTACTCCTCCGACACGATAAACTGACAAAGGAAAACAATGGCAAAAAATCTCGTACTGGTGGAATCTCCATCGAAGGCTAAAACTATAAATAAATACCTCGGCAGAAATTACCTTGTTGCCGCAACGATTGGGCACGTGAAAAATCTGCCCAAAACCAAATTGGGCGTCGATATAGAAAATAATTTTGAAGTTTCCCTGCTTAACATAAGAGGGAAAGGCGAGATAATAAACAAAATAAGAAAACTTGCCGCCAAAGCTGAAAAAATATTTATAGCAACCGACCCCGACCGCGAAGGTGAAGCAATTGCACAAGATATCTGCGACATTTTGAAAGGGAAAACCAAAGCTAAAATTTATCGCGTGTTGTTTAATGAAATCACAAAAGAATCCGTAAAAAATGCAATTAAAAATCCGCTTGAAATTGATACCAAGTTGGTAGATTCACAACGTGCCCGCCGTGCAATGGACAGAATCATTGGTTACAAAATCAGTCCGCTTCTCTGGCGTGCAATAATAGAAGAATCGGGCAATTCACTTTCTGCCGGAAGAGTGCAATCGGTTTCGCTCAGACTTATTTGTGAACGGGAAGAACAAATAGAAAAATTCATACCGACGGAATATTGGTCGATCATTGCCGAATTCAAAACCGACGACGGGAAAATACTCCAAACCAAACTTCACGAAATTGAAGGCAAACAACTTAAGATAAAACCTAAGCCGGAGATGACCGATGAGGACTGGGAAGAATTTCTGAAGAAAAATTTCGCAATCGATACCAAAGATAAAGCAGATGAAATAACAGCCGGAATTAAGAAGGTTGACGAATTTTTTATCTCCGAAATTTCCAAAAGGGAACAGAAAAAAAATCCGCCTCCGCCATTTATTACAAGTACACTCCAAGCTGTTGCTTCACGCGAACTCAGATTCCGCCCGAGAAGAACAATGCAAATTGCTCAAAGTTTGTACGAAGGCGTCGATTTGGGCAGCGAAGGAACAACCGGTCTTATTTCCTACATGCGTACAGATTCCACACGTTTGAATGCAGGAATAGTTGAGGAAGCCCGGTCATTCATAGAAGAAAAATTCGGGAAAGAATACAAACCCAAATCAGCGAAAAGTTACGAAAATAAAAAGAAGAACGTTCAAGATGCTCATGAGGCAATAAGACCGACAAACTTGAAATATACACCAGAATTCGTTAAAGATTTTCTTAACCCCGATCAACTGAAACTTTATACATTGATTTGGAACCGTTTCATTGCTTCACAAATGGAACCTGCCATCCAAGAAATTACAACAGTTACCGTTAAAGGAGATAAATTTATATTCAAGAACAGTGGCACGGTTCTTAAATTCGACGGTTTTCTGAAAATTTATAATATTAACGGGAATAGCAATGACAACGGGGATGAAGAAAAAGACGAAGCAAAATTAATTCCACCGGGTTTAGAAAAGAATCAAAAACTTGCTTTGGAAAACGTGATTGAAAATCAACACTTTACTAAACCGCCACCCCGCTACACGGAAAGTACTTTGATTAAAGAACTGGAAAGTAAAGGCATCGGTCGGCCTAGTACTTATGCGTTGATTCTCGGCACCATTCAAGATAGAAACTACGTTGTTGTAAAAGACAGAAAACTCTTTCCAACGGAATTGGGTAAAAAAGTCAACGAAGTTTTGGTTAAAAACTTCCCCCAAATTTTGAATATTAATTTCACCGCTCAAATGGAAGAGGAACTCGATTTGATTGCTTCCGGTGAAATAGAATATCTTAAAGCAATGAATGATTTTTACAATCCATTTTCCAAATCGCTCGAACGTGTTGAGAATTCCCTTGAAAAAATTATATGTGAAAAATGCGGTTCGGAAATGGAAATTAAAATAGGAAGATACGGTAAATACCTCGCGTGCACAAATCCCGATTGCAAGCATGTGAAATCACTTAAATCAACTGTTAATTCCGGACCCGAATATACCGGTGAAACTTGTCCGAAGTGCGGTGGGAAACTGGTTTTCAGAAAAGGGAAGTTCGGAGAATTTATCGGTTGCGAAAATTACCCCGATTGCGATTATACCGAACAAATAAAACTTAACATCAAATGCCCCAAATGTGGTGAAGGGGACGTTGTGCCGAGGCGCGCCAAATCCGGCAGAATGTTTTACGGTTGCAGCAGATACCCCGATTGTGATTTCGTTAGCTGGAAAAAACCCGAACCGGATAAATCGAAATCCCCGTCAAATTAATTCGAAATTTTTCAAATATAACTTGAATATATGATTTTGAAATATTATAATATAATTGATGAATGACCTTTCTATCAACTCGGCTATTCAATCTTATTTGGAAGAACTTTCCGGACTTCGAAGAGTTTCCGGCAATACTTTAGAGGCTTATCGAAAAGATCTATTACAATTTGCCGGATTTTGCAGTGAACTTAATATCGATTCGGTTGTACAAATTACTGAGAAAAAAATAAGATTGTTTTTGATCGAATTGAATAAAAAAAATTTAAGCAGAACAAGTATCGGCAGAAAACTTTCGGCATTGAGAGGATTGATGAATTTCTTGCACAGGAACGAAAAAATTTCGGCAAACCCGCTTAAAAACATCTCCAATCCGAAAGCAAAAAGAAAGCTACCCGAAACGATAGATTTGGATTCCTATCTAAAAGTTCTTGAAAAGATTGATGAGTTGAACAAAGATCAAACTAACGAAAAAGTAATTTTCGAATTATTATACGGTTGTGCACTCAGGGTTTCGGAGCTTTGTAATTTAAACGTAGGCGACTACGACAAGGGGAGGAAAATATTAAAAGTTGCGGGAAAAGGTTCCAAAACCCGTTACGTTCCCATCGGAACTGAATCGATGAAAATATTAGATGAATATTTGAATTCACGCGGTAATTTGTCGCCATCAGAACCGCTAATAGTTACAAAGAAGAATAAAAGAATTTATCCGCGTCTTGCAAGAAGAGTAGTCCACAAATATCTCTCGCTTGTTTCCGATATAGAAAAGAAAAGTCCGCACGTTCTGCGTCATAGCGCGGCAACTCACATGTTGGACAGGGGAGCGGATTTGATGGCGGTGAAGGAAATCTTGGGTCATGAAAATTTATCTACAACACAAATTTACACGCAAGTAAGTATCGAACGCTTAAAAAAAACATATAAACAAGCACACCCAAAATCATAAAGGAGCTGTTATGAACATACAAATAACATCCCGAAAATTTCGAGCAAAAGAATCACTTAAAGATCAAGTGAAAAGCGAATTAAAATCGCTCGAAAAAATTTACGACGACATTCTCGATGCAAATGTGATTCTCAGCTATACGCATCCGAAGGATAGTATCAAAACCGTTGAGATACAGCTTCAAATTCCCGGTAAAGTATTAACTGCAAGCGAAACAAGTGACGATTTCAGAAAATCGTTAAGCGCTGCAGTCGGTAAACTTGAACGACAGCTCATCAAACACAAAACAAAAAGAATGGCTAAAGTCAAACAATGAAAATTGACAAAAGAAGTATTGTAAAAAAGAAATTCATTACGGTCGGCTTTTTGTACGAACAGGTAAAAGAGCGGTTTAACTTACGCTTGCTAAATGAAAACGCCGACATGGAAAGAAAAATTACCGAACAAAATTTGCACAGACCCGGCTTGGCTTTGGCCGGGTTTGTGGAATTATTTTCTTACAAACGTGTCCAAGTTTGCGGAAACACCGAAATACGCTACCTGCGGAGTTTAACTAAAAAACAAAGAACGGAAGCCCTCGGTAGAATATTTCAGTTTGAAATTCCATGTATAATCATCACGAATAACAACAAGCCCTCGAAAGAATTGCTTGAAATGGCAACGAAAAAGAAAGTCCCAATTTTCTTAACCAAATTTACTACTACAAAACTGGCATATCTTATAAGTGATTTTTTGGACGACCAGTTTGCACCCCGCTTTTCTATCCACGGCTCATTCATCGATGTTTACGGTGTCGGTATTTTGTTTGTCGGCAAATCGGGTATAGGCAAAAGCGAAGTGGCATTGGATTTACTGGAACGCGGTCACCGTTTGGTAGCCGATGATGTTGTTCTCTTCACCAAAAAAGGTGAAGGAATTCTTATCGGTTCGGGCACACAACTGGTGAAACATTTTATGGAAATTCGCGGTATTGGGTTGATTGACGTTAAAGAAATGTTCGGTATTAGGGCAATCCGCTATCAAAAACGGTTGGAAGTTGTAGTTGAATTGGAAATATGGGATAAAAAATCGAATTATACAAGAACAGGTTTGGAAAACGAAACTATAAGCCTTTTGGACGTTGAAATACCTTACATAAAATTACCGATTTTGCCGGGTAAAAACATTACCGTAATTTCCGAAGTTATTGCTTTGAATTATTTGCTCAAACATTACGGTTACGACGCCGCAGTTGAATTCAAAAAAAGATTGCAAGAAAGATTGCAAAAAGGAGAATCCCCGCCAAACAGGGTAGTCGATTATTTCGAACACGACTTCGAATGAGATTAACCCTTTAAATAAATAACTTGACATAAATACACTGATTTATTAATTTCGCAGCGACTTATGAAAAAAATATACTACTTTTCAAAATCGAAATTGCAGTTCGTAGAGATAAACAATTTTTACAAAAAATTTGTTTTTCTCGTTGGAACTTTGTCTGTAATTATTGCCTTTATTCTTTTCGGCACTTATTACATTATTAACGGCTTGTTAAATCCCGAAAACGACGTTGTCAGTCTGCGTGTTAAAAACCGTGAACTGGAATCCAAATTAAAAAGTTTATTGGAACAATATGCCGAATTAAATGATAAAATAGACCGGATTTCAAAAACAGATAACGATTTAAGACTGGCTGTTAATCTTGAACCGATTACCGATGAAGAAAGGGAAGTTGGTATTGGTGGCGGAAAAGATTTTGATATTGTTCCCACTGCAAGCGATGAAGTTAATGAAGTGATAACCGGACTTTCTCACTACGCCAATGTAATTTCGGCAAAAGTTAATTTTGAACTTAACAATTACAAAACTATTTCCGGACAACTTGAGAAAAACAAAAAGCTCTATGCAGCTATTCCAGCAATTCAACCGATGGAAGGCAGAATAGGCGACAGGTTCGGCATAAGAATGCACCCGATTTTAAAAGTGAGGAAGATGCATAACGGTCTCGATATAATTGCAAATGTAGGAACAGAAGTTTATGCTCCCGGTAACGGTAAGGTTGTACGGGTAGGTTATCAAAGTGGCTACGGAAGAGTTTTGGAAATTGATCACGGTTTCGGTTACCTAACAAGATATGCACATTTATCGAAAATACTTGTTAAAAAAGGGCAAAGAGTTAAAAGAGGTGATGTTATTGCATTATCGGGGAATTCGGGTAGATTAACAACCGGACCGCATTTACATTACGAAGTAAGACATAACGGAATTGCATTAAATCCCAAAAACTTTATGTTTGATAATATCAAAATTTTTGATATTGTAGCTAACAAAAACACAACGGGGGATAATTAATATGATTTGGACGGTAGAACTGGCATCATATTTAATTGACGCACCTTGGCCGGCTACTAGAGACGAATTAATCGAATATGTAGATAGAATCGGCGCTCCGTTGGAGTTGCTCGAAAATCTAAAAGAACTTGAAGATACCGACGAAATTATTTACGAAGGTATTGAAGATTTATGGCCGGACTATCCGACGGATGAAGATTTCTTTTATTTTGACGACGACGAATACAGCTGATTTCGATGAACTTGGCAGAATTCGAAATCACCGGTCAAGGTCGTCAAATCGATATTCTCAAAAAAATTTACTCTTCCGAAAGAATACCAAACGCTTTTTTATTTTACGGTCCGGCCGGAACCGGAAAACATCTTACCGCAATTAATTTTTTAAAACTTTTAAATTCAAAGAAAACACCCGCCGTCGATCATAATATTGAAAAATTAATGGAACCGTACGTGCAATTTGTTATTCCTCTGCCGCGCGGGAAAGGGGAGACAAACGATAGCGGTCCCACCGAAAAATTAAGCGAAGATACAATTTCGCTCATTCACGAAGAAATAAGAAAGAAAATTGATAATCCGTATCATCAAATCCGGATTGACGACGGGTTTAATATAAAAATCAGCAGTATCCGTGATATCAAGAAAAAAATATCACTTAATTTCGATGATGTTGCTTACCGGGGAATTATTATTTCCGATGCCCATCTAATGAGCGTTGAAGCGCAGAATGCTTTATTGAAAAGTCTTGAAGAACCTCCGTCCGGAGTTGTTTTTTTTCTTATTACGAATAACGTTAGCAAATTATTACCAACAATTCACTCACGCTGTTGGAACTTGGAATTTCAACCGCTGAAACCATTAGAAATTGAAAATATTTTAATTAAATATTTTAATTACGAACCGGATGAAGTGAAAAAAGTTTCTCATTTTGCAAACGGTTCCGTTACCTTTGCACAAAAACTTCTCGAAAACCGATTCGATTACTTACTTGATAAAACCATTACAATTCTGAGATATTCGCTGGGGAATAAATACAATACAGCCTTTTCTACTTTTACCGAAATTATAGATGGAAACTCGAAAGAGAAATTTTTCATCGTAATGCAACTTATAATGAAATGGCTTGATGATGTAATAAAAAACAAAGCCGGTTTCGAAAAATATTACTTCAACGACTACAAGGAAACGTTCGTAAAATTTAACAATAAATTTAATAACGTAAACATTCAAGAAACACAAAGCTATTTGGATTGGCTCTCTTCTTTAATTTATAACAATGTTAGCTTGAATATAATTATTATGAATACTATATTTAAGTTAGCTTCATTGACAAAAGGGTAGTTTGTATGAATATAGATGCCGGAAAGGGGGAAAATAACGTTACTTCAAAGGATAATCATTTCGTTATACCCGAATCGCATAAACAACATTACAAAGAATTCATCGTAGAAACCATCTCTAATGAAGATAATTGCATTCATTGCAATATAGACAATGAAATCAACACACCCGTTGATGAGAGAAACATAGTTGAGGTTGATTGTCCGAGCCTTTTGGGACAAAATTTTTGTTTGAATTCGAATAATCTTGAATTAAAGGAAAATGACAAAATCGTTATTAAGAACGGTGATTTTACCGATATTGCAAAAGTGACTTATGCAGGTAAAATGGTACAAATCCGCCGGCAGATTTTCGGGCTTTACGGCGAAGAACTTCCCGAGGTAATAAGACTTGCTAATGAAGAAGACATCTCAAAGTTAAATAAAAACCTGAACGATATTTCAAATGCCAAAGACACTTTCGAAAGGCTTACCGGAGAATTGAATTTGGATATGAAATTGGTTGGAATACATTATCAGTTCGATAGAAAAAAACTCTTCTTTTTTTATACCGCAGACGGGCGCGTCGATTTCAGGGAACTGGCAAAAAGACTTGCCGGTATTTACAAAACAAGAATTGAATTGAGGCAAATTGGTGTAAGAGACGAAGCTAAACTTGTTGGCGGTGTGGGAACGTGCGGAAGGGAATTTTGCTGTACCACTTTCCTTAACCATTTCAAACGGATAACAACCGACATTGCAAGCGAACAAAATATATCAATGAACCTTTCAAAATTAAGCGGACCTTGCGGCAAACTCAAATGTTGCCTGGCATTTGAACTTGAATGAAATGAAAAAATTGATGTTTCCGTCCGTGTACAAATCTTTTTTCTTCATTACAACATTGCAAATATCTATCTTTACAAAAACAAAATTTAATTTTATATATTCTTACCGGAGAAGTTATGAGAAAATCTGTTATAGTAGCAGCTAAAAGAACACCTATCGGTTCTTTTATGGGGAAATTGTCCTCCGTCAGTGCACCGGAATTGGGAAGCATTGTAATCAAATCAATAATTGAGGAAACAAAACTTGAGCCCGGCAAAGTTCAGGAAGTGATAATGGGAAACGTACTGACTGCCGGCGTAGGTCAAGCTCCCGCCCGCCAAGCCGCAATTTTTGCAGGCTTGCCTACAAAAACGGAATGCATGACAATCAATAAAGTTTGCGGTAGCGGTTTGAAAGCCGTTATGTTAGCCGACCAAGCTATAAGATGCGGTGATGCCGATGTAATAATTGCCGGCGGACAAGAAAATATGTCGCAAGCACCTTACCTGTTGACAAAAGCCAGAAGCGGTTACAGGCTGGGCAACGGTGAATTAATCGATTCCATGGTTCACGACGGACTTTGGGATGTTTATAACAATATTCACATGGGAAATTGCGCCGAATCTTGTGCAAAAGATATGAACTTTACGCGTGAAGAAGTTGATGCATTCGCAATTGAATCTTACAATAGAGCATTGAAAGCTCAAAAAGAAGGGAAATTTGATGATGAAATAGTTAAGGTTCCGGTCAAACTGAGGAAAGAGGAAATTCTCGTTGACAAAGACGAAGAACCAGGGAATGTTAAGTTCGATAAAATTCCTAAATTGCGCCCGGCATTTGATAAGGATGGAATCATTACAGCGGCAAATGCATCGAAAATAAACGACGGTGCAGCCGCCCTTTTGGTAATGGAAGAACAAACGGCAATTGACCTTGGATTTACGCCATTGGTTGAAATCGTTGCACAATCTGCTGCGGCAAAAGACCCGATTAAATTTCCCACGGCACCGGCTGATTCGATTACAAAAGTGTTGAAAAGAGCAGGAATGACTACAGACGATATCGATCTATACGAAATTAACGAAGCTTTCGCAGTTGTTTCATTGGCAGTTAACAAATTATTGAATTTGGATGCTTCCAAAGTTAACGTGAACGGCGGAGCAATTGCACTCGGACACCCAATTGGAGCAAGCGGAGCACGAATTTTTGTAACATTAATTCACGAATTATTGAAAAGGGATTTGAAATACGGGCTGGCTTCCCTATGCATCGGTGGTGGTGAAGCAGTTTCCGTAATTGTTAAGAATTATAAAAAGTAGAAGGGGATTATTATGGAAATTAAACATGTAACGGTTATCGGTGCAGGAACAATGGGAAACGGCATTGCTCATGTTTTTGCACAAAACGGATTTAACGTTGATTTGGTGGATGTAAAAGAAGAGTTTATTCAAAGGGGTTTGGCAACTATATCGAAGAACTTGGACAGGCAAATCAAAAAGGGGACAATCAATGAAGAAGACAAAGACGCTACGCTCAAGAGAATTAATGCCGTTGTAGGTACGGAAAATGTCTCTGCCGGCACCGACTTGGTAGTTGAAGCTATTGTTGAAAATAAAGATGCTAAACTTAGTCTTTTCAAGCAATTAGAGAAAACAGTTAAAGCCGGTTCAATATTTGCCAGTAATACTTCTTCTATATCAATAACGGAACTTTCGGCGGTTGCAAGACCCGATAAATTTATCGGTATGCATTTCATGAATCCTGTGCCGGTTATGAAATTGGTTGAAATTATTCGGGGATATTCAACGAGTGACGAAACTTTTGAAATCATAAAAAATCTCTCTGTTCAATTGGGCAAAACTCCCGTAGAGGTAAATGATTATCCGGGTTTTATTTCCAACAGAATTTTAATGCCGATGATTAACGAAGCAATTTTCGCACTTTACGAAGGCGTTGCATCGGCAGAAGATATCGATACGGTAATGAAACTTGGTATGGCTCATCCGATGGGCCCTTTAACTTTAGCCGATTTTATTGGTCTGGATGTTTGTCTGGCAATTATGGAAGTGTTGTATGAAGGATTCAACGATCCGAAATACAGACCTTGCCCGTTATTAAAAAAGATGGTCGCAGCAAATAAGTTAGGCCGTAAAACCAAAGAAGGTTTTTTCAAATACGAGTAAAACGGTAATTCAACAAAACGTCATCCGGAACCGATAATTCTGCGATGGCGTTTTATTTTATTTGTTATGGTTAATTATTTACGTCAAAATAAAGTATCAAAAATTTTTATCAACCTGAAAATTTCCATTCAGTCATATTTCCAACGGCTGAACCTTCCGGAATACACATTTTTCAGTATTTTCGCAATCATAATTGGCGCGGCGGCAGGGATAGCAGCGGTTTTATTCCATGAATCCATCGATTTTTTTACCGAATTGTTTTTCAATTATAGCCTAAACTATCTGCTTGTTATTGGCAGTGGAGCTGTAATTCTTATTCCGGTAATAGGAATGTTGATTCAAGCTCTAATGATAAAAACCTCGCCCGATACGGCAAAACAAAAAGGAGTGTACGACGTAATAAAAGCCGTAGCATTAAGAAACGGTTACATTCCTTTTAAGACAACCGTTTTTCATTTTATTGCACCCGCAGTTTGTATCGGTTCGGGTGGTACGGTTGGACCTGAAGGACCCGCTGCACAAATCGGCGGGGGAGTGGCAAGTAAAATCGGTGTACTATTCGGATTGTCCGAACAAAGAAGAAGAATGTTTACAACAGCCGGCGCCGGTGCTGCAATAGCAGCCGTTTTCAATACTCCGCTGGGCGGTGTTTTCTTTGCACTCGAAATCATTTTGTTGAACGATTTCCAATCTCCAACTTTCTCGTCATTAATTTTGGCTTCAGTTACCGCAAGTGTAATTTCAAGGATTTTCCTGGGAAATCAACCTACTTTTATTTTTAATCACGAATCTTTCTCCAACTATAACCACTTAATATACTTTTTCTTGATGGGTATTGTGGCAGGACTTATTTCCGTACTTTACATAAAATATTCGATTAATCTTGAGAGATTTTTCAAAAGGAAAGTGCTCAATAAAATTCCTCAATGGCTGGTTATGGTTTTTGTTGGCGCAATAGTAGGAACAGCGGGCTATTTTTTCTCCGATATTTTCGGAATCGGTTATGCAGCTATAAATAAAATTTTAGCTCAAAGCCTTACTTGGAAAGTGGTGGCGGTTCTCTTAATTCTCAAATTCGTTTTAGTTCCGTTAATTTTACACTCCGGTGGATTCGGTGGATTGTTTGCTCCGTCCTTATTTATGGGAGCAAGCATCGGTTACCTTTTCGCTGTGGCATTTAATTCTTATTTTAATTTGGGTTTGGATACAACGCTTTTTGTCCTCGTGGCAATGGGAGCTCTTTTAGGCGGAATCAATTCCATTCCGATTTCTTCAATCATGATAATATTCGAAATGACTCGCGATTACACTATCATTCTACCGTTGATGCTTTCCGTAATAATCAGCACCACAATTGTTCAGTTGGTAATGAAAGGCTCCGTACATCTTAAACATTTGGAGCAATTGGGATTAAAATTAAAATCGGGCAGGGAAATCAATCTCCTTGCACACTTGAAAGTTAAAGATATTATGCAAAAAGATATAGTTATAATTCCCGGTAATGCTCCGCTATCCCAAATTGTATCCAGATTAATTGAAAACAAACATACCGTGTTTTACGTAACAGATAGAAACGGCAAGATAACCGGACAAATAACCGAAAGGGAATTGAGACCGATTATTTCCGAATATGAAACTTTGCGTGAAGTACTTATTGCCGACGACATTGCCAATCCGAATGTACGTTATGTTTATCCCGATGACACTTTAGATAAAGTACTGAATTATTTTGATATGGAAAACGTGGAAGAGTTCCCGGTCATTTCTCGATCGGATAAATCTAAAATTTTGGGAAGCATTTCAAGACAAGCGATTATAAAAGCTTATAACAAGGAAACTTTGAAGTTCAATCTTGCCGAAGGAATGGCAAGGCAATTGCAAATAATCGACAGTAATAAAGAAACTACCGTAACCGACGGCTATTCAATAATAGAAAAACCGGCATTACCCGAATTTGTCGGTAAAACCCTTGCACAACTCAAATTGCGCAATCAATACGGACTTGAAGTATTAATGATTAAAAAAGTAAATTCACAACCTGCCGGCGAGCCGGAAATTATTGCACCGGATCCGAATTATAAAATACAAGACGGCGATTCGCTCGTGGTCTTCGGCTCAAATGATGCAATAAAAAGATTTAAGAATTTATAAACGTTATCCGGGTTCACTTATTAATACTACGGATTTTTTCACTAAATGAATTTCTTGTTCTTTTCAAATAATTTTATATTTTCTACCAACTTTCCGGAATTCAATATTTATGAAATCCGGTAGTCGAAGAAACAAATAAAATTTACGTGACACGTGAAGATTTTTGTGAAATTCAAGGAAAGCGATATTTGTCCCATAATGTATATTATGTAAACTAAAAATTTCCCTTTCTACAAATATCCGCTTAATTTTAAATAAATGTATAAAGCAAATAAAAAGATAAACAAATAAATCAATTGGTTGGTCCGTCGCGGTTTTGTTCTTCTTTGGTAACGGAATTTCAATTTTTTTTTCCGCTTTTCACGTTCGTCTTTATCCGGATTGTAATATCTCGGTTGATATTCGAAACGGCGGTATTTCGGTTTTCTCATTAACATTTTATTTGTGATTGCCAATTACATCAATTGCATTTTTCAAACATGTAACATTGACCGACGATATCTTATCGGAAATAATTTCACCATCGGCATGAACATAATAAGGCTTTTCAATCGTAATATCTATCTCATTAAATTTATACATTGAAACTTCTTTCGCAGTTTCTAATTTATTAAACAACGCCAAAGGTAATTTTTGCATAATTTGTAATTTGGTTAGCTTTTCTATAACGGTTAAATCCAATTGATTATCGTCAATTTCAGCACCGGGATTCAAATAAAAACCGCCACCGTGTGTTTTTCCGTTGCCAATCGCTACTAATAATTTGTTTCCCAAAATTATGGAATTACCCAATTTAATTCTAACCGGCATATCTTTTACATTAATTAAAGCTTTAACTACTGCAAAAACATAAGAAATCAATCCGCTGAATTGCTTCGAATGTTGGTTTATATATGCAACGTATGCATCAAACCCAATTCCCAATCCGTTCAGGAATTTATGAGTTTTTGTTCCGGTTGTATTATGTTCGGTGAATTTTATGCTTCCGACGTCAATGGTTTTAACGGGAGCATGATCGAAAACCAATTTGAGATTCCGGTTAATATCCTTGCTCAAATTCAACATTCTGGCAAAATCATTTCCGCTGCCGATTGGTATTACACCAAGCACGGGTTTATTAACTAAGTCGAAATTAATTCCGTTGATAATTTCGTTAAGTGTTCCATCACCTCCAACACCAACAATTTTTTTGAATTTTAATTGATTTTCTTTAACAATTTCCGTGGCATGATGCGGACGACCGGTAACAATAATTTTTGCATCCAAATTATTTTCCCGGATGTGATTTTTAATTACTGGAACGGATTTCCCTCCGTTTCCCTTTCCTGCTTTCGGATTAATAATTATTAATGTTTCTGCCAATGTTGATGACACCGATAAAGTTTAAAATAAATTTTAGTCTTTTAAAACATTTTGTAATTGGTATTGCTTAATTATAAAGTCAAGTAATAATTCGCTCTTTGAAATTCCGGTAAATTACCAATCGTCAAACTCATGATTTTCTTGATTCTTGGATTTACTTGTTCCTCTACAAAATCCGTTGCGTGTACCCACATTTATTCCGTCATAATAAATAGTGTTCTTCCTCTCTTTCAAAACTCAATTATGTAATCCCATCCAATCTCAAAATATCAAAAATCCTTATAATATTCTAATCTTCAAATCCTGATAATCCTTTAATCCTTAAAATCCTGATTCTGATGAGTGGGTTAGGGGTTTTTAGTAACGCTTACTCCCCTTCCGTCACAATGTATTTTCCTCTCTTTTCTAAAACCCAATATTTTTGCAAATACTTTTAATTATAATATTTTTAATTATAACAATTTATTTTAAGGTTTGCGGGAAACAGGTAAAATATACTAAAAATTCCGGAAGGAAATCAATTATCTTCGAAAAGTGCACTTACAAATTGGTTGGCATCAAAAGTTTGCAAGTCGTCAATCCCCTCGCCCACGCCGATGTATTTTATGGGAATTTTATGCTCGTTAATTATCTGAAAAACCACACCGCCTTTTGCCGTACCATCCAATTTTGTGATGATCAATCCGGTTAAATCGGTGTACTTGGAAAACTCATTAGCTTGAATCAATGCATTTTGTCCGGTATTGCCGTCAACAACCAGATAAATTTCGTTCGGTGCGTAATCTATAACTTTGCTCATCACCCGTTTTATTTTGCCGAGTTCTTCCATTAAGTTCGTTTTAGTATGCAATCTACCGGCAGTGTCGATTAAAACAACATCGACATTATGCTTTTTGGCTTGTGTTAGCGTATCGAAAACCACCGAAGAAGGGTCGCTACCCGGTTCTTTTTGAATTATCCGAACACCGGCACGTTCCGCCCAAACTTCCAATTGTTCGTTTGCCGCTGCTCTGAAAGTATCGGCTGAACCGATCATTACTTCCAATCCGCTTCTTTTAAAATTGTAGGCAAGTTTACCGATAGTGGTTGTTTTGCCGGCTCCGTTTACACCCACAATCAAAATAACGTAAGGTTTGTAGTTTTCAATTTCTTCCGCTTCGGATTTACCGGAATCGTATTTCTCCAAAATTCCGGTGAGCTCTTTCTTTATTATTTCGATTATGTTAACTTGACTTCTGTCTTTTTCACTTTTTAATCTTTTACGGGCTTCCTCAATGATATTTTCGGCAACATCAACCCCGATGTCACTCGTAATTAAAATCTCTTCTATCTCATCCAAAACATCATCATCAATAACTGCTTTTCCACTGACTGTTTCTTTTATGCTCGTAACAATTTTGTTCCGTGTTTTATTTAGCCCGTTTTTTAATTTATCGAAATTCAGATTTTTGAAAAATTTCATTTTATTTCCGCTCTAATTATTTTATAAGCTCTCAATCCGTAATTTATAACGGACGCAAAACTAAGAATAATACTGGCGTAAAGCAACACTTGATATAACCAAAACGAAGGTGAAATATTTGAAATAACAATCATTATGAAAAGTGCAATCGTTGCCACAGTAACTTTACCTACATAATCCGAGGGTAAAACCTTGCCGAGTTTTTTACTTACGAAAATACCTCCGGTGAATATGACAACATCCCGGAGCACGATAATCCAAAAGTAATAGTCCGGAATTTCCGATAACAGGTAAAGTTTGACGACGATAATAACCACAAGCACTTTATCTGCGAGAGGATCAATGATTTTCCCCCACTCAGATATTTGGTTGAATTTTCTCGCAAAATAACCGTCGGCAATATCACTGAAATAAGCAATCCATAATAAAATAATCAAGACTGTTCTGTAATGCTCCGATTCGTGCATCCCGTCCAGTAAAAAATAAACCGGAATGCTAAGGAGCAATCTGAACAAACTTATGTAGTTGGAAACTGTGTTGAATTTACCTATTTTCATTTGATAACAGCGATTTTCCCTAATTTTTTATCAATCTCGTTGTTCTCTTCATCAAGAGCCTTGACGATATAAATATATATCCCCGAATTAATCTTGCTCCCGTTTTCATCACGTAGATTCCATTCAAGCCCACCATTACCATCATTTTCATTGAGTTTTACTATTTTTTTCCCGTCTATACTAAAAATCGTAATTTCGGCAAATCTTGTTAACTTTGCAAACATAACAGAAGAAACTTCAGAAAGATTAACCGGATTCGGGTAAGTATATACACCGGACAAATCATCTTCAAATGATGACAGAACAATGATGCTCCCGGCTTCATCCGAAATTTGAATATTTCCGGTTTCCACAGATGATTTTATATTTCTTATTCTCAATGTGTATTCTTTACCAATTGACTTCAAAGGATATTTTGTATTCAAAATAACCGATTTATTACCATTATTTAATTTGATTCCGTTAATTCCGTTTTCGGGAGTAAAACTATAATTTTCTTTCTTTTTCGCACTTTTTGAATCAACAGGCAAATTGAATTTTAACTCGAGTGTATTCTCTTTTGTTAGTTTGAAGTTTTCAACAAACAATTTTTCTTCAAAACCATTCAGGTCGACCGTAAAAGAAAAAGAATCGGCTTTAACCGGAGCATTGTAATAGTCCCTGAATTCTTTGAAATGTAAAACATTGCTCCCTGGAGGTAAATTTCCTTCGAATTTCAATAAATATGAATATTGCGATGCGGCAATTATGCTTGAAGGGAGAATACTGTTATTAATATAAAATAAATCCGGTACACTTAAATTGTTCTTTACTTTTTCGGTAAACTTTACCAATAAAGAATTCCCACTTACCGCCATTGCATCCGATAGTTTGGCGGGAGCGTGCGAATATATTGAAATTAAATCACTTAGAGTTGATGTGCTCCCATTTTCAAGCGACTGTACTGCATAATATGTAAATGTGCCTGGAATTACCGTATCAATCAAAAAATTTTGAGCTAAAGTATCGAAAATACTTAAAGAGGAATCTGTTAACCCTTTGTAAATTATATATTTACCAGAGTTTCCCTTCCAAGAAATATAGGCTTTATTGCTATCAGGACTGTAAAAATCTGTAATCTTGGGTATTTCAGGCAAATTGTTATCCGATATTTCAAAAAATTCTACTTTGTTAACCGAATTAACCCCTATTTCACGTGCTCCGTCGCCATCCAAATCCCCCGAAAATATGTTGGTGGTGTTTATTTTATCCGTGTAAAAAAGGAGAATATCGTTATCTTGCTCCCTTTCGAATACATAGAAATAAGGGAAGGTATTAACCATCAATTCTTGTTTGCCGTCGTTATTAACATCTGAAAATTTGATAGAATATTTCTTTCGGGTAAAACCGGAACTTATTTCCGAGCCGGCATCAACAAAAGCTATTGTGGTTAACAAATTCAATTGATTATTTTGCAAATTGAATACAATTAACAGATAAAAAGGTGCAATATCGTTATTTTGAACGGATTTTAGCAAAACCGCAATTTCAACCCAACCGTCCCCGTCATAATCACCTGAAGAAATTATATTCCTTGAGCCGTCCAAACCCAAATTTATACGTTGAAAAAATGCGTAGGAATTTTTTCCATTTATTTGATATCCGTTCAATACGCCTTTACTTGTCAGAAACCAGATTTCATTTTTACCGTCTCCGTTCAAATCGCATACGGCAACATTGGGAGCACCGAGATATCCGTTTTCAGTTTCATCCGGCAAACCGAATTCTTCTTCCGGAATTAATGACAAATCGTTCTGAATTTCATAGATGGAAAAAGTGGAATCGGAAAACGAAATGATTTCGGTTTTACCGTCGGCATCCAAATCTTCTGCAATCGATGGCCAAAAATTTCCCGTTGAATCAGCAAATATTGTTGTAAACGACGGAGCACCTTGCTCCTTTTGTTCATCAATGTATCCGTTTCTTAAAAACAAACTCAATAAGTCCGTTTTGCCGTTCCCGTTAAAATCGCCCGCAGCTTTGGGAATTCGATTATCCAACGAATCAACCAGTACAAAATTATCCTGCGAAAACTTGTAAATTTGCATTGTACCCGAGTTATTTTCCGGATTTAGTAACACATAAGATGTTTTATCAGATGATAATTTTACGGGAGCATCAAAAATTCTTCCGGGCGGTAAAGTATATTTTTTTTCCGTAAAACTGCGAAGATTTACCATATCGTTTAATTCAAATTCAAATGGGTTGCCGTTATTATCAATCACGGTTTTCAATCCCGCCAAATTTTCCGCTTCAAAATAAACTTGATATGTTGTATTCAGCTGAACTTTCTCAAGCGGAATATAACCGAAATGTGTAGTGTGCACCGTTCCGGTATTCATACTGAATTGATCGAGATAAACAAAATCGTATGAACCGTTTCCATTTGGTCTGAAAAACATCTTTACTTTTGTTTGCTCTTTCGAGTAAATTGAGCCCATAACCGTTATGTTTTTTCCGATTAAAGCGGTTCCGCCGTT
>JALSTB010000028.1 GCA_026983955.1 Melioribacteraceae bacterium
ATGGATTGGGAAGAAATTCCGGTTAAAACCGGTTAATAATTTAGATAATCCTTTAAAATATAATTTATATTCCACGACCTGAAGGTCGTGGCAATTAAGTCGTGGCAATTAAGTCGTGGCAATTAAGTCGTGGCAATTAAGGGGAAAATTAAAGCTCGAGAATAAAATCCGGATTAAATAATAAAATTTATTTCAATAATATTATTAACCCCGGGCTTCAACACCAAGAATTAATAATGCCAGCCAAACCGGGGGATTAATGATAAAGAAAAATTTTCAATAATATTTACTAACCCCGTGCTTTAGCACGGGGAAAAAACAAAGACAATCCAATTACCCGGCTTTAGCCGCAATTAAATTTTAATCTTCTCCCAAAGGAATTAATCATCCAAAGAAACATTTCCGAAATATTTCTATCCTTTTAACTAAAAATAAAACAACTTAAATTAACATTGTAAAAATAAAATTCTGGGTAAGTGAATTCCGGAAAAAAACATTAAACAATGGGGAAACAAAACAATGAAACAAAGAATCTATCTCTTCTCCGATTCGGTAATTAAAAGAAAAGCTAACACGTTATTCGTTGAAACCATTGTGAACGGTGAAGAAGGGGAAAAATACTTCGAAGAAGAAGACAAGGAAGATTTCCTTGTAGGGCAAGAAGAACTGATACCCGCCGGGGACAAGAAATACATACCCGTTGAAAACGTCGATTCGATTACTGCGATTGGGTCGGTCCGTTTCAACTCGCGGTTCTTGTATTTCTTGTCTCAAAACTCCATCCCGCTTCACGTGGTAAATTATCGCGGTAACTACAGCGGTTCGTTCATTCCGGCGGAGCGGCAATATTCCGGTTCCATTTTGTTGAAACAATCCGCCGCATACAAAGATTATGAGCTTCGCTTAACAATAGCTAAAGAAATGATTGACGCTTCGGCTCATAACATGATTGCCAATTTAAAATATCACGACAATCGCGGCTGTGAACTTTCGGATGTGATTGAATATATGGAAGAATACAGAAAAGACATAAAGCATTGCGATACCGTTGATGAACTCCGGGGAATAGAAGGTTCGATAAGAAGAGCTTATTACGAATCCTGGCGAAATATTTTCAATTATCCTGTTAACTTCTACAAGCGGATTAAAAACCCGTCGCCCGATTTGATTAATTCGCTTATCTCATACGGCAATGCCATTGTTTACGGTTTGTGTTTAAATGAAATCTACCACTCGCGTCTTTACCCCGAGGTTGGGTTTATCCACGAACCGGGCGACGGCAAGCTGAGTCTTGTTTACGATATCGCCGATATTTTCAAACCGTTGCTGACGGATAGAATAATTTTCAAAGTAATAAACAAGAATATTATTTCCGAGAACGATGCTTTCGTTAGAAACGGAGTTTGTTACATTAAAAAAGAAGCCAAGAAAAAATATACCCAGGAATTTGAAATCAAAATGCACACGAAATTCAAAATGGAAGGCAAAAATAAAAAAGTAACGTACAAACGGGTTGTAAGGGAGGAATGTTACAAACTTGTATCATGCTTAAACAACGAAAGCGAATACAAAGCCTACAAAACACGATGGTAGAAAAGCATGCCTGTAATCATTAGAGAATTGGTATCCGATCACAAAAAATTACGTAAAATGTACTACATTTTAGTTTACGACATAGCAGATGTCAAACGGTTACCCAAAATACTAAAAATCTGCAGAAAGTATTTGTATTGGGTTCAACGTTCGGTTTTCGAAGGGGAGATGACAAAAAGTCAATTCCTCGCAATTAAAAGCGAGCTGCTTTCAGTGATGAACAAGAAAGAAGACTCGGTAATTTTTTACGTAATGCGCAACAAAGAAGTACTTCAAAAGAAAATACTTGGTGTCGAAAAAAACGAAATAACGAATTTCATTTAATCGTCTTTTCATTTCTTTGTTCCCTCCTTTTGGCGCCGGCATAAACCGGCGCTTTTCATTTTAAATTTATAAAATTCTACTGCTCAACTCACTTAAAAACCGTTTTGGCACGATTTTTTTTCAGTTCGTCGATCCCCTTTTTTTTGCTTAAAACTTTAACTAAAGTTGCGTTTTTAGCCCGTTTTCGCACTTTTTGTTTTTAAAACCCCGAATTTTTGGTCGATCGACAAAATTGCGTTTTTGAGCTATTTTCTTGCAAAAGTTGCGTTTTTTGCTTATTTTTAGCTGTACTAATCGGACTATATTAGAATTGAGACATAAGAAAGATTTTTTCATTTTTTCCTCCTATTTTGTACTAATCGGACTATATTAGAATTGAGACATTTTTCAGTGTCCACTAAAAGGACAAGTCCGTTTCTCGTACTAATCGGACTATATTAGAATTGAGACAGAATAACTTCACCTTTTTTATGAGGATGGGGTTTCAGTACTAATCGGACTATATTAGAATTGAGACGATGTAAGACGCCTATAATTCAAAAAAGCTTCCTCGTACTAATCGGACTATATTAGAATTGAGACATATAATGGGTTTCTGCCCTGGAATTATTAATTCCAGTACTAATCGGACTATATTAGAATTGAGACAGGAAATATCCTAACGCTTTTAATTGTTCTGCTGCTGGTACTAATCGGACTATATTAGAATTGAGACCTTTTGCTTCATCAATTGCTGCCGTAAGATTTTTTACTAACCGGATTATCCACCAAAGGTGGAAGAATTGTGGCGCATCCAGTCGTTTTGGAACAATGCGCCATCCCGATTCGAACGCGTTTTAGTACTTGTATCGGGAAGACGGGTTAGTGCTTGCTTAGATCTTCAATATAATTTTCATTTTGCTTTGTATTGTTTTTCCACCCAAGTTATTTGTGCTAACCGGACTATCCGCCTCCGGCGGAGCCTACGGCGGAGCCTCCGGCGGACAGGTATTAGAATTGAGACCTTCTGCTTCATCAATTGCTGCTGTAAGATTTTTTACTAACCGGATTATCCACCAAAGGCGGAAGAATTGTGGCTTTACCCTCATTTATGACTATAATATAATTCCTATAATTTTAGTATTAATAAATATATTATAAATTTGTAATGTTAAAATAAAAATAATATGAAGTACTGAGGTGTTTTCAAATACATTACCAACCGGTGTTTCAAATGTTTCGAATGTGGATTTGGCAATTGTTCATTATTATAATGTATAATTATTTTTAGTTATATTTTGAAATATATTATTATCCTTATCAATATAGTCATTTTTGGCATCTTTGTATTGGTTTAGCCTTGTTTTGCCACCTTCCACAGTTTCTTTTCTTTGTCAGTTTCCGGCACTTGTCCGGTACTAATTTATTAACATCCTTTCACCGTTCTGTAATTAAATCCACGGTTGTTTCCTATTCGTAAATTGTTTTGTTTGCCCTTTAGCGGTTTTTTAATATTACTTCCGGTTTTTTTTATCTGTTACACATTAAACTCTTTATCGAAAATTCAATCTTGGCACTTTTTAGTAATAATGCGTTAAGCTTTTGTTTGCGACTTTTAAATAAATTATTTACATTACTTTTGTATTTATTTAAATTATTAATTTTAGGATTAATAATGTCTGACAAATTAAATGAAATATTTGAAGAAGAGTCAATAGAATTAGGGCTTCCCCCCGAAAAAATAGAAGAGCTTGCAAACAAAGGTTGCCAAATGGCATTTAATGATAACCTTAGAGAGCGGATTAAGTTACTTGGAGGCTTGGAGAATCTTGACAAGGAATTTGTTCGCAAATTGGTTCTCGAATTTGTTACAGGCGGTACAATACTCGAATTGAGCGGGCTTAACAAATCTTCTTCGTAAATTACCTTCTAAAAACTATTTGTGAGGCTTACCATATTCTTTCTGAAGTTTAATAACATTTTTTTCAGCTATGGGTTTTTTCCTTTCCCATTTGTGTATAAATGTTCTTTTAAATATCGTAAAGAGCATTCCCGAATCAGTCTTTTGCGTTGTACATTAGTTGCGTAACGAGTAAAAGTTTTTTAATGACTTTACCCTCTTTCTCATTAACCAACTGAATGACTATTTGTTTATTGCTTGGTGAATCATTCGGTATAAATTATCAATGTCGTTCTCTCGCACCTTATCCAAAGTTTACAGAAAAACAACTTTCCAACGCCTTGCATTATGAATATAATTTTCCGCAAGATGGTCTCATTCCGTTATTTTTTTTCATTTATATTTCCCGGCTGCGGTTGTTCTTTTTTATTCCCGTCTTAATAAAAAAACAAATTCCTTTAGATTAACTTTTAAATCATAATCCCGGAAACTTGTACTTGGTACTAATATGACCATCTCAGTGACCGGAGCAAAAGGCATTAGCATTGTGGTGCAGCATGTAGTTTTAGAACAAAGTACCATCCCGGTTCGAGCTCATTTTAGTACTTGTACAGGGGAGAAGGGGTTGTGCCCGTTTGGTTTTGAAGGCTAATTCCAAATTCCACCGGTCTGCCATATCTTTAATGTAAACCTATCACCGGTTATTGTAACCTGTATTTGTGAGATTTCTTTTTAACCACAGATTTGCTCAGATTAAGCCAAAGAAGTACACCGGTTTATTGAGCAATTGTCCCTTTGGATATTTTATTCAAATTTATTGTATGACAATTCTTTTAAAAAGAATGTTTGGAAGATATTCTTCTTCATTCCCACGCAAGCGGGCGTCCGTTTCACTTTCCGGATTT
>JALSTB010000029.1 GCA_026983955.1 Melioribacteraceae bacterium
AAAATAGCTTTCAGTAATTTTTCCTCGGGCGTGGGATCGCTTTCACCTTTGGGTGTAATTTTACCAATCAGTATATCGCCTTCTTTTACTTCGGCACCTTCTCTGATAATTCCGTGTTCGTCAAGGTTTTTGGTAGCTTCTTCACTTACATTCGGAATGTCGCGTGTCAATTCTTCGGCGCCGCGTTTTGTTTCCCTTACTTGCAATTCAAATTCTTCAATATGAATTGAAGTATAAACATCTTCGGCAACAATTCTTTCACTTATAATTATCGCATCCTCAAAATTATAACCGTTCCACGGCATGAAAGCAACGGAAATATTTTTACCGAGCGCCAGTTCACCATGATCGATTGCAGGACCGTCGGCAAGTACATCGCCTTTTTTAACTTTTTGTCCTACTTTAACAATCGGTTTTTGATTAAAACAAGTTTCCTGGTTGGTTCCCGAGAATTTAATCAGATTATAAGTAACACGCCTTTCATCATCGAACGAAGTTAAAGCTTCTTCACTGTTCGGATCAAAATCGTATTTAACAATAATTTTCTGTGCATCAACATATTCAATTACACCGTTGTCTTCAGCCAGCAGTACCGAGCGGGAATCGTGCGCGACTTTTCCTTCCATTCCCGTTCCGACTATCGGGGCTTCGGTAACCAACAAAGGTACCGCTTGCCGTTGCATGTTCGAACCCATCAAAGCCCTGTTTGCGTCGTCATGTTCGAGGAACGGAATTAACGATGCGGCGGCACTAACCAACTGCGCGGGGGCAACATCCATATAGTGAATATCTTTGGGTTGAACTATCGGGAATTCACCTTTATGACGGCATTTGACCCGTTCATTCAAGAATTCTCCCTTTTCGTTTACCGGAGCATTAGCTTGTGCAATTGTATATTCGTCTTCTTGATCTGCACTCAAATATTCCACTTCTTTCGTTACGCGTCCGTTTTTAACTTTTCTGTAAGGGGTTTCCAAAAAGCCGTAATTGTTTACTTTTGCATAGATTGTAAGTGAGGAAATCAAACCGATGTTGGGACCTTCGGGTGTTTCGATGGGGCACAGGCGACCGTAATGGGAATGGTGCACGTCGCGAACTTCAAATCCTGCACGTTCGCGGGTTAGTCCGCCCGGACCTAGTGCAGAAACCCTGCGCTTATGCGTAAGTTCGGCCAAAGGATTGGTTTGATCCATAAATTGGGAAAGTTGGTTTGTTCCGAAGAAAGCATTTATCACACTGCTCAAAGTTCTTGCATTCACCAAATCTTGCGGTTGCATATTGTCGGTATCGCGCATATTCATCCGTTCTTTTATGGTTCTTGCCATGCGTGCCAACCCGACGTTAAATTGCTGCATTAATTGTTCGCCAACCGTTCTAACCCTTCTGTTTCCCAAATGGTCTATGTCGTCAACATTCACATTTCCGTTTTTAAGATAGATGATATTTTTCATTATGGTTACGATGTCTTCAACCGTAAGCACACGTACATCGAGTGGAATATCCAAACCGAGTTTATCATTCATTCTGAATCTACCGACTTCACCCAAATCGTAACGTTTTTCGTTGAAGAACAATTTATCGATAAGGGCTTGTGCCGTTTCAACATCGGGCGCTTCACCCGACCTCAATTGCCTGTAAATTGCAAATAATGCTTCTTCTTTCGATCTTGCGGGGTCTTTTTTCAATGTATTAAGAATAAGATCTTGATCCGGAGAAATTTCCGTGGTGATAAGTTTAATTTCTTTAATACCGGATGCTTGAATGTTTTCAATAATTTCTTCGGTAAGCTCTTCGTCTTTTGCAACGAAAATTTCACCTGTCGTGGTGTCTATTACATCTTCAACAACAAGTCTTCCGCTGTGTTTTTCCGGATCCAGGTTTTTAACCTTAATAACCTCAATCATATTGAAAAGATTCAATATCTCTTCATCGGTGGTATAACCGACTGCCCGCAGGAGGGTGGTTGCCTGAAATTTCTTTCTTCTATCTATATAAATATACATTACATGGTTGATATCGGTAGCAAACTCAACCCAAGATCCTCTGAACGGAATAATTCTGGCTGAATAAATCGGTGTTCCGTTCGGGTGAATCGATTGCGCAAAAGCCACACCGGGCGATCTGTGAAGCTGACTAACAATTACTCTTTCGGCACCGTTAATAATAAACGAAGCACTATCGGTAATAAACGGAAGGTTTCCCAGATAAACTTCCTGTTCAACGGTATTTACGTATTCTTCCGTTTCATCATCTTTTGTTGAGAGCCGTAACTTTGCTTTTAATGCGGAAGAATAAGTAAGCCCTCTTTCCGCACATTCGGCAATCGAATATCTCGGTTTTTCTATATGATAACTAATAAAATCGAGCCGGTAAAATTCTTTGTTATCCAAAATCGGGAAATTCGCATTAAATACTGCTTGCAATCCTTTGTTCTCTCTTTTTTCCGGAGGAACTTTTAATTGCAAAAAATCTTCAAAAGATTCCAATTGAATGTTTAATAGATCGGGTATATCGATAACGGGAGTAATTGAAGCGAATGTTACTCTATTGTTTTTTTTGTTTACTTTTACTTTCTCCAACTTTTACCCCTTAAATTTTAACGAAAATGTGAAATATTTTTATTTCATAAATGCAATAAAAGTGGTAACGCGTAAATTGACCGCATTACCACTTTAAAAACCGCATAAAAACGACATATTTAATTATTTAATTTCAACTGTAGCGCCGGCTTCTTCAAGTTCTTTCTTGATTTTTTCAGCTTCTTCTTTTGAGACGCCTTCTTTGACCGGCTTGGGAGCGGAGTCAACCAAATCTTTAGCTTCTTTAAGACCAAGACCGGTATGAGCTCTAACAACTTTAATAACATTAATTTTCTTTTCGCCGAAACTTTTAAGAATAACATCAAATTCGGTTTTTTCTTCTTCAGCGGCAGCTTCACCGCCACCGGCAACGGCGCCGCCCATAACAACGGGTGCGGCTGCAGTTACACCGAATTCTTCTTCGAGTGCACTTTTGAGTTCCGCAGCTTCAACTAAAGTTAATTCTTTAATTTTTTCAACAATTTCAGCTATTTTCTCTGACATTTTGGTATCTCCTGTTTTATTACTTTCAAATTTTAATTAAGCAGCTTTCTTTTTGCTTATTTCATCAACTAAACTAACAATATCGCGCATTACCGCATTGATTGCACCAACAATTCCGGATGCAGGGGATGCGATACTGCCGATTATAGAGCTTATTAACTCTTCTTTTGACGGCATGGATGCCAATACATCCAATTTCCCAGAATCATAATATTGGGATTCGAGATAACAACCTTTGAAGACGAGTTTCTTTTTTTCCTTAAAATACTTTTTAATGATTTTTGCCGGAGCCACGAAATTCTCGCCCGTAAAAGCGAGAGCATTCATTCCAACCAGGCTGTCGTTGAAATTTTCGTAACCGCCCAAATCGTCTATGGCTCTTTTAATCAAAGTATTTTTGAAGACTTTGTAAGTAACTCCTTCTTTGCGAAATTCCCTTCGCAGGTTGTTAATATCCTCAACATTTACTCCTTGATAATCTACCAGATAAACCCCGGTTGAATTTTCAAAGAGCTCTTTGATCTGAGAAACAATTTCCGCCTTATTTTTTTTATTCATATTTCACCCAGATCGTTTAATCAGTAATAGTAATTAATTTGAAGCATTTATTTATGAGTGCGTAATTTCTATTTTTTCACCGAAGCTATGGCTTCGTCCTTGTCAATTTTCAATCCCGGTCCCATTGTACTGGACAAATACAAACTTTTAACATATTGACCTTTTGCGGAAGCGGGTTTTAATTTCAAAACAGTTCTGAGAAATTCTTTAAAATTATCAGCCAAAGCCTGATCGTCGAAATTCAATTTGCCCAACGGGACGTGTACAATTCCGTTTTTATCGACACGGAATTCAATTTTACCGGCTTTAACTTCTTTGACCGCTTTTGCAACATCTTTTGTAACCGTTCCGCTTTTGGGATTGGGCATAAGACCTTTGGGACCTAAAAATTTACCGAGTTTTCCGAGCTCTGGCATTACATCGGGTGTGGCAATAATAACATCAACATCCGCCCAACCCGATTTAATTTTTTCCAAGTATTCTTCGAAGCCCGCATAGTCGGCTCCGGCTTCCAAAGCTTCTTTGGCTTCGGGACCTTTGGCAATAACAAGTACTTTAACTTCTTTACCGGTACCGTGTGGAAGCGAAACCGTTCCGCGCACCATTTGATCTGCATGTTTCGGGTTAACGCCCAGCTTAATTGCACAATCCAGCGTTTCGGTGAATTTCACATTGGATACTTCTTTCAAGGTTTTTATAGCATCCTCAAGTGAATATTCTTTTTTAAGGTCCACTTTCTCTTTTATTTCTTTAATTCTTTTTGATACCTTCATAGGAAAACCAAAATTAAGTTATTAAATTAGCCTTTAACTGTGATACCCATACTTCTCGCCGTTCCGGCAATCATACTTTTGGCATGCTCAATATCGTTTGCATTCAAATCTTTCATCTTGATATTTGCAATTTCTTCCAATTGAGCATCGGATACGCTTGCAACTTTCACTTTATTCGGTTCGGATGAACCTTTTTCAATTTTAGCCGCTTTTTTCAATAAGATTGAAGCCGGAGGAGTTTTGGTAATAAATGTGAACGATTTATCGTGATAAACCGTAATTACAACAGGAATAATCATCCCGGCTTGATCGGCGGTTTTGGCATTAAATTGTTTGCAGAATTCCATTATGTTTACACCGCGCTGACCTAATGCCGGGCCCACCGGAGGTGAAGGATTAGCTTGACCTGCCGGAATTTGTAGTTTAATGTAACCTTCAACTTTCTTAGCCATAATTCAACCTAAAATTATTTAATGTTATTTTTCCAATTCAGCTTGAACGAAATCGATTTCCACGGGAGTTTTTCTACCGAATATCGAAACCATTACTTTCATTTTCATTTTATCTTCGTTAACCTCTTCAACGTAACCGGTAAAGTTGTTAAACGGTCCGTCGATAATTTTCACATAATCACCTGCTCTGAACATCGTATCGCTGCGTTCGGTTTCGTCTTCGAGGGCAATTCTACCGACAATTCTTTTAACTTCTTCGGGTTGAAGAGGATTCGGTTTATTTTGATCGCCCAAAAATCCCATTACCGAAGGAGTGTTAACAATAAAGTCTTTTACTTTGTTATCCAAATCGGCGTGAAGCAAAATATACCCCGGGAAAAAATTTCTGAGTTTTGTTTTTTTCTTTCCGTCTTTTACTTGAAAAACTTTCTCAATTGGTATAAGTACTTCTTTTATTTTTTCACGGAGTTCTTCATTGTCTTTTAACTCCATTTCGATAAGAGTTTTGACTTTATTTTCGTGCCCCGAAAACGTTCTTACCACATACCATTTAAAATTAGAATTTTCCACTTCTTAAAATATTCCTTGAAATATTTGAGTAATAGCCATATCTATCACATAAGTAAATCCGGCAATAAGAAGACAAACAACAATAACAATAGTGGTAGATTCTTTCAGTTCTTCTTTAGTCGGCCACGTTACCTTTTTCATTTCCTTGATAACGCCGTTTACGAAATCGATAATTTTTTGTTTCATAATACACTCAAAATTAAAAGATGCACGTCAGGAGGGACTCGAACCCCCAACCTGCGGTTTTGGAGACCGCTGCTCTACCAATTGAGCCACTGACGTATTATTTAGTTTCCTTAAATATTACGTGTTTGCGTACAACGGGATCGTATTTTTTATATTCTACTCTACCCGGATGGTTACGTTTATTTTTTTTAGTAGTATATCTGTAACCGGTGCCCGCAGTACTTTCCAAAATTATTGTTAGTCGTGCATTTTTAGATTTTGCCATGATAAACTTTCACCAATAATTAATTTTTTTCTATTACAAAGCAGAGCTGACGACCGGGATTGAACCGGTGACCTCATCCTTACCAAGGATGTGCTCTACCGACTGAGCTACGTCAGCAAAAAACAAGGATGAAATTTGAATTAAATTTATTCGCACTTCATCCGAAAATAAAAGGGCTTGATAAAGCCCGGAAACAAATTCAAAAGGTAACTCCGAAAAAAGAGTTGAGCGGGAGACGGGACTCGAACCCGCAACCAACAGCTTGGAAGGCTGTGACTCTACCAATTGAGTTACCCCCGCAAAATTAGTGGGTGGCGAGGGATTCGAACCCCCAAAGGCGTTCGCCAACGGATTTACAGTCCGCCCCGGCTCTCCAACTCCGGCGTCCACCCAAAAATTGTACCAATCAAATAAAAGACGAACAACAAAAATAGAATGCTTTTTTTAAAAAAGCAAGGAATTGAACAAGAGAAAAAAATATTTTTTTCAGGGTTTTTTTATGTTTTATGTGTGATTTTACAAGTGTTTAACTCGTCGGTTTCAAAATTATATTTTTTTTAACCATCCGTTAACGAATGAAGCTACTTCTTCCCATCCCGGTTCGGAAATCAACCAATGTGCATGGTCGTTAAATTCTTTATACGACGCTGCTTTCTTATACTTTTTCGCAACTTTCCGTACAACTTGTGGCGGGGTTATTCTGTCTTCGGAACCGGAAACTACAAGTACCGGACAATTTATTTTTGTCTCATCCACCCTTGTAGCACCGGTGGAATCGAAAAACCAATATCCAATTTCAAAGGCAGCCCTTCCCGATTCGTATACAAACTTACTGTAAACTTTCTTCTGTTCCTCGCCGGGTAACAAATGAAGCATTGAGTAAACCGCTTCATCAAAAGTTTGACGCATCGGCTTTTTCCAAAATCCCCATTTGGTTTGAATGCTCCAGAAACTTTTTATAACCGAGGGTCTTATTGCATTTATTCCAGCCGGTGAAGCGGGTGCCAAAAGAATCAAAGCTTCAGCCAATCCAAGGCTTCCTAAAATTTGTGCTAACAATCCACCCATTGAGTGACCCATTATGAGGGGTTTGTCGTCCAACTTTATTATTTCTTTCCGTAAGTCGGCAACATAATCTCTAATACTCAGGTAGCCTAATGCCGGATTTGGAGGTGATCCGGGATTAACATCATGATAACGGAGTGTGGTTGTTACACACCGGAAACCCTCGCTTTCAAAAAATTTCTTATAGTTTTCCCAATACCAACCGCCGCCCCACATTCCGTGGATCATAAAAATTGTTTTATTTAGCATTTTAACCACTCCCGTGGTCATTTGACACTATTTAATAAGAAGCATTTTCCGGACTTTCCGCAAATTTCCCGCTTTCAATTTATAAAAATAAATTCCGCTTGGCAATCCGCCAGTGGCGGAGAGGGCATCGAAGTGAATTGAATATTGACCCGGCGGTTGTTTCCCGTTTACCAACGTGGCAACTTTTCTGCCAAGCACGTCATACACCGTTAAAGTTACATTAAGCGGGGAAGGAATGGAATATTTAATTGTGGTGGAAGGATTAAAAGGATTAGGAAAATTTTGCATCAAATCGAATTTAAATGAAAGATTTTCCGTTTCACGGTTCGAAAGCAATACATCACTATAATAAAATGTTAAAAGTAATTCGCCTATTTCATTTCCGGTTAAAATAAGCTCTCCTTCTCCCTCGGTAAAATCTGAATTTATTTTCGACCCTTCTGCAGTGTCCTTGATATTTAATGTTACGCCATGCGGCAATTCCCATTTTAATTTGATGGAATCGCAATCCGATGCGGATTGATAATTTAATTTACATTTATGATATTTTCCGGAGATATTTTCAATATTTGAATAAGAAGAAACCGGAGCCGCATCCGAAATAATCCTGACATCAAAAATTCCATCCGGCGGTGGAGGTGGAATTTCAAACTCTCCGAAATTTACATCGGGATTAATTGAGGCGAGCGAATCCAAGCCGAAAACGAGCGGGATAGTGTCGTTACAATTCGATGCAATCATACCAATATATATTTGAGGTTGTTTTACGGTTTCAGGGTCCGGGTTTGTCCGGTTCGAATTTTGTATACTTACGTCAATTTCCCCTTCCCCGTTCGATTTTACCCAATATCCTTTTCCCGGTAAAAGAATATCTACCGGTTTATAAAATTTGTCGAATTCAAAAAAAGAACTGCTAATTAAACCCGGCGGATTGGTTTTAATGTTCGAAGCTACCACGGGTTGCTTGAATACCCCGATTAAATTCCATCCTTTGTTGATTTTAACCTTTTGCCCGCTCTCATTGCCGTAAATAATTCTACTGCCGTTATTGCTCTGTTTCAACCAGTACCCTACGCCAATTTGCAAGGTTTCTTCGGCTTTGTACACCGTATCGTATTTCAACACTGTGGCGGAATCGTTCCCGAATATTCCGCGAATGCTCATATCATTTGCTAACAGCGGCACGGAAATCAAATTCCATCCGGCAGAAAAATCGAGAAGGGAGTTATCCTCATTTTTATAAGCAATTAAAAGTTCACATGTATTTGCATCATTTAAAATTAAACTGTCTGTATTTTTCATATTCAAGTTTATGTAAGAGCCGTCTATCGTATCGCGGAGGAAAAAACTTCCGTATGGCAGATTGTTCTTATTCCAATAAAATTTTACCGTATCATTGTTAGAATTTCTCCGGAATTTAATTTTCCAAGTTATTTCATCATTTAAATCATTCCGGAAATCGACCCGGGTTGTCGAATTGTCATCCAATAGAAATCTAACATCGAAACTGCCTGGCTGAGCGGGTGGCAATTGTTCTTCCCCGAGAAATTTATCTACCGCATTTGTACCGTAACCCGATTTACCGAAAACCAATGTAACAGAGTTGGTATCCGTTTGTTTAACCGTAATTTCGCTTTCCCAGGAAATAACGGCTGTATCGGCATCATTCAGAAATAGAGCCCACTCGCCCGGAGAAGGCGGGAAGAATGAGTGAATACCGTTATTTGCCACATTTTTCTCACCGGTTGTGAATTTACCGTTTACCGGATTAAACCAAAAAGCATCGACGTTATTCGAAAAAACCTGCATGTCGATTGAGATGGAATCGTTTCCGGGGAGGAATGCCGCACCGAATTTACCCGATTCCGCTACGGCTAAAACCATTTTTCGTATTTCGGGTAAATTATCATTATTCAAAACGGCTTCATGTCGTGGAACAAGTTCCCACCAATTGAACGATTCGAAAAATTCCACAATGTATTTCATCTGTGTTGAAGAAATGTACGACATTGCAGTATCGAACGGAATGTAGAGTTCATCGTCCGAATCTTCTGGGTAATTCCAAATACCCAGCGCACCGTAGGTATAACCGCAAGAACCGGAAAGTACGGAAATCCAACCGAGTTCCCTTGCATTTTCGTCGGTACCCTGCCGTTCGGGATTTATAATTTGCGGAGCGTATTTTCCTGCCGAATAATATGCTTCGGTATTGATTACCGGCAAAACCGGTGGCAAATTGTACAGGTTGATATTCCATTTCCTTGCTTTTCTGTAGCATTTCTCCAAGTCGCCACCATTGTGACCGGTTTGGTTTAATGCAATTTCCATATATTCTTTATCTTTGAAAGGTCTAACGAATTCATTCAATTCGGTATCGCTGTAAGAATGACCGGCATGCTGTGAAATCAATTGCTTGGAATATGTGAGTGTAAATCCGGTCGAATCGTAATCGGCGTTCCATTGTGGTTGATAAGTGTCGAAAGCGGGAGATAAAATTACATGATAACCTTCCATTCTTGCATTTATATTTCTGGCGAACAGTTCCGCATCATCGTTTGTCAGCTTATCGTAAACAGGTTCGGCAAGACCGACAAGCAAAACCACCATACCTTTCGAATTTGCGTACTCAACAAATTTATCAAATTCTTGCCAATAAGCCGGATTCCATTTGTCATCGGAGAAGAAACACACGTCGCCTTTCCGGTTAACGGGGTACGAAGTAAATTCGGTATATCCGTGAGCTTTCGCGGGAGCAATCTGAACCACCGTGAATTTTTTCGAGTGCCGGTCATCAATATATTTTTTCCATTGGTCGAATGTGGCGCTCATCGGAAGTGGCCACGCGGTTCCGCCCATCCAGAAAAATGGTGTTCCGTCCGCATAGGTGAGATATCTTTTGTTATCCGATACTTTTAATCCCCCGTGCAAATAAATTTTATTGTTCCCGTTGTATTCCGAAACCGAGACGGTGCCGCTTATTCCGTGCAAACCACTGTTCGTTGTATCCGAGCAAAACGTTCGCCAATGCCAAATGCCTGAAGCGGGAAAATAATATCTGATTTTGAATGTGGAATCACCGTCCCAGAAACCGTATGTTTCATAAACCGTTGTGCTGTCATCGTTCCAGTAACGTACTTGCAGAATTACATCTTTATAAGGATTCGGGTAGGAATTTTGACTGGTGAGTATATGTTCCCACATTTTATTTTCAACTGCCACACCGGTATCGTTTTCCGTTTGAATTTTAAGGTAAGAACCGTTTTGCTTCCCATTCAAATTTAAATTGAATGCGAAAACGGTAAAAATCATCAAAACGATAATTTTTTGAATATTATTATTTGTATGATTTTCAAACATTTATTAATTCACAAATATTTTCTTCATTAAGTTATAGAAAATTATCGGTCGCGCAAGTAAAATTATTAATGGGGAAGGTGAACAAAGCTATTTTCAAACATGCAGCATTAATTTTTAACCACAAATTTTCACTGATTTCTCCATACATCCGGTATGAAATATAATCCGCTCAAGCCGGAGTATGATAGTCTTTATCATTGTCATTTCGGCGAAAGCGGGAATCTGAAAGCTCAATCAGATGCTGAAATAAATTCAGCATGACAACTGTGAGATGCTGAATCAAGTTCAGCATGACAAGTCTTTTTGTGGCGTCTTTGTTTTTCAGCCTACATTCCGTTTCGTACCGTCATCCCGCACTTGTTCCGGAATCTAATAAGAACCGGCTTACGACCATTATCATTCGGCGAAAGCGGGAATCTGAAAGCCCAATCAGATGCTGAAATAAATTCAGCATGACAACTGTGAGAGACTGAATCAAGTTCAGCATGACGATTTTTTTTCGTATTGCCGTTATTTTTTAGAACGGTCATCCCGAACTTGTTTCGGGATCTAATAAGAACCGGCTTACATATCTCCTCATTCTGGCTTATATGTGAATCACTATTTTAATATTTTAATTTTATCAATATTATTTAATCAAAACCATCGCCCGCGATTGTATAAATTCCCCTTCTTGTAGTTTATAATAGTAAATACCGCTCGGTAAGCCGGATGCATTAAATTCAGCGATATATTCTCCCGGTGCCTTTTCCTCGTTTACCAACGTTGCAATTACTCTTCCCAGCACATCATATACAACCAGCTTGATGTTAACCCTATCCTTTTTGCCGGACATAACGGAATATTTAATTTTTGTAGTTGGATTAAACGGATTCGGATAATTTTGAGCCAAATAAAAATCAACCTTACGGGAATAATTATTATTTTGTATGTCTGTTGCCATATCGTTTTTAATTATGTAAAATCCGCCATCGACGTTGGCTATATATGCAATATTATCCTGGGCGTCAATTCCCCATGCGTCGAATAACTTATCATAATTAGCCACTTGATAAATGCTGTCGGTATTCGAAATGTTGAGTACGGTTAACCCGTGGTATCCGTTTGCTATGTAAGCGAAATCGCCTATTACTTTTATATCCCTCATTTCACTTAATCCGGGGTTGTACTCCGTGATTATCGCCGGATGTCCGGGGTTAGAAACATCGACTATGATACAGCCGTGGTAATAAGAAGCAATAAACACAGTATCCCCGACGATATCCATTTTAAGGGACGTGCTTTGCAAATCGAGATAACCGTTTTCAACCGGATGTTCCGGATCGGAAATATCCAGAACATAAAACATTTTATTTTCGTCTATACAATACAGTAAATTGTTATGGGAGCGTGCCGACCATATATTTGAGCCGGTTGAATATGAGCTTAATTTCCTTGAACAATCGTAGCGGTCAAGTATCACCACACCGGAATCTCGGGTAGAAATGAAAATCAAACTGTCGTTTACAGCAATGTCATTCATATAACTATTGATATTACAAGATTCAATTACCGCAGGCGATGCTGGATCACTTACGTCAATTACTTTCATTTTACCACTTGAATTATCGCAAGAATAAATTTTATTTCCGTATTTATCGAAATATTCCAAGCGTCCGTCGATTCCCGTTACTCCGATTTCCGATGGATTTGTTGGATCGGATACATCAAAAACTCTCAATCCGTCATTACCATTTGCCACATAAAGAAAGTTTCCTTCAGCAATTACATCCCGTGTTCTTCCCCACGTATCGAATCGCCCGAGAAATTGCGTATTGCTTAAATCCGTAACGCTTACACCTTGATGATCTTCGGCTACATAAATTTTGCCGTTTTCAACAAATGAATGTCTTGCGGGACCTTCAGTGTAAAACATATTTTCATATACCAAATGCGCCGGATCCGTTGCGTCGAACATATATACCACATGAGTCGCTGAACACAAAAATCCTTTCCCGTTATTTATTATAAAATCGTTTCCACTTTGCGAATTACCGGAAACCAACACGGGATTCATACGGTCGGAAATATCCAATACCTTCAAACCGAACGGTGAGGTTACGTAAGCGTAATTTCCGATAGTAGTTACATTACCGGTATTAATTTCAACCGGCACTACATTTACCAGTCCGGCACTGTCCAAACCGTTCATGTTCCAAACGTATAAGCTGTCATTAAAATTAACAAGATACGCGTAACCACCGGATATACTGAAAAATCTATAATCCCGCTCAAAGTTTTTAACTCCCAGCAAAACGGGATTAGCCGGATCGCTTATGTTGTAAAATTCAAACTCATTCCAGGTAAGAATGTAAAGAATGCTATCTACTACTTCCACATCACGGATTGGAATATTGGTTACAATTTTGGCAATGGTAATAGGTGAATTAAAAGGCCGGCGAATATCCATAATCAATAACTCTCTGGTATTCAGTGCATAATAGAGAAGCGAATCGACAAGTTCCAAATCGATTGCAATTCCGCCAAGTTGTTCCTTGAGAAGTTCAACGGGGTTTGCCGGATCAGAAAAATCGACTATTTCCAAATTAATTCCATTGTCGAAATATGCGATATTGTTTTTAACTTTCACGAATTCCGCCGGACCGTTTGTAATAGAGCTTAACAATTGGCAACCCGTACATTCTTGGGCAAAAATCACTCCGGCAAGTAAAATCAGATAAAATAATATTGCGGGATAAATTACGTGCGGTTTCATAAATCCCCCCGATTAATTTATTATTTTCCGGTAAAATCCGGCAATTTATATTAATATTAAATATTAATCGGGCTAATGGGAAAATGGGAAAAATTCATACTGAAATATAAATTTTCAACAGAAACAAACAAAAGGTTTCTTTGAAAAATTTTTCAATCTGTAAATTTTGTATTGATGATTCAATTTTTAAATTTAAATAAAATAAAACTTTGCAGAAGTTTGATGAACCAAATTTTATATCGATTTCACCAAATAATTCAAATCTACAAACCGGAATAATTCACTTTGTGACAGATTTTTAATCCACTTTTTTTCTTTACCTTTTATCACTTTTATCAATCCGCTTTGAAATCCGTTCGGACTGTGTTTTAATTGCAATCGGCACAATAATGTGTTCCAATCTTTAATATTTTCTTTCACAAAGCCGGAAATCCAAAATTCAACTTCCCATCTTTTCAATTCTTTATTATAATTATATGTTGTGGTTCTATCTATAAACGGGAAAGCGGACAGCTGTTCTTCAAAAACTTTTCCTGCTGTTTCGGGCAAACCGGAAACATAATTTACGTTGCCTGCTTCTATGACATTTATTTCATTTTCATTAAAAACCGTTTCAATAAATTCCTCTAAAGATAAATTTTTCTTCCAACCCACTACTATCTCACCTTCAACATAAGATTTGAGATTACTTTTCGGTCTCAATATTTCTTCTTCACATCCTCCGAAAAGCAAATTAAAAAAAGATACTATGTAAAATATAAATTTATTCATAATTAACTTTTTAAGAATGATATTGTCCGGAAATCCGGTAAAAGTTGCAAATAAAATCCAAGCTGACTGTCATTATGATAAAAACACTTGTTAATTCCCTTACCTCTTGTAAATGATTTCTTTGCCCGAGTGAATTACTCCCGATTCAAAAACGGTTTTGCCGTCAGCAGAATTTTTTCCTTCCGTAATGAAAAGCCGGTAAGAAGCATTTCCGGAAATTTTTTTTATTTTGACTTCTTTTATATAATCCCCCCGGAAATTCCATCCCCATGCGTTGTTCTTTTTTAACTCTACTTTAATTTCTTTTCCGTCTTTCACATAAACACAGTAACCTTCCAACTCAATATCGGAACCGCTTACTATTGCAATTATTCCTAAAAGTTTATTCCCGCTCAAATCTTTAGCTCCGGTTTCAAAAGAACCATGCAGCATTATAAATGCAAACAATATTAATGCTAAATTTTTAGATTTATATTTATTCTTATTCACAATTTCTCCTTTGAAAAATATGTTAATTCATTATCGCATAACCGTAATTGTATCTTAAATATAAAGAAAATATAAGTCTTGTTAATTGATTTGCAACACAAATGCCAATTTAATGCATAACAGCATCGATTGACAGGAATTTATCATAAACGAGGCAATGGGACAGAAATTTAGTGATTCCATAATTCTCTGTCGAGGCTTCTATATTGAATTGCTTCGCTGACATGTTGCGGTAATATATTTTCTTCACCTTCCAAATCGGCAATTGTTCTGCTTACTTTTAGAATTCTATCGTAAGCGCGTGCGGAAAGCCCGAGTTTTGTCATCGCCATTTTAAGTAATTCCGCTCCGGACTGATCGAGTTTACAATATTCCCTTACTTCTTTTGTGCCCATATCCGCATTGTTGAAAATATGTTTTTCATTAGCGAATCTCAATTGCTGAATCTTTCTTGCGGCAACCACTCTTTTGCGGATTTCGGCTGAAGTTTCACCTTTGGCTTGGGATGATAATTCCTTATACTTTACTGCCGGAACTTCAACATGAATATCAATGCGGTCGAGCAACGGACCCGAAATTTTAGACATATATTTTTGAATCATTCCAACCGTGCAAGTACACTCGTGAGCCGGGTCAGTATAATAACCGCACGGGCAAGGATTCATTGCTGCGGCAAGCATAAAGTTTGCCGGAAATTCGAGTGACATTTTTGAACGGCTGATTGTAACTTTGTAATCTTCCAACGGTTGCCTAAGAACTTCGAGAACATTTTTTTTAAATTCCGGAAGTTCATCCAGAAAGAGAACGCCGTGGTGTGCAAATGAAACTTCGCCCGGGCGCGGAAAAGTTCCACCGCCAATTAATGCTGCATCGGATACGGTGTGGTGCGGACTCCGGAAAGGGCGTTCTGTTATTAACGCTTTGTCTTTGGGCAATATTCCGGCAACCGAATGAATTTTTGTTGTTTCCAATGCTTCTTCAAAAGTGAGGGGCGGTAAAATTGAGGGCATTCGTTTCGCTAACATTGTTTTCCCCGAACCGGGCGGACCTATCATCAAAATATTATGACCTCCGGCGGCGGCTATTTCCAATGCTCGTTTTACATTTTCTTGCCCTTTAACATCCGAAAAATCGAGATGATAAGTATTCACACCTGCAAAAATTTCTTCTTTATCGGTGAACACCGGATCAAAATTTTGCTTGCCCGTAAGGAAACTTACTACTTCATTCAAGCTTTTCATTCCATAAACTTCAATTCCGTCAACAATCGAAGCTTCACGCACGGAATCGACCGGTAAAATTATTTTTGAAAAACCTTTACGCTTTGCTTCCGCCGCAATGGAAAGGGCGCCTTTTATCCTTCGTAATGTGCCGTCAAGTGATAATTCACCGAGGATAATGGTACTATCTAAATATTCAAAATTTAAGTTTTCACCGGTTGCCAAAATTCCAATTGCAATCGGCAAATCGAACGAACTGCCTTCTTTTTTTATGTCGGCGGGCGCCAGATTAACCGTGATTTTTCTCAATGGAAATTGGTAACCGCTGTTTTTTATTGCGGCACTCACGCGCTCGCGGCTTTCTTTTACGGCACTATCGGGCAAACCTACAATTGTAAAACCGGGTATTTGCTTTTCGGAATTTGTTTCTACACCGATTATTACCGCATCGATTCCATAAGTTGCGCTTGCATAAACTTTTGAAAACATACATTTAATGATAATTGTATTGAACTGTTTGAATTTTAATAAGGTAAGTTACCAAAAAATATTATTTAGCCAAAATCATCTTGTAGACGGAATTGGTTTTGGGACTTGCAACTTCATAAAAATAAATTCCGGATGGCAAATTTGAGCCGTCAAATTCGAATGAGTGTAATCCTTCGTTGAGATAACCTTCATGCAAAATTGCTACGGTGTTTCCAACCAAATCGTATACCAATATTTTATATTCACCGGGCACAAGCACGTCCACTTTAATTGTGGTTAATGGATTAAACGGATTGGGATAATTTTGTTCTACCAAGAAATCTTTATGCTCCGCTTGACCCACTTTAACAGTTGGCGAGTAACTAACCGTACCGTCGGTGTTTATTTGTTTAATCCGGTAAAATACTATTTTCGTATCTTCTTCTTTATAATCGGCAAAGTAATATTTCTTCCCGGGTTGGTTATCTGCTTCAGATTCATAGATACCTGAAAAAGTAATACCGTCGGTGGATTTTTCCAAAATAAAAGTTTGGGCAAAACTGTAATCAGTTTCTTTCCATTCAATCGAATTGTAAGATTCCGAAATCGAAACGTTCAAATCCGGCACGGTAGAAAATATCGGGGCATCGGAGCGAATTGTTTTTATTCCCTCGAATGATATCTCCGTGTTTTTGTTATTCAATTCAATTCCGGTCAAATTGGCGTCGAAATCCATATTGAACAAAACATTTGAACTATCTGCCGAATAATGCAGAAAATGTTTGCCTTTGAGTGAATTTTCAATTGCGTTCCCGAAATTCCAGATTTTTAACAAATCGATATTAAATTTACCGTTTCCTTTTCCCAAAAATTCCACTACCAGGGATTTCATTCCTGTTTCATTGCTTAAATTGAATTCACAAAACTTACTATCGTTTACGTATATTTCACCTTTTTCGGAATCCATATCACACAACACCGAAAAGTGATACCAGGTATTATGGGATATAAAACAACTGTTGAAAAATACAGGGGTTTCCCCGTTTATTATTTCCAAGGACTGGAATTTATTTACCGAAACGGCGAAAAAGGGTTTTTCATTTTCCGGATTTTGCAACGTTAAAAATTCAGGTTGCTGCGAATCGAATTTAGCCCAAAATTCCACCAGCAACTTTTTGATTTCTTCAGCTTTTTTCAAATGAATTTTAATGTTGGACGTATTAACCAATTGTGCCGACTTCCCCGCCGGACGCTGAACACGGTACGGGTTTACGATGACATCTTTTACCAATTTAATTTCTTCACCTTTTTCAACCGGTTTATTGCCGGACCCAAAAGCGGTAAATGTAAATTTTGTAGTTTTCCTTATACCCCCGAAATTAAATACCAGTTGGAATTTTTCCATTTCACCGGTGTCTATTTCCTTTCGCGAAACCACTACCCGGTATTCCGGTAAAGCGGTTCCGGGATTTGTTTTCTCCAGAAATTTTATTTTTCTTTCATCCGCAAAGGTCCTCACCAAAACTTTGCGCAGGTTAATATTACCATCCGGCTGAACAATAAATAGTAAAGTATCGGTATTTAGCGGAAACTCGGAAACAATTGAAATTTCGAAAGGGGCATCGATCCTTACTGAAGCGGGGTTAAAAACTTTAAGTTCTTTTTCGTGACGGTTGGCAAAAAGCAGAATAGAACTCAACAATATGTAAATAACTGTTTTTTTCATCATGCAGATGACATATTTTGTCCCTTAATCTAATCAATCGAAAGCATAAATTCAACAGTTTTAAATGGGCTGTTGTACGTTGGGGAAAATTTAAGGCATCCGGAAGACCGGACACCCTTTAGCTTAATTTGCGAGTATCGAATCCATTTTGACAGTATAAGTTATCTTATTCGATTTTCCTGAAATCCAAACAACGTTTTTCTTTGGTGAAGAAATTCCCTGCCAGTATTTAACATTCTTAATTTGCGGGTCAACTTCCTTCCAGTTTTCACCTAAATCTGCAGAGGCAACTATTCCGTTCACTATTCCGAAAACATAATTTTGTTCGCCTCTTACCTTTGCAAAACGCGTTGGGTAAACGACAGGCAATTGTTCCCATGAATTTCCGGCGTCTGTGGTTCTCATTGGTGTTAAGTTATATGCCAAAACCGTTACTTGTTCCGATAAATTTACCAAAGTCCAAATATTTTCCCTGCCGCCGGGGTAAACTGTATCCCAACTTGCCCCACCATCATTGGTTTTGAAAACATAATTATTTCCCGGAAAAGTTCTAATCCAACCGACATCCGGACTGGAAAAACTTACAGCATAATGAGTCGTCCCATAATCGATTTGAGTATTTTTATTTACCCATGTTTTACCGCCGTCCGACGTATGTAATATTTCAATGGGATTTGTTGAAATTTCGAGGGGATCACCCATAGCAACGCCAATATTTTTCGTAAAAAATTCGATGTAGTTAATAAAGTTCCCATTATGTTGGATAGACCAGTTATAACCGCCGTCGTCCGAAAAAAATATTTCTCCCGCTTGAGTGCCAATCCAAACATTAAGCGAATCAAAAGATTCAATGGTATAAATTTCTCCGCTTACCGGTGGTTCAAGTAACTTCCAAGAAGAGCCGCCGTCTTCGGTTTTAAGAATTACCTTAAGCGTCCAATCGCTTACCCATGCAACTCTTTCATCTGCAGCGGCAATTATTCTCAAATTACCGTCGTTTGTGCCGCCAAGTAAAGAATCCGGAAAATTATCGATAATGGCAAAACCCGCTTCGTTAAATTCAGGTGGTGTCCAAACGATTTTATCATCATCTGTTTGCCCCGGAGGCTCGGTTATATCCGAAACACCGCAATAAGTGACAAACATAAAAATTAACGGTAGAAGTATTGAATATTTTTTCATCTCAACCCCCTAATTATTTAAACTTTCAATTGTTGTGCAAGGAAAAGTTTCAGCCAAATGGAACACTGAACCGGCACTATTACCCGGAAATTGGGCAGCATACGAATCAATCCAATTTCCATCTGCGGTATAATAATCAATCCAATATAAATATGGAGCATTTTGATTAAAAATACAAGGTAAATCAAAATTTATAATATATTCTACTTCAACATCTCCAAAAGGACCGTGATATTCAAGTTTCAAGCAACATTTTGAAGGGTTTTTATATCTTTATTAACAATTACCGTTGAAAAATTATTTGCGAGGGATAAATTATCCATGTAACCGTACAGCATATCGGCAGTAACCGACTCAATATCTTTGATTATCTCTTCCGGCATTTTAATTTCACCGTAGTAATGAAGGGAATGTGCAAGTTTTTGCATTCTGTTCGGAAAGCTTTCAAGCGATAAAATATATGAGCCTTTCAAATATTCTTTGGCCCTTTGCAATTCGGCGGTAGTAATTTTTTTGTCAGTTAAATTGTCGATTTCTTTATAAATTAAATCCACTGCAAAAGGCAGTTTCTTTCCGTTTGTAGAAAGATAAATTCCGAATGCGGAAATTTCCATGTATGAGTTTAAGAATGAATTTACTTGGTAAGCAATACCGTTTTCTTCGCGCAAAGACTGAAATAACCTGGAACCGCTGCCTTCCCCCAAAATAACTGAAAATAATCTTGCGAGAATTCTGTTTTTGCTGCGGTAGCCGTCCAAATATGAGCCCAAAATCAAATGAGATTGATTGATTTCCTTCCGGATGTGAATTTTTTGAGGCTGGTAGTGCGCAAACTGCCCGGGTTTCCGCAAATCCACTTTCCGGAAGCCGTTGAAAAATTTGTCAACCATCTCAACAATTTTCTCGTGCCGCAGGTTACCGCAAAACGAAACAATCAAATTGTTTGCGCCGTAATTTTTTTCTATGAATTTGAATAAATCGTCCCGCTTGAAATTCATTACCGTTTCAACTTTCCCCAATATCGGCAATTCAAGTGAACTGTCTTTGAATATCAGAGATTCGAACTCATCGAAAATCAAATCTTCCGGGGAATCATGAGAATCGTATATTTCATCGCAAACAACTTGTTTTTCTCTTTTGATGTCTTCTTCCCGGAATACGGGGTTTTGTATAATATCGGAAAGCACCTCAAAAGTTTTTTCAAAATTTCCAGCGGTTCCGTGTGCGTAAAAACAAGTATATTCCTTTGCTGTAAAAGCATTAAGATAACCGCCCAACGATTCTATTTCAAAAGTAATTTTTTTAGCACTTCTATTTTCAGTTCCCTTGAAAATCATGTGTTCCACAAAATGGGCAATTCCGTTCAAACCGGCAGGTTCGTTCCTTGTGCCGGCTTGGAACCAAAATCCGAGCGCAAACGATTTAGCACCCGGTACGTTTTCGGTTACCACTTTAATTCCGTTGTCAAGGGCGGTCAGTTTATATTCTTCCATTCGATTCCCGGTTCCGCAATTAAGTAATATTCAGCAAATTATTTTTCATATTTTTCAACATAGTCGGCAAAGAAATTACCGATTCTTTCGTACGCTTTGGTCAAAATTTCTTCGTTTGGTAAAAACACAATTCTGAAATGTTGGGTTCCGGGTACTTGTCCGAACCCGCTGCCGGGCACAACTACAACTCCTGTTTCTTTAATTAATCCGGCAACAAAATGGTTATCGGAATTTTTAATATGAAGACGCGGGAAAGCATAGAATGCACCGCGTGGAATTTCGCAAGTAATTCCGGGAATTTCGTTCAACATTTTAACTGTTAAATCGCGGCGGCGGACAAGCTTTTCCATCACGGTTTTAAGATGACTTTGATCACCATCGAGGGCGACCGGAATGGAATATTGAATCGGGTGATTTGCAGAAAGCCGTGAACGTAAAATTTTATTTATCGCTTCAATGTAATCGGAAAGAACTCTACGGTTACCCGAAACTATTCCCCAACCGATTCTGAAACCCGGAGCGAGATAATTTTTCGACAGTCCGCCGAAAGTTATTACCGGCACTTCCGGATTGAGCGATGCAATGGAAACGTGAGTTTCACCGTCCATCAAAAGTTTATCGTAAATTTCATCGGCAAAAATCACCAGATTGTGTTCCAGCGCCAAATCAACTATTTGCTGCAATGTTTCTTTCGTGCTGTTGGAGCCGGTCGGGTTGTTCGGATTAATTAAAATTATGGCTTTTGTTTTTTCATTTATTTTACTTTTAATATCTTCAATATCCGGTTGCCATCCGTTGCTTTCATCCAGGTAATACGGATTTTCCACCATTTGCAATTTGCTTTGAATTGCAGTGTACAACGGGTAACCGGGTGTTGGTGTTAAAATATTTTCACCTTGATTTACCAATGCGGTCAAGCAAATATCAATTGCTTCGCTTGCGCCGGTGGTAACAAAGATATCTTGAATGTTGTTAATCCCTTTTCTTCCGGCTTCGCGCCGGATCGATTCCCTTGCTTCTTCAATTCCCGAAGAGGGTCCGTAACCGTTTTTATTTTCGAGCATTGCTTTATAACTTGCTTCAATCATCGGTCGCGGGGTTTCAAAATCGTAAATATTCGGATCGCCGATGTTCAAGTACAACATCTCTTTCCCCGATTTGGCAACTTCATCGGCAATAAGTAAAACATCCCTTACCGCATAGGTAATGTTTCTTGTTCGCTCTGCAGCTTTGATTTCTTTAGTACTCATATTTCCCTCATTATATTAATTTCAATTTTCACTGTCATTTGCTTTGGGTTTAATAATTATCCCGTGGTTTTTCCTTCCATTTATTTTAACAGTTAAAGGATTTTTGAAATGAAGATGCTTCGTGTAATTTTTTCTGTCAACCGGCTCAATACTTTCCAGCCACTCCCAATCGAGGAATGAATTATTGTTTAAAGTATGAACTGTAAAATATCCGACCATTAAAGATGTAATGTTATGGAAAAAATGTGTGCCTTGCGAAGGTTGCACACTCATGTCTTCAAAATCGGTTTCGACAATCACTTTTGCACCCGAAATTTGTTCCCAAACGACGGGAATACCCAGCCAAGGATCGAGCGAACCCCAGCGGCCCATACCGACGAGCAAATACGGTGCATTTTCCGAATTCAATCTTGTGTTGTACTGGCTAATTTCCAATGCGGTTTCACTGCTTTTTGCACGCAAAAAAGTCTTTCTGTCAACCATTACAATATCGTGAATATCATTCATTACCCCGTGCCCCAACACCTGATCGCTTTCACACAGTAATTCTGATTTTTCCACATCCTCGATTTTTAAATTTTCCAATTCTTCTTGAATTACAATCGGACGAAGTTGAACAACACCAAATTCGTTTACGGGATAATTATTGTTTTTCAAATTAACTGCAAATTCAATTTCCACGGGTGTGCCCATGCCCCAATTGCCCAAATTCAATAATAAGTTCAGAATATCGGGAAGCGGAAAAATTTTATGACGTAAAATTGGCGCCATGGTAACCAACCGCATACCGTTTCTAGCTATCCCGTCGTAAATCATATCATTTTCGGGTGAGTACGTTGAACCGACATAGTTCAATGTGCCATCTTTTTCCGCCACATCCAAAGTGTACGATTCGATTAGCAAATCGCCGGTTTCTTTTTCGAAGTTTACTTCTTTATTTAAATTTAAAGCAAAAAACTCAGTCTGTGCGTTTTCCAAACTTTCACGGATTGAATGAAATTGAAAAATATCCATTGGGTAGCGCGGACAAAAACGCACGCATTTACCGCCATCTACAACCGTTTTGCCCAGACCCAGAGCAACGCCCGCAATACCGTCTTGCGGTTTTTGTGGTTTGATCGGATAAAAATTGTAAGACTTGGCAACGCCGGAAATATCGGGATAGAACCTTTCGTCATGTTTTTTCCCGACCAACTTTTGCACTATTACCGCCATTTTCTCTTCTTCCAACCGGTAAGAGGTCATTCTAACGTATTCTTTTGCACGTTTGTAAAATGTTGAAGCATAAACTTTTTTAATTGTAATCAATAATTCATTCAATCTTATCAGCGGGTTGGAGTTATTATTCGGCAGCATATACGTTTCGTAAATTCCCGCGAAAGGATGATATTGCGAATCTTCCAAAAGACTGGAAGATCTTACTGCAAGCGGAGTTGTAACGATATCCAAAAAATTTGCAAGTTCCGATATTATTTCGGAGGGGAAGTGTTCGGCTTTTAAGAAACGTTCCGTAATTTCCTTATCGTCCGTGCATTCTATTGAGAATCTTCTCAGATGGTTTTGCTCGAGGAATTGATCGAATACATCCGTTGCCACAATTACCGCAGGCGGTACAAATATTTCAACGTCGTTAAATTTATTTTCCAATTCATAATCGCTTAGCAAAGTATTGAGAAAACCTAAACCTCTTGCTTTCCCGCCGAGGGAACCGCCACCAATTCTTGCAATGCTGCGTTCGGGATTGAAATTCTCTTTATCGAAATAAGTGATAACTCCACGTTGCCGGAGTTGTTTGTATTTTTCTATTGAATTTATAAGATCCTTTCTCAAATCGTCGATGGTTTTATAGTCTTCAACTTTTCTGGGTCTTAAATATTCTGCCAGGCGGAATTCCGTCCGGGCTTTCAACCAATTGGAAAAATGATTTCTCTGTGCGTGGAAAACAATGCTTTCATCGGGTACAACTTTCAATAATTTCTGAAGTGAAGTCAAATCGTGTGCCCTGCCCACTTCTTTGCCGTCGGGCGTCCGGAATATAAAATCGCCAAAGCTAAAATATTCAAACATAAACTGTCTGAGTTCGTCCAACAAAGTAAGAGAATTTTTCAGAATAAAGGCGCACTTTGCTTTATATGCTTCTTCCCTGTTCGATTCGTCGTTGGAGAGCAGCAATACCGGGATATCCGGCAGTTCCCGTTTTACGGCACGGGCAAATTTCACTCCCGCTTTCGGATCTTTAACGCCCTTGCGTGGAAAATCAACATCGGAAATGACACCTAAACAATTTTCTTTATAGAGTTTGAAATAATTCCATGCTTCTTCGTAAGTGCTGCAAAGCAGAATTTTGGGCCGGGCACGCATTCTCAAATATCTGTGTGTTAAGTTCACACCTTCCGATATAAGCCTGTGCGATTGATTAAAAAGTTCCGTATAAAGCAAAGGTAAAAATGAAGAATAATATTGAACATCGTCTTCGATAAGAATAATATTTTGCACACCAACAATTCTGGTATCGTGATCTATGTTTAATTTATCTTCCAAGTATTTCACAATTCCGATGATCAATCTGAAGTCGCCTTGCCACATGAACACCTTTTCAAAAACCCTGAGTTTTTTAATTGATTTAAGGTGTTCAAGTTCGCGTTTGTTATGTGTAAGAAGAACAATCGGAATATCGAAATGCGATTCACGAATCAATTCCGCAAAACGGACGGCTTCCATATCTTCGATGTGAAGCGTTGTTATTATTAAGTCGAATCTTTTTTCGTCTTTTAAAAGTTGCAAAGCTTTTCTTGCAGTAGAAACCCTTGTCAATTCCGGAGTATGGCTTAGTTGCAAATCCCGGTACTCGTGCCGTAACAGTTCATAAAGCCTTCCGTCTTCTTCAAACAAGTACAGGTCGTATAAACTTGAAACCAGAAGAATATCACGGATTCTGAAGCGCATCAAATTATGGAATGGCAGCGTCTTTTTCCCGAATCCGTATTCCACCCAAAACTTTTGCTTTCCTTTAAGTGATTTTTCGGTTTCGGTTTTAATCTTGTAGCTCATAGAAGCAGAGACCTTTTTTCGATTGACTACTGAAAATTAAGAATAAATATGAACTATTAGAAATTCCGGTGAGGTAAATTTTAATAAAAAAGCCGCCCGTTAAAAGGGCGGCTTGGATAAACAGATTTACATTTACACAACGCCTTGATCCATCATAGCATCGGCAACCTTCAAGAAACCGCCAATATTGGCACCGTTAACATAGTTGCCCGGCGTTCCGAATCTTTCTGCCATTTCAACGCAGGTTTTATGAATGTTTTTCATAATGTTGCGCAGATGATTATCAACTTCTTCCCTCGACCATTGCATTCTTATGCTGTTTTGAGACATTTCCAAGCCTGAAACGGCTACACCGCCGGCATTTGCGGCTTTAGCCGGTCCGTAGAGAATTCCTTTGTCCAAAAATAATTGAACTCCTTCCAGAGTGGTTGGCATGTTTGCACCCTCAGTTACAACAAATACACCGTTATCCAACAAGTGTTGTGCATCTTTAGCGTTTATTTCGTTTTGAGTTGCCGAGGGGAATGCACAGTCGGCTTTGTGGTTCCAGAGCGGATTGTAATCCAACGAAGGATCAACCGGTGTATAAACAGCATTCGGATATTTTTCCGCATATTCTTTTATTCTGCCGCGTCTAACGTTTTTCAATTCCATAACATATTTCAGTTTTTCCTCGTCGATACCTTCTTCATCGTAAATGTAACCGTTGGAGTCGGAAAGAGTAACCGGTTTGGCGCCAAGTTGCAACAATTTTTCTACTGTGTATTGGGCAACGTTACCGCTACCGGAAACCAAACATACTTTTCCTTCCAAAGTATCGCCGCGGGTTGCAAGCATTTCTGCGGCAAAGTAAACCGAACCGTAACCGGTTGCTTCGGGCCGTATTAACGAACCGCCCCAGTTCAAACCTTTACCGGTCAAAACGCCGGAAAATTCGTTTTTCAATTTTTTATACTGACCGAAGAGATAGCCGATTTCCCTTCCGCCTACTCCGATATCACCGGCCGGAACGTCGGTATTCGGACCGATGTGACGGAACAATTCACTCATAAATTGCTGGGTAAATCTCATAACTTTCAAATCGCTTTTACCTTTGGGATCGAAATCGGAACCGCCTTTACCGCCGCCCATGGGAAGCGAAGTAAGACTGTTTTTGAATACTTGCTCGAATGCTAAAAATTTCAGAATGCTAAGGTTTACCGAAGGGTGAAAACGCAAACCGCCTTTGTACGGACCGAGAGCGCTGTTCATTTCAATTCTGTAACCCCGGTTGATATGAATTTCACCTTCTTCGTCTACCCAAGGAACACGGAATTGAATTACTCTTTCCGGCTCAACAATTCTTTCCAATATTTTAGCAGCGCGGTACTCCGGATGCTTTTCAAAAACGATATCCAACGATTCTGCAACTTCCAAAACAGCTTGATGAAATTCCGGTTCGTTCGGATTTTTTGCTTTTACCTCGGCAAGCAGATCTTGAACATACTGTGACATTTTGTTGCTCCTTATTTAATTAGTGAATTAGTTTAATTTTATATTTTTAATACTGAAACATATCAGTACATGTCCATCCCCGGTTTAATTATTACTCCCTCGTTTTGCTTACCGCTTATTTTTGTTATTAACGGTTTATCGAAAACCAGATGCCGTGTAAATTCGAATTTATCTGTTTCTTTCTGTTCTTTTAACCATTTCCAATCCACGAAACAATTTTTGCAATTCGATTTAATGGTAAAATAACCTATCCGGAACGCCGTAATGTTATGAAAGAAATGCGAACCTTGTGAAGGTTCCACTTTAAAATCCTTGAAACTCGATTCCACTATTACCGACGCACCCGAAATTTGATCCCATGTTACGGGAATTCCGAGCCACGGATCCATACTGCCCCATCTGCCTACGCCAATTAATATATACGGCTTTTTCTCACCGGTAAGTTTTTCGTTAAATTTACTTATTTCGAGCGCCACATCTTTGCTTTTTGCCCTGTCGAATGTATCGGCATCTACCACCACAATGTCGTACACATCTTCAATTATTCCGTCACCCAATACTTGAGAGCTCCGGCAAATCAGATTTTCATTTTTAACGTTTTTCAAATCTAAATCGATTGATTCTCGACTTAAAACCATGGGTCTCATTTGCAGAAGTGCGAACTCCATCGGTTCGCCTTTCGGAACCTTGGTATTCATTGCAAATTCAATTTCCACTTGCGTTCCCATTCCCCACGAACCATAATGCAAAATGGTATCGAGTATTGCCGGAAGCGGAATAATATTGTGTTTCAGAATAGGGGCAAATGTAACCAAGCGCATTCCGTTTCTTGAAAGACCGTCGTAAATGGCTTCGTTTTCTTGTGAATATGTCGATGCAATATTTGCAAGTGTTCCGTCTTTTTCCGCAACATCAAGTTCATATTCTTTTACAAGGTTATCCAACAAGTTCCGGTTATCCAACGAAAAATCGGCTGACAAATCCAAGGCATAAAATTTTTGTTGCGTGTTTCTCAATGTTTCCTTGGTTGAGTAAAATTGAAGCAAATGTTTCGGGTATTTGGGACAGAAACGGATTGAATTTCCTCCTTCAACGATAATTTTTCCAAGTCCGAGTGCCACGTGTGCAATTCCGTCCGTTGCTTTTTGAGGCGGAATGGGATAAAAATTATATGATTTGGCAACACCGGAAATATTCGGATAAAAACGGTTTTCGTAATGTGCGCCCACAATTTTCTGAATTATTACCGCCATCTTTTCTTCTTCCAAGCGGTAAGATGTGGCTTTCAAGTAATCTTTTGCCCTTTTGAAAAAGGTGGATGCGTAAACCAATTTGATTGCCAATAACAGTTCTTCCAATCTTTCTTCCAGATCTTCGTCTTGATTCGGAATCATAAAAGTTTCGTAAACGCCGGCAAACGGTTGAAATTGCGAATCTTCCAACAAACTGGAGCTTCTGACCGCAAGCGGCACTTTCACGATGTGTAAAAATTCCATCAACTTTACGGTTACGTCGCTCGGAAATTTTTCGGCAAGGATAAATCTTTCAACTATTTTGGAGTCGTCTTGTTCATTAATTGCAAAATCGAACAAATCGTTTTCTTCAATAAATCTGTCGTAAATATCCGTTGCCAGAACAACAGCAGCGGGCACATAAATGTCAATTCCCTTAAATTTACCGGACAATTCCAAATTACTGATCAGGTTATTTATGAATCCGAGTCCGCGCGCTTTTCCGCCCAAAGAACCGTAACCGATTTTGGCAAAGCTGTTTTTCGGGTCGAATGTTTCTTTTGTAAATTCGGTTATCGTTCCTTGCTGCCTGAGTTCCAAGTAATGTTTTATACTGGCAAGAAGCATGCTGCGCAGTGCTTCGGGGGATTCGAAATCGGATATTTTTCTGGGTCGAAGTTGATTGGCCAACCAGAATTCCGTGCGTGCTTTTAACCAAGTGGAGAAATGGTTTCTCTCGGAGTGATAAAGTATTGATTCAATCGGTACAACTTCGAGCTGTTGTGCAAGTTCACGTAAATTTGCCGCATGTCCCACCCTTTTGCCGTCGGGTGTTTTGAAAACAAAATCCCCGAAACTGAAATTCTCGATCATAAATTTTCTGAGGTCGTTAAGCAACCTCGGCGAACCTTTCAGTAAAAACGATGCGCCAATTTTATAAGCCGTTTCCTTCAATTCTTCTTGGGTCGATTGAAGCAGAACGGGAACATCTTCGGTAACGGATTTAATCCGTTTTGCCAATTTAATTCCGGCTTCGGGATCTTTTACTCCGTTATGTAAAAAATTAATATCCGAAATTACGCCGAGTATGTTTTGTTTATATTTTTCGAAATAATCCCAAGCTTCCTCGAAAGTTGTACAGAGTAAAATTTTGGGTCGGGCACGCATCCTCAAAAACCGGTGCGAAGCGTTTACACCTTCGGAAATAAGTCTTTGAGATTGTTTGAAAATTTCCGTGTAAATAAGCGGAAGGTATGCGGAATAAAATTTAACATCATCTTCCACTAAAATAACCACTTGAACCCCGACGGCTTTGGTATCCCTTTCAACGTTTATTCTGTCTTCCACGGATTTGATTATACCGATAAGCAATTTATAATCGCCTTGCCAGATAAAAATTCTTTCGAAGATTGAAATACGCGGGTCGTTTTCTATTTCTTTTCTTTCCTGATTATCGTAGGCAAGCAGGATAATGGGAATTTTTATTCCGAAAGATTTTATTTCCTGCGCAAATTGCACAACATGCATATCTTCAACGTGCATTGTTGTTAAGATTAAATCGAATTGATTTTCTTGCAGCAGAAGTTCAATTGCTTCTTTCGATGTTGTAACGTGAGTAATTTCGGGGGCGTGGCTAAGGTTTAACGATTGGTATTCTTCTCTGATAAGTTCATATAATCTTCCGTCTTCTTCAAAAAGATAATTATCGTAAAGGCTGGATACCAGAAGAATTTCCCGGATTTTGAAACGCATCAGCTTTTGGAATTTTTTCACACGGGTGCTGAATGCATCCAACACTATTTTTTTTTGAATATCGTCATCCATAAGGTTTCACAATTCAACCGCAGTTTGATTAACAAAAAATTAAACCAAGCCTTGATCCATCATTGCATCGGCAACTTTAAGAAATCCGGCAATATTTGCACCGTTTACATAATTGCCCGGTGTTCCGAATTTATCAGCCGTTTCCAGACAAGTGTTATGGATCCGTTTCATTATTTCGTGTAGTCTGTTATCAACTTCTTCTTTCGACCAGGGCAAGCGCATACTGTTTTGCGACATTTCGAGCCCCGATGTAGCAACGCCTCCGGCATTTGCAGCTTTTGCGGGACCGAACAAAACGCCCGCCTCTTGAAACATTTTCACCGCCTCCAAAGTTGTCGGCATGTTTGCCGCTTCGCAAACCGCAATGCATCCGTTATCAATAAGGCTTTTTGCATCGTCTGGATAAATCTCATTTTCCGTTGCACACGGAATTGCAATGTCAACTTTAACGCCCCAAGGTTTTTTACCTTGAAAAAACTCAACGCCGAATTTTTTGGCGTAGTCCTCAACAGCATCATTATTGCTGGCACGAAGTTTAAGCATGTAATCGACCTTTTCACCTTTTACGCCGTCCGGGTCGTAAATAAATCCGTCGGGACCGGAAAGGGTTACAACCTTACCGCCGAGTTCGTTAATTTTTTGAACTGCGCCCCAGGCAACATTTCCAAATCCTGAAACAGCAACGGTTTTTCCTTCAATTGTCATTCCTTTGGTTTTCAACATTTCTTCGGTAAAATAAACCACGCCGTAGCCGGTTGCCTCGGGTCGTATAAGCGAACCACCCCAATTTAATCCTTTCCCTGTCAATACTCCGCTGAATTCGTTTTTCAATCTTTTATATTGCCCGAACAAGTAACCTATTTCCCTTGTACCTACTCCAATATCACCGGCGGGAACATCCGTATTGGGTCCGATATGACGAAACAACTCAGTCATAAAACTTTGGCAAAAGCGCATTATTTCATTATCGCTTTTACCTTTGGGGTTAAAATCGGAGCCGCCTTTTCCACCGCCCATCGGTAGGGTGGTTAAGCTGTTTTTAAATACTTGTTCAAACGCAAGGAATTTCAAGATTCCGAGCGTAACGGAAGGGTGAAAACGAAGACCGCCTTTATAGGGACCGATTGCACTGTTCATTTCAATTCTGAATCCCCTGTTTACGTGATATTCCCCTTGATCGTCCATCCATGGCACACGGAACATGATAACCCTTTCGGGTTCAACCATCCGTTCGAAAATTTTTGCGTATTGATATTCGGGATGCTTTTCAAATACAAGTTCAAGGGATTCGCCAACTTCCCGCACTGCTTGATGGAATTCGGGTTCGGCGGGATTTTTCGCTTTAACTTCTTCAATAATTGATTCGATGTATTGTGACATTACTTTCTCTCATATTTATAAAAAAATTGTGAATTAACCGTTGGATTTATCTTGCGGATAAAAGCGGAATTACGGACCGGAAACAATTTATTCAAAAAATATTTCATATTGTCTTTCCAGATAATTTTCGGCAACAAAAAAATACCTTTATATCTTAAACATATATTGTAAAAGATAGTTTAGCAAGAAAAAATTTATAAACGGAAAAAATTTATCGGAGGGAAGAAAAATCAAAACGCAGGGCAAAAGGAAAAGTTTCAAGCGGATTTTTTATTTGCGATCGATTTATCGTTAAGTTTGAAAATTTTAGGTTTCTTATCGTTTTCGTAGTTACCCATGGAATCGCTTACATACCACCAACTTTCCGGCACTTCCACTATGTAATTTCCGCTCTTTTCGTGTGCCGTTTCCAAAATCAAATCGAAAACATCAACCGGCAAATCTAAACTTATTTTTAATTTACTTGAAAAATCATAATTTTGATTTTGAGCTTTAACGTAGTATTGGGAAAAGTGAAAAACCGCGTCGGAGTTTTTCGCAGCGGTAACAACAGGAAATGTATGTAAAAGCAATATAAAATCGAGTTTCAAAGAAGAATATTTTTCGTACAAATAATCGAGGTAAGTTAAATTTGCCACACCTTCGTTTCTGTTACCGAATAATTGCCATAACCCCGTAATTCCGGGTTTCGATTCAAGTTTGCTTCTTTCCTCATAAAACTCGGGGAAATCCTTTTTCAAAATTTCCAAATCGTGTATCATCAATGGTCGCGGACCAACAATGCTCATTTGCCCCATCAAAACATTAATAAATTGGGGAATTTCATCCAGACCGGTTCTACGCAACCATTTTGCAAACGGTGAAATTTTTTCGCTCAAAAACGGTTTTAGAAAAATATTATTGTTATCTATTAATTTCGATTGATGACTGGCTTCGGTTTTTATGGTTTTTAATTTGAAAATTTTAAATCTGTGCTTTTCCAGTGTAAGTCCGCGTTCTTGTACAAAAACCGGGAATTCACCGAGTTCAATAAAAAGAATTATTGAAAAAATTATTACGAGCGGAAACAGTGCAATTAGAAGAATAATTGCAACAAAAACATCAAAAAATCTTTTTATCATAAAAATGTTATTTTCATTTCCGGGAATATGTGAACTAAAAACATTCATAAATATACACAAAAGTATTTGAAATCAAAAAATAATTGACCATAAAATATAGTCAGATATTAAGATAACCGCCGACGCATAAACAAAAGCTTTAATTGTAGAAAGACCCACTCCCTCAGCGCCGCCGCCGGTATGAAACCCGATATGACATCCCAAAAGTGCAGTCATTCCACCGAAAACCATCCCTTTGAACATACCGAAAGTAAAATCACCCATAGCAAAAAATCTTTTCACGGAAAAGAAAAATACGTCAAAAGATATGCCAAGAAAATAGTTGGATACAAGGTAAGCGCCAAAAACAGCAATAACATCGGCGAAAATAATTAATAACGGTAACATAACAACAGCGGCAAAAAATCTCGGCATAGCCAAAAATCGAACCGGATTAATTCCCATGGTTTCAAGGGCATCAATTTGTTCGGTTACTTTCATCGAGCCGATTTCCGCTGCAATTGAGGCTCCAACTCTGCCGGCAATAATTATTCCTGTTAAAACCGGACCGAGTTCGGTAATAATTGCCCTGCTTGTTGCAGTTCCCAAGAACGACAAAGGTGCAAGCCCTTTTAATTGATAAGCCGCCTGCCAAGCTGCAACAGCACCGGTGAATATTGCAATGATTATTACAAGCGGCAAGGAATTAACCCCAATGTGCTCCATTTGACTTAAAACCAATTTCCGCTTTTTCAAAACCGAAGGGGTTTGTTTAATTATTCCAAAGAACAAATTTGCAACTTGACCCAACTCCTGAAAAAAAGATAACGAAGCCGCACCCAATTTTTCAAAAATGACGGTTATCATAGCAAAGTTTCATCCCATCTTTTATATTTTCGAAAAAAAATTGTTTTTATAAACTAAAGAAAAGAAAAATCTTATCGAATAAAACAGTAAGTTACCATTTTTCTGCAGATATACAAAAACACATGGTTAAAATTAGACATAAATAACTTATTTTTGTATTGACTATGTGTACATTTTTTTATTATTTTATATGACCGAAGCAGTAACTTCGTAAACGGAAAAACGGAAAGATAGATGAACTTTTTAGTACAAAATCTCATTTTAATACTATCTCTAATTCTTATTGACGACAGGTTTTCCATATTCAATCCCGGTCGGTTATTCCGCCGGGATTTTTTTTGATAAAAAGTTTTTTTCAACCCAAAAAGCAAAGGGGAAGCTATGATTGACATTATTTTTAAGGATGTTGAACAACCAAAAGATGTAAAATTGCCGGACAATTTGATTTTCGGACGCACATTTACCGATCATGTGTTCGAAATGGATTATGATGATGCCCTGGGAGGTTGGCACAATCCTACAATCAAAAAGTTTGGCGATTTGAAAATGAGCCCCGCAACGATGGTTCTCCACTACGGTCAAGCAATTTTTGAAGGGATGAAAGCTTACAAACAAGATAACGGCAGGATCGCATTATTCCGCCCCGACGAACATTTTAAAAGATTAAACCGCTCTGCCGACAGAATGTGTGTTCCCTTGATCGATGAAAAATTTTTGTTGGATGCACTGATCGAATTAATAAAAATCGATAAAGATTGGATACCGACAAAACCCGGGCACGCTTTGTATATCCGCCCATTGATTTTTGCAACCGACCCGTTTTTAGGTGTTAGAGCATCGAATAATTATAAATTGATTATTATGCTTAGTCCGGTTGGACCATATTACCCCGAAGGATTCAAACCGGTACCAATTTTGGCCACCGACAAATACGTACGTGCCGTTCGCAAGGGTGTAGGCGAATGCAAAACCGCCGGGAACTATGCTGCAAGTTTAGCCGCACAACGTGAAGCCATTAAAGAAGGGTACACTCAAGTTCTCTGGTTGGATGCAATAGAACAAAAATACTTGGAAGAAGTTGGGACAATGAATATCTTCGTACAATTTGAAGATGAAGTTGCAACTCCGCCGCTTACCGGCAGTATTTTACCCGGTATTACACGCAAATCGGTGTTGCAAATATTAAAAGATTGGAATTACAACGTAAACGAAAGACCGATTGCGCTGCAAGAAGTAATCGACCGTTACCACGACGGATCGCTCGTGGAAATTTTCGGTAGCGGAACCGCTGCAGTAATTTCTTCTTTAAGCAAATTGAAATATCACGATACCGTCCTCACTTTCAGTGAAGACAAAGCAGGTGAACTGGGAACAAAATTATATAACGAAATTACAGACATCCAATACGGTAGAAAAGAAGACAGATATAATTGGTTGAAATACATCGATTAAAGTAATTCTTGCCTCCTGGAAAAGGTCGCTTTTAAGCGGCCTTTTTTATTTTAAAATTTCCCTTGACAAAGTGTACAAAAGTTCACTATATTTGTAGTGAACAAAATACCACTAACCATGAGAAAAAAATTAACACAACGGCAACTTGAAATTCTGAATTTTATTGAAGAATTTGTTGAAGAATACAACTATCCGCCCACATACCGTCAAATAGGTGAGAAATTCAATATAGCCAGTACTTTCGGTGTTAAAAGGCATATCGATGCACTGGTAAAAAAAGGATACCTTACGACCGAAAGCAACTCTTCCAGATCCATTGCGGTTAAGGGACAAAAGAGAAACGGGGATTGCAAAGAAAATTCAACCGTATCAATTCCACTTATAGGGCGCGTTGCCGCCGGTTACCCCGTTTTGGCCGAAGAAAATATTGAAGGACAATTTAATATCGATTCCGCTTTACTTAATAACAATACAAATTTATTCGGACTGAAAGTACGTGGCGACAGTATGATTAATTCCGGAATTTTCGACGGCGATTTGGTGATTGTAAAATCACAGAATTATTGCAATAACGGAGATATTATCGTTGCCCTTGTTGAGGATGAATCCACTTTAAAAAGATATGTAAAAAAAGGACGCAAAACTTTTCTTATGCCGGAAAATCCGGATTTCGAACCTATTGATGTTACAAAAAACAAAAATTTTCATATTGTCGGGAAAGTGATAGCCGTTTACAGGAGTTTTAACTAATATGAAATCGGAAATTTTTAACAAAGCCATTATGCAAAGACACAGAATTACGTTTTTGTACGATTTCCGGATAATTACGCTTGAACCGTATTACATTGGAATAAACAAAAACGGAAACAAAGTGGTTTACGGAAGAGTAAACGGTACAAACAAAATTTGTGCATTTGAATACAACAAAATAACAAATATTAAAATTCATAATTCTCATAAATTTTCACCAATTATTCCTATTCTGCCTTCGCTAAACTAAAATGGAGGAGAAATGGATAAATCGACATACCAAATGAACGTCGATAGTTTGATTGAGCACTTCTGGAAACACGGCTTCCTTACTCTCAGAAGAAAATTCGGTACTTATTTGCCGGAACCGGATACAATCGGCAAATACGAAGTTGATGCCATAGGCAAACAAAAATCGAAATATGCAATCGGTATAATATTAACGGAAAAAGATTTGGACAACCCGAAAATATATTCGAAACTTGAATTCCTCTCAACAAGGGAAACAAAATTTTCCCGTAAAAAAGTAACTCTGTTTGTCGGGGTGCCAAAAGCACTATTAAACAAAGCAAAACTCATTGTCTCCAGTCTTTCGGAACCTGCACGCAAAAACATTAAACTTGTTCCGATTTCCTCCGGAACACAGCGATACAATTAAAATCCGGGCGTCCAGAAAAAAAATTCCTCTTTTTGAAAACAAATTCCGAATTGGATTGTATAAAAACCGGGCTTCTGAATTACCGGATACAAACCGGCATATCTTTAGCTCCGATTTAAAATGATTAATTCGATTTTCAACTGAAACCAAAATAAACAATAAAAACAAAGAACAAGGCTCTACCTTGACATTTATTCAACCGTCGTTTATTTTGGAAGGTCTAATTAAAATTAATGAGAGCATGAATTGGCAAAAAAATTAAGTAAGAATGATTTACTCCGACTCGATGATTTGAAAGAGACCGGAAATATTCCAGAACACATTGCAATTATTATGGACGGAAACGGGCGGTGGGCTCGAAAACGTGGACTTCCCCGCGCTACAGGTCACAAAAAAGGTGTTGATACGGTTAGAATAGTCGTTGAAGCTTGCATTAAATTGGGGGTGAAATACCTCACATTGTATACTTTCAGCACTGAAAATTGGAAAAGACCAAAAAACGAAATTACCACATTAATGAAATTGATGGTGAGAAGCCTTCAAACAGAAACCAACGAATTGCACGCAAACGGAGTACGAATAAACACAATAGGTGAAATAGATGCTCTCCCCGATGCAGTGCAAAACGAATTGAAGCAAGCCATTGAGAGAACCAAAAACAACAATAAACTCGTACTCAACTTGGCGGTTAGCTACAGCGGTCGTTGGGAAATTACCGAAGCGGTAAAAAAAATCGCACAAGAATATAAAGACGGTAAAATAGAACTTTCGGATATTAACGACGAATTGGTTTCAAATCATCTTACCACCGCGGGAATGCCCGATCCCGATTTAATGATTAGAAGCGGCGGTGAATATAGAATAAGCAACTTTTTAGTCTGGCAAATTGCATATTCCGAATTGTATGTAACAAAAGTTTTATGGCCTGAATTTAAATGCAAAAACTTAATTGATGCCATAAGGGATTATCAAAAAAGAGAAAGAAGATTCGGTTTAACCAGTGAACAATTATCAAACAACTTCAAGCGATCAAAGAATGTTAAAAACCTGTCTAAAGAATTGGTGTAGTCTCTGCCTTCTAACTTTTTTAATTGTTACCAATTTAAGTTTTGCTCAGTTTCAGAAGGCAAACTATAAAATTTTGGGAATATCGGTTGAAGGCAACAAAACAGCGGATTCGAGAACCGTAATAGCCAACAGCGGCTTGCGTGAAGGAAACGAAATTGAGGTGCCCGGTGACGCAACAAATAACGCTATTAAAAGATTGTGGGCTTTGGGCATTTTCAAAGATGTACAAATCATAATCGATAAAAAAATTGACAACGGCGTTTTCCTTCTGATTAAAGTGCAGGAATTACCCCGTGCCGAAGATATACGGGTGCGTGGTAACGACGAACTGGATGAAGATGATATAAAAAAAGAAGTTCAAATTATTAGAGGTCAAACTTTAAAACCTCAAGAAATAAAATCCGCTCAATACAAAATCAAAAAACTATACGAAAAGGAAGGATTTTTAAACGCCCGCATCACTCCCCTTTTATATTCTTTTTTCGATGCCGATACAAGCGAAGATGAAATAACGGTTACTTGGCGCAACGACAAAGATTTATCCGATGAATACCAAACGAAATACGATTATTCCCCGGGCAATAGAACAAATCTGGTAAGAAAAATCAAGGACCGAAAGCTCTTACTGTTCGATATAGACGAAGGCGATAAAGTTATAGTTAAAAAAATTAAATTTGTAGGAAATGAAAACTTTGACGATGACGATTTAAAATCGGAATTTGACGAAACCAAAGAAGACGCATGGTGGAGATTTTGGAGCAGTGCAACTTTTAATAAAGAAGACTTCGAAAAAGACAAAGAACTGTTAACAAAGTTTTACAAGAAAAACGGTTTCCGCGATTTTGAAATTTTGGGAGACACGCTTCTTTTTTCACCCGATAAAAAATTCGTCGATATTATAATCAGCGTTGACGAAGGTCCGCAATATAAAATTAGAAACATTATTTGGGAAGGAAACGCGGTTTACCCCGCCGAGGCATTGAACAGACGGCTCGATTTCAGAAAAGGCGATATTTACGATTTCGAAAAGTTTAATCAAAACCTGTACGGCAACGAAACCCAAACCGATGTTGCATCACTTTACATGGATAACGGCTACTTGCGTTTTACACAAGAAGTAAGTGAAAAACTCGTTCCGCCGGATTCGGTTGATATAATTATTCACGTTACCGAAAACAATAAATTCAGAATCGGGCGGGTGGACATAACAGGAAACAACAGAACAAAAGACAAGGTAATCCGGCGGGAACTTTACACCATTCCGGGCGACTATTTCAGACGCAGCGCAATTTTCAGAAGCATGCAACAGTTAGCTAATCTTAAATATTTTAATGTTGAAAAACTTTACAAAGAAGGTGTTAATCCCCGTCCGGTTGACGACAGTACAGTTGCGCTGGTTTACAAAGTAGAAGAAAAATCAAGCGATTATCTGAATGCTTCTATCGGTTATAACGGGGTTTTCGGATTCAGCGGTTCAATAGGCGTTACACTCTCGAACTTTTCTATCTCCGAACCTTTCCAATTGGGCGGCGGGCAACAACTCGATTTTAATTGGCAATTCGGTGTTGGAAACTTCTACCGTACGTTCAACTTCGGGTTTACCGAACCGTGGTTTTTGGATACCCCCACTTTGTTGGGTTTCAATTTGTTCGACACACGCCAACGATACATATACGATTTAAGGCAATCGGGAATAACATTACGGTTGGGTCGCCGCTTAACCTGGCCGGACGATAGATTTTACGTTCAAGGAATAATGAAATTTCAATACAACAACGTTATTGACGGACGCGGATTTTATTTGGAAGGTTTAACCAGGCAATACACCCTCGGTGCTACCATCGCACGAACGGATATTGATAATCCCATCTTCCCGTCAACAGGTTCCAAAATTTCACTTAATGCGGAACTCTCGGGCGGTCCGTTCCTTCCGGGAAATGTGGATTATGCCAAATTCCAATTCAAAACGGAATGGTACAGAAGATTGTTCAACTCGAACAGGGTAACTTTTTATACCGGAATTGACTTGGGATATATTCACGAAATTGTTGACGGAACACCGATTCAGCCGTTTGAATTTTTCTACATGGGTGGTAACGGTTTGGTTATTGCAACCACTCCGCTTAGAGGTTACGACGACCGGTCGGTTGGTCCGCGCAGAACAGCCGAAGGAGAAACTCAAGTTCTCGGTGGACGTGTAATGGCTAAATATACAATGGAACTTAGAGCGGCTTTGGTTTTGGAACCCATGCCGATTTATGTTTTGGCTTTTGCCGAAGCCGGTAACACATTCTTAAATCTGGAAAGCGCCAATCTTCTCGATCTCCGCAGATCGGTTGGACTTGGTGCACGTATTTTAATCAACCCAATCGGTTTAATCGGATTCGATTACGGTTACGGTTTCGACCGCCGCGCCGTCGATGGTAAAGAACCGCAGTGGGTATTTCATTTCCAATTCGGAAGAGGATTTTAATCAACAAAATAGAAGAGGTAACATTGAAAAAAATAACTTTCATCTTGGCTTTATTTTTATCGGTTAATTTATTTGCACAAACCACATCAGTGAAAATTGGATGGGTCGATTCTCAAATTATTTTACAGCAATATCCACCTGCAATCAAAGCTCAAAGCGATCTCGATGCTTTGGCTCAAAAATGGACTAAGCAAATTGACGATATGACCCGCGAACTTCAAAAGGCATACGAAGACGCTCAAAAGCAACTTCAGAACATGACGCCCGAAAAACAAAAGGAAGTTCAACAAGAACTGATTTTGAAAGAACAAAAAATTCAAGAATTCCGTCAGCAAAAATTCGGGCAACCGAACGGCGAATTCTTCGCAAAGCAAGACGAACTTCTAAAACCGATTAAGGAAGATATCCTGAAAGCAATTGACGAAGTCCGCAAACAAGAAGGAATGAATTTCGTTTTCGACAAAGCAGGTGGTTTGGTATTGCTTTTTGCAGATGACCAATTCGATATAACAAATGCAGTACTCGATAAACTGAAAAGAGGGAAAAAATAAATCTCTTCCCTTTCCGTGCAAAAAAATTCCGATTAATTATTTATTTTTATAAGCAAAGTCGTAATGGCTTTGCTTTTTTATAATTTAAAAACCCAATACGCTCATGAAAAAAATTACATTTGTATTTTTCAGTATGCTGTTTGTCAGCACCGTTGCCAACGCGCAATTAAAAATCGGCTATGTCGATTCCGAAGCAATAATGAAGCAACTTCCCGATGCGCAAGATGCACAAAAGAAAATCGATGCCTTCATCCAAGAATGGCAAGAAGAAATAGGAAAAATGGAATCCGAATGGAAAAAGCAATATAAAGAATACGAAAACCGCAAACTTATTATGAGTAATCAGAAACGTGCGGAAGTTGAAAAGGAACTTGTGGCGCTCGAAGATAAAATTCAGGAATTCAAACAAAAAAAATTCGGTGTTAACGGCGAACTTTTCCAAAAACAGGAAGAACTGATGAAACCGATTCAAAACAGAATTTTTTCCGCGATAAAAGAGGTAGCGGAAGAAAACGATCTCGATTTTGTTTTCGACAGAAGCGGTGATTTGATTTTCCTTTACGCAAAAGAAGAATACGATATTACCCCGCTTGTTCTGGAGAAACTGCAATAAATGAATGTCAGCGTTAAAGATATTGCCCGGCTTGTAAACGGTAAAATCACCGGGGATGAAAATACAAATATTACCAACGTGGCAAGAATCCAAGATGCCGTGGAGGGTGATTTAACTTTTCTCTATTTACCTCAATATAAAAAATATCTTAAAACCACAAAAGCTTCCGCCGTTTTTGTTAAACCGGAAGAAAATTTTGAACGGGATGATATCACTTATATTGTTGTCGACAATCCCGATAAAGCTTTTCAAAAAGTTATTCTGGAATACTTCAAACCCGAGTTCGACCTTACGGGAATTGACGAAGATGCGTTCGTTCATCCATCGGCAAAATTGGGAAAGAATGTAGCAATCGGTAAATTCGCTGTTATTTCCGGAAACTGTAAAATTGGAGATAACACAAAAATCTATCACGGAACGGTTTTAATGGAGGATGTGGAAATTGGCAGCGGTTGTTTGATTTTTCCCAACGTCACCATCCGTGAAAAATGCATTCTTGGAAATAATGTAATTATTCATTCCGGAACGGTAATAGGCTCGGACGGTTTCGGATATTCCACGGACGAAAAAGGAGTGTATCATAAAATTCCCCAAATCGGAAATGTTGTTATTGAAGACGATGTGGAAATCGGATCGAATGTTTCCATAGACAGAGCGGCAGTGGGTTCAACCGTTATAAAAAAAGGCGTGAAACTGGATAACCTCGTTCAAGTTGCACACAATGTAACAATCGGTGAAAACACCGTGATGAGCGGACAATCGGGAGTTTCGGGCAGTACGAAAATCGGGAACAATTGCATTATCGCCGGTCAAGTTGGAATCGCCGGTCACCTCGAAATTACAGATAAAGTGATAATCGGGGCGCAATCCGGTATTTCAAAATCTCTCACAAAACCCGGAATTTATTTCGGCTATCCCGCAAAGGAAATGTCAGTTGCCCGCAAATTGGAAGCCCATTTTAGAAATCTGCCGAATTACAGTCAAAAATTAAAAGAACTCGAAAACAAAATAAAAGAATTGGAAAGTAAATTGGTTTCTTCAAAAGAAAAGGATTTAAGCTGATGTTCGAATTACAACGTACAATAAAAAAGGCGGTTTCAATTAAAGGAACCGGATTACACACCGGAACCGAGTGCACAATGACTTTCAAACCGGCACCGGAAAATTACGGCATACGTTTTATCAGAGTCGATTTGGGTGGAGCGCCCGAAATTCCGGCAGTTGCAGAATACGTAGTTGATGTATCCCGTGGAACCACCTTGGGTATTGGCGATGCCAAAGTTTATACAGTTGAACACGTTTTGGCTGCAGTAAGCGGTTTGCAAATAGATAATCTGATAATCGAACTTGATGGCATTGAGCCCCCGATTGAAGACGGAAGCGCCAAACCGTACGTCGAGAAACTTTTGGAAGCGGGCATCACAACACAGAAAGAACCGAAAGATTATCTGATTATCGACGAAACAATAATGTACCACAATGAAGAAGAGCAGGTGGATATCGTTGCACTTCCACTCGACGGATACCGTTTAACCGTGATGGTCGATTACCGTAATCCGGCACTTGGAAGCCAGCATACCGGTCTATTCGATCTGGAAAAGGAATTCGTCACGGAATTTGCACCGGCAAGAACTTTTTGCTTTTTGAGCGAAGTGGATTCCCTCCTCGAAGCGGGATTGATTAAAGGCGGAAACCTCGATAATGCCGTCGTTATTGTTGATCATGACCTTTCCGAAGAAGAACTGAAAAATCTTACCGAAAAATTGGGAATCGGTGAGGATGTGAAAATCGGTCAAAACGGATTTTTAAATGAGAAATCACTTAGGTTTAAAAATGAGCCGGTTCGTCATAAACTATTGGATTTAATTGGCGATTTGGCTTTAATAGGCGTGCCGATTAAAGCCCAAATTTTAGCCGCCCGGCCCGGACACAAAGCAAACGTTGAATTTGCAAAGAAAATCAGAAAATTATATCAACAGAAAAAACTTGTAAAAAAATATCAACATATTAAAAAAGAAGGAATGGTATTCGACGTTAACGCAATTATGAAAATTTTACCTCACCGCTACCCTTTCCTTCTTGTCGATAAAATCATCCATTTGGAAATGGATAAAAAAGTTGTTGGTATTAAATCGGTTACCATCAACGAACCGTTTTTCCAAGGTCATTTCCCGGGTCAGCCCATTATGCCGGGAGTTCTTATCATCGAAGCAATGGCGCAAACAGGGGGGCTTTTGATGCTGAACAGTTACATCGACCCTTCGGAAAAACTTGTTTATTTCATGGGTATTAACAAAGCCAAATTCCGCAAACCGGTTGTGCCCGGCGATCAACTTGTTCTTGAAGCCGAATTAATAAACCGGAAAAGAAAAGTCGTGGTAATGAAAGCTCAAGCATTTGTAGACAACAACTTGGTTGCCGAAGCGGAACTTACGGCTGCTATTGTTGACCGGGAAAACAAAAAAGAAGAACAATAATATGGTTAACATGCACCCTACCGCATTGGTTAGTCCCAAAGCAAAAATCGGCAAAGATGTTACAATCGGTCCGTTTGCGGTAGTTGAAGATGATGTTGAAATTGGCAGCGGGACAAAAATCGGTCCCCACGCTGTTATTTACAACGGTTCACGCATCGGGAAAAACGTTAAAATTTTTCAATCGGCTTCCGTGGGCAATCTACCGCAAGATTTAAAATTTGCCGGTGAAGATTCTATTCTTTACGTCGGCGATAACACAATCATAAGGGAATTTGTTACTTTGCACAGAGGCACAATTGAAACCGGTTTTACAAAAATAGGAACCGATTGCTTGTTAATGGCATACGCTCACGTGGCACATGATTGTATAGTAGGAAATAATTGTATCATTGCAAACTCCGTCCAGCTCGGTGGGCATGTGATTTTGGAAGACTGGGTAATCATAGGAGGCACATCCGCCGTTCACCAGTTTTGTAAAATTGGCAAACACTCTATGATAGGCGGCGGCTACAGGGTTGTGAATGATGTTCCTCCCTTTATTCTCGCTGCTCATGAACCTTTAAGATATAACGGATTAAATACCGTCGGTTTAAGACGCAGAGGATTTTCAAACGACACAATCTACAAATTGAAAAGTGCATATTCCTTGATTTACGATCCGAAACTGAACTACTCACAAGCAATAGAGGAATTAACCAAACGGTATCCGGACGATCCCGAAATTAAATCGATTATTGATTTTATTTCCAACAGTAAAAGGGGAATTATTAAGGGATGAAATGGCGCTTGCTGAACACCGGATTCAACAGCGGCGCTTACAATATGAAATTCGACCTCGACTTGGTAAACTCCGTTAAACCTTCGGAAGCCTTTTTAAGATTTTACCGATGGAAACCGTATTGCATATCGTTAGGGCATAACCAAAAAATCGACGACATTAATCCGGAACTTGCTAAAGCAGATAAAATCGATATTGTAAAGCGCCCCACCGGCGGAAGAGCAATCCTTCATGCGGAAGAATTAACTTATTCCGTAATTCTCCCCAACGAATCAGGTTTGACGAATGAAGAAATTTACAATTTAATCTCCAATGCATTAGTTAAAGGTCTAATATTTTATAATCCGGTTTTCAAACTTTTGGAGCAGGAAAATCTTCAACCCGATTTCAAAAAAGAATACGGCAAACCGCAAAGCATTCTCTGCTTTTCCAGCACGGCTCGTCACGAAATCAAGTTCGATGGTAAAAAGTTAATCGGGAGCGCTCAACGCCGCATGTTGAACGGACTTCTTCAACACGGCTCAATACTTGTTGGCGATTATCATAAAAACATAGTAAAATATTTAAATGTTCCTCCGGAAAATAAAAAACTGATTGAAAAAATCACCTCGGAAAAAACAACAGAAATATCATCAATACTGAAAAAGGAAATCGAGTACGAAGAACTTACCGCGGCTATCGCCCGGGGCTTCGAATCGGTTTGGGGCATTAAATTTTACACTTAAACAGCTTCACGTTCATAATTTATTTCAATAATTATGTTTATTTTTATAAGATAATTTTTTTTGAAACGGAATGCGGATAAATCCCACTTACATATTTTTTTTAATCTTTACCGTTGCGTCTTCTATTTACGGACAAAATTCCGGTGAACAAATACGTGCATATTTACAAAATGTTCCCGTGTACGATATTTGCAGTGACGGTGAAAACATTTGGTTTGCAACCAACGGTTACGGAATTTTCAAATACTCACCCGGAAAAAATAAATGGGAAAATTACTCAACAAATAATAAAAAACTGAAAATCGATTTTTTCTATTGCATAACCGCCAATAAAAATTTTGTTTGGGCGGGTTCAACCGACGGACTTTTTATTTTCAACAAAAAAAGAAAACGGTGGAAAAGAAGAAAATTCGGCAAAGGCGGACAGCTTGGAAATTGGATTCGAACGGTAAAGTTCGACAAATTCAACAATGTGGTTTGGATAGGAAGATTTCAATATTTAACGATGTACGATATAAAGAAAAGAAAATACCGCGATTTCGACTTGAAAATAAACGGGAACGAAAAAACCAATAACATAAGAAGTATTCTGGTTGAAGGCGACAGTATTTTATGGATAGGAACCGAAGGCGGTTTGCACAAAATCCGTAAAAAGAAATTTATGAAACTTGATTCGACGAAAACGTTTTACGATAACTCGATGAATTATTTTAACGGTGAAGGCGACGAAGTTTCTGTCTCGGCAATTTTAGCCGAGCGCAATTATTTGTGGCTCGGCACCGATGAATTTATCACGCCGCAAAATCCTAATTTTAACCTTGGCGGACTTTTCCGGTTCGATAAACAACATGACTGGATTAAACTTGATGCATCGAACGGTTTGCAAGCAAACGGTATTTTTTCACTCGAATTGACAGGCAACACCCTTTGGGCTTCCACTTACGAATTCGACCAATCGAAAAAAGAAGCTTCGGGACGCGGAATAACATTAATCAACAGAATTGATTTATCCACCAAAAATGTTGTGAACGAAAATTTACCCGATAACATTTTCAAAATTTTCTACGACGGAAAATATGTTTGGCTCGGCACCGCCTCAGGCGTGTTTCAAATTCCAATGACAAATAAAATTGTTCCCCGGTTTGATTAAAGGTTTAACTATGCTTAATATTTCAAAAGACGAACTCAACGGAATAAGACAATCGTTCGAAGGCAAAAAAATTGCAGTTGTTGGCGACATGATGCTCGACGGCTACTTTTGGGGCGACGTTAAAAGGATTTCACCCGAAGCTCCCGTGCCGGTGGTTGAAATTGAAGAAGAATTTTTCCGGTTCGGCGGAGCGGCAAATGTGGCGCTGAACATTCTGAAACTCGGCGGCATCCCTTTCCCCGTTGGCATTATCGGAAACGACGAAGACGGAAAAAAGTTTAATGAGCTGTTGCAAAAAGAAAACATTAATTCAGATGGAATTATTGTCGATTCATCCCGCCCTACAACAATTAAAACAAGAGTAATTGCGGAAAACCAGCATATCGTTAGAATCGACCGCGAAAGCAAAACTGATATTTCCGGTGACATTGAAAACAATATCCTTTCCGTTATTAGAAATAAAATAAGTGAGTTGGACGCAATTATTCTTCAAGATTATAATAAAGGTGTTTTAACCAAACGTTTAATTAAAGAAATAATCAAGCTTGCAAACGACCACAACAAAATAATTACCGTCGATCCGAAATTTGATAACTTTCTTGAATACAAAAATGTAACGGTGTTCAAACCAAATAAAAAAGAAACGGAAAATATTTTCGGAATAAGAATACAAAGCGACGAAGATATTATAAAAGCCGGCGAACGGTTACTTGACAAACTGCAAAGCAAATATGTTTTACTCACACTTGGTGAACTAGGCGTTGCACTGTTCGAAAATAACAACTCTGTAAAAAGAATTCCGACAAAAGCCAGAAAAGTAGCCGATGTATCCGGTGCCGGCGATACGGTGATTTCGACCCTCACAATGGCGCTTGCAGCCAACGCCGATATTTACACCTCCGCATACCTTGCCAATTATGCGGGCGGACTCGTTTGCGAGGAAGTTGGAATCGTACCGGTAGAAATTGATAAATTGTTCAACACAATCGAAGAAAAAGTTTTATGAAAAATTATTTAACCGGTTTGGAAGATTTGATTGAGATTAGACGGCAGCTTAAAACTTCGGGTAAAAAAGTTGTTTTCACCAACGGATGTTTCGATATAATTCATGCCGGACATGTTGATTATTTGGTGAAAGCAAAATCTTTCGGTGATGTTTTGATTGTGGGATTGAACAGTGACATCTCGGTCAGAAAAATCAAAGGTAACAAAAGACCGATTATTCCCGAAGACGAGCGCGCTTTTGTTTTGTATAATTTGAAACCAGTCGATTATGTCGTTTTGTTCGATGAAGAAACCCCGATAAATCTTATACAAAATATTTTACCCGATTATTTGGTAAAAGGCTCCGATTGGGAAATTGAAAACATCGTTGGTAAAGACGTTGTTTTGGCAAACGGCGGAGAGGTTAAAACAATTGATTTTATTCACAAGCAATCGACTTCGAACATTATTAAAACAATTTTGGAAAAGTACAAATAAACCTTGGAAGAAAAACAGAAAGATAAAAAAAAGAAATTCGAACGCTCTTTATTCCGGAAAATATTGAACGGAATAATTGCATTCTTTGCGATCCTCATTGTAATTGTACTTGTGTTTTTCGGATTTACGCAAACGAAATCTTTCCGTACATATTTACGTTCCCAAATAATTCAAAATGTGAATGAATCGGTTAACGGTAAACTCGAAATAGGAAAAATCGACGGCTCCATTTTAACTTCTTTGATTTTACGTAACGTTAATCTTACAACTCCAACCGATACTCTTTTCCATGCCCGAAAAATAGAACTAAAAACCAGTCCGTTACATTTACTTTTACGGAAAATTTACATCCGCAAATTTGAAATCAAAAATGCAAAAATTTCATTGCTGCAAAATAAAGACGGTTTTTGGAATTACGAACTTTTGACCGATACCGCCGCAGCAGATTCGACCACACCGGATAATGAAAAAAAAGAAAAACAGGAATTCCCTTTCGGAATACAAATTAATAAACTCGACTTGAAAAATGTTGCTTTCGTAAGGCGCGCAAAAGAATATCCGGTTTCAAATACACTTTACAATCATGTAAATTTTGACGATTTAAAAATTGACAATTTATATTTGAGTGCTAAATTTAAAGCCGACTTAAAAAAACAATTCGTCTATTTGAATTTGATTAATCTTTCGGGTTACCCAAATTTCCGGTTCTTCCATCTGCGGGAACTTTCGGGAAACTTCGCATTTACCAGTAAATTTGCGAAGGTAACGGACTTCAATTTAATAACCGATAGTACAAACGTAAAACTTTCCGCAAAATTAAACGGATTGAATCTTTTCGGCGGTCCCCCATTGGAAAAGTTCAGCAATTACCCTATGGAAATAAATTTAAATGCTTCTAAATTTTATTTTGACGATTTATCCACATTTATTGATGCCACCAAAATCCTGAAAGGAGCCGTAGCTGTCGATTTCAATGCAAAGGGCAAATTCGGAAATTTCAACGTCAATAAATTGATTGTGGACTATCTGAATACGCATCTCGAGCTCTCGGGCAACGTAAAAAATCTGCACAAGCCGGAAAAACTTTTTTTCGATGTAAATTTCAAAAATTCTAATCTGTTGGCAGACGACGTAATTAAATTGCTTCCCTCGATTTCCATCCCGGAATTTTACGGACTTGCCTTCAACAATATGAATATTAAATTCAAAGGTGAACCAACGCGTTTCCATTCGATTTTATCAGGCAATGTTGGCGAAGGTTCGATTGATCTTGATGCATATATGGATTTGCAAACCAAAGAACCCGAATACGATGTCGTATTCAATACAAGAAACTTGGATTTACAAAGCATTGTTAAAACCAAAACACTGCTCAACGGCACCGGAAAAATCAAAGGCAAGAGTTTTACCCCTCAAAATATGGAAAATGAGATATTGCTTCAATTCGGTAATTCGAAATACAACGGCTACGATATTGATTCCCTCTTCTTTTTTACAACGGCAAACTCCAAGGTATTCGACTTGAATATAGAATCGGTTGTTAACAATTCCGGAATTAACGTAAACGGAAGACTGGATTTACGGGAGAGAAAAAAGCCGGTTTACAATTTGAAAGGCAACGCATTGAATTTAAACTTAGCTAAATTTACAAATGACTCTTTGGACTTTTCAAATTTAAACTTTACTTTCTCCGCAAAAGGCAAATCCCTCGATATCGATTCCATGAACGCAGTTTTTAACGTGCGTCTCGATTCTTCTGTGTACCGCAACAAGGAAATTGATAATACAAACATCAAACTGGAACTCTTAACGGATAAATCGCAACGGAAAATCAAATTGAATTCGGATTTAATCGACTTCAACATCGAAGGCGATTTCTCCCTCGAAAAGAGCATTGAACTTTTAACATACGAAAACGAAACCATAACGGAAATAATTAAAAATAAAATCAGCGAATTAAATCCGGCCAAATTCATACTTAAAAAAGAACGGCTCGATACACTCTCTCACATTCCGCCAATTGCTTACGAAAATATAAATTTTAATTTTAACTTTGAATTTAAAGATTTGGAACTTCTTGCACTTTTCACAAACTTGGAAAAACTGGACATCGAAGGCAAGGGAGAAGGAACGGTAAAAAATTCCCCCGATAATTTTTCTGTATCAACAAATTTTTACCTCGATTATTTCTTGAATAAAAACCACGACAACCTGGTTTACTTTTCCGGTGCCAAAATAAAACTTCATTTCAGCAGAGACAATAAAGTTTTGGCATTCGATAAACTCTTCGGCTCCCTTTCTATTGATGGTAAACACATTTACGCCGGTACGGATTTGAAAGATGCGACAATCGATTTTATATTCAACCAAAGCAAATTATTTTACAGTGTTGCAGGTAAAGCCCAAGAAGATTTATATGCCGAAGCCGAAGGTGAGTTATTAATGGAACCGGAACAACAAAAAATTTCGGTTGAAAACTTGTGGGTAAACTATAAAAACACCGACTGGGAAAACGAAGAAACATTTTACATTACAATTGCCGATTCTTTTGTTTCACTGGATAATATTGTTTTAGTAAACGATGACGCAAGCATTACACTAAACGGTATAATGAACCGGAATGGAGAACAAGACATTACGATTAAGTTAAATAAATTACCCGGCAGAATACTCAGCAAATATATTTTCGACAGGAATCAGCAATATTTTGATGCAGACATAAATTCAATTGCGGAAATAAAGGGAACCCCGGATTCACCTCTCATTTCTTTCAAGTACAATATGAAAAATATTAATTATCAAGGTATAAACTTTGGTAGTTTAATATCTAATTTCAATTATAAAGACAAATTGTTAAAATTAAACACTTCCTTTATCGATTCTACAGGCAATTTCAACAAACCGTTGTTTTTAATGCAAGGTTACGTTCCGGTGGATTTGCGGTTCGGAAAAATCGAAAACAGATTTCCGGATAGCACGGAAATGAATATTCAAATCAATTCCGATAATTTCAAGCTTGCCCCGTTGGAAAATTTGATTACCCCAATTAAAAAATTAAGCGGAGTTTTCATTGCCGATATTTCGATTAACGGAACAGTTCACAAACCGGAATTTTCAGGTTTTGCCAAACTGAATAAATGCCGGTTCACCGTTAAACCTACAAATTTGGAATACAAACTTGACGGGGAATTCGATTTCATCAATGAGGAAATTGCAATTAATAATATTGTGCTTAAAAATGCAGGCTTTTCAAAAAAAACCGGTGAACTGAAAGGCAACGGCAGGATTTACCTCAGCGGATTTGGAATTAATAAGATTGACATATCTACTAATGGTTCGCTTGCTTTGCTTAGCCAACACTCGAAAGGAGCCAACCCGGTTCTTTATGGCGATTTGTTTGTAAAAACGGAAGAACCTTTGAAATATTTATTCAAGAATAAAAAATCTTATCTGAAAGGAAAAATTAACATTGTTGATGCGGATATTGTTTATCTTTCGGGACAACTGGCACAAGATTTCTCGGATAGAAAAATAGTATATAATTTTATTGCAGATACATCCAAACTTAAAAGAAACGAAATTGAATTCAGAAAAGCATTGCAAGCTACTTTATTAAACAAAGGTGAAAACGGTAATCCCAATTTGAATTTCGATTATGATTTAAGTTTTGATATAAGATCAATTGCAAAGTTTAAATTTATTTTTTCAAAGGTGTTAAACCAAAAACTAACGGTGGAAACAAGGGGAAGTTTGAAATTTGCCAGTGTGGACGGTATTCCCAAAACACAAGGTGAACTTAAATTACTGCCCGGTTCCAAACTGGAGTTTTTCAAACCTTTCGATGCTACCGGCTCAATTAAATTCGAAAGCGATATTGCCGACCCATTTTTGGATATTGTAGCAACCTACATCGGAGAAGTTGAAAGGGAAAATTCGACCGAAGAAGTTGCCGTTAAACTAAAAATCAAAAGTTCCCTTTCGAAACTGAAGGAAAATTTATCGAACGATCCTTCGATCTTTTCGATATATGTAGGGCGTGAAAGTATAGCAAATGAAACACCTGACCCACAATACGATGCATCGAATGCTTTGCAATTCATTTTGTTCGGTCAGCTTTCACTCGACAAAAATTTAAGCGCAAGCGAAAAAAGCAAACTTGCGGCTCTCGGTGAATCGGCTGCTTACGCATTGCTCGGTTCAACGTTGAGTTCGTTTGTACATTCTGCCGTGGGCGATGTAATAAGCAATATTCAACTTAAAAAATCGGGTGAAGTGATTTTTTCCGGAAGAATACAAAATATAAAATACAGTTTCGGCGGGAACACCCAATATTTTCAAATAGATAAAGCGGATATAAAAATTGAATATTTGTTCAATCCGAATTTTTTAATACGACTCGAACAAAAAGATCCCGTTGTTGAAACTGCAACGGAAGAAAAAGTCCGGGAATTAGGAATTAAATACAGGTTCAGGTTTTAAATGAAAAAGAAATTAAAAAAGTTTTTCGCAACCAATCCCTCGAGGGCATACAAAGCGAAAACAATAGCAAAAAAATTAAACTTCAATGAGCCGCACGAATATGCAGAACTCAAAGCATTTCTTCACGATCTTGTTGAAGAAGGTTATTTAACCCGTGTCGGCAAACGCTTCAGATTAAAAGACGTAACTAAAAAACTTACCGGCACACTGCAAATTTCTGCCGATAATAACTTCGGGTTTGTTATACCGGACAATCCCAAAATAAAAGATATTTTTATCGCGGAAAAAAATCTCGGTACCGCATTCGACGGTGATATAGTTGAGGTTCAACTGTTCGCTAAACGCAAAGGGAAAAATCCCGAAGGCGAAATTATTAAAATTATAAAACGCGCCACAACGGAAATTACCGGTGTACTCCGGAAAACTGATTCGTTTTATTTTGTTGAACCGGATAATAAAAAAATATACCGCGATATCTATGTGCCGCGTTCAAGACTGAGAGGGGCAAAAATCGGCGATAAAGTTGTTGTAACGAACATAAAATGGAACTCGCAATTACTCAATCCCGAAGGAGAAATTATGGATGTGATAGGCAAAGCCGGTACTTACGATACCGAAATGTTCTCCATCGCAAAAGAATTCGATTTACGATATAAATTTCCACCGAAAGTTTCCGCCGCCGCAGCTAATATTCCAGTTGAAATACCTCAATCCGAAATAAAAAAACGGCTGGATTTGCGCCGAAAAAATATTTTTACAATCGATCCGGAAACGGCAAAAGATTTTGATGATGCGGTCTCAGTAGAATTTTTGAAAAACGGAAATTACCTTGTGGGTATTCATATTGCCGACGTCAGCCATTATGTTAGACCCGGAACACCCGTTTTCAAAGAAGCTCAAAAGCGTTCAACCAGCGTTTACCTTGTTGGCAAAGTAATCCCGATGCTTCCCGAAAAACTTTCCAACCAAGTTTGCTCGTTGGTACCCAATGAAGACAGATTAACCTACTCGGTTATTGCCGAACTTACCCCGTCTGCAAAAGTTGTTAATTACAAAATTGTAAAAACAGTAATCAGAAGTAAACGCAGGTTTACCTACGAAGAAGTTCAAAAAATAATCGATTCACAAAAAGGTGAATTTAACAAAGAAATATTAACTCTCAATACTTTAGCCCGGATGTTGCGTAAAAAACGGGAAGCGAAGGGAAGCATTAATTTTGTAAAACCGGAAGTTGAATTTGTACTGAATAAAAAAGGCGTTCCTTTGGATGTCCGGATCAAAAAAATTCAAGAGAGTAACAATTTGATTGAAGAATTTATGCTTTTGGCAAACCGGATAGTTGCACGCCATGTAAACTTGAATAAGCGGAAACACAACTATCCTTTTGTTTACCGTGTACACGATTTACCCGATGAAGAAAAATTAGCCGAGTTTGCCAGCTTTGTAAGATCACTCGGCTACTCTTTCTCGCCTAATGCAGCGAACAGCTCCAAAGAAATGCAAAAATTGTTGAAACAAGCTAAGGGAACACCGGAAGAAGCCGTTATTAACGAAGTTGCAATAAGATCAATGGCAAAAGCCGTTTACTCCCCAGAAAATATCGGGCATTACGGATTGGGCTTCCGTTATTACACTCATTTTACTTCACCAATCCGTAGGTTTCCGGATTTACTCGTACATATTCAAATTCATGAATACATCGAACACAACAAAGGAAAAGTTTTTAATTACCCGCAGCTCGAAGAATATTGTGAACATGCCTCGGCTCAAGAACGGAGTGCAGTAAATGCAGAAAGACTTTCGGTAAAATTGAAACAAATGGAATTTTTACGGAACAAACTTGGCGATGAGTTCGATGCAGTAATCTCGGGTGTTACCAATTTCGGTTTATTTGTTGAATTGGCCGATACTTTGGCCGAAGGATTGGTAAGCATTCGCGATATGGACGACGACTTTTACGTCTTTGATGAGAAAAATTACACTCTCTACGGTAAGCATAAAGGTAAAAAATACCGCTTGGGCGATAAAGTAAAAGTAAGATTGATTAGAATTGACGAAGAAAAGAGGGAGATAGATTTTATACTTTCATAATTCTGGAAATATCTTTATAATAATTGAAAAATTTCGGACGGTTAAACTATGAGAACTCTGATTTTATTCTTTACATTCCTTTTGGCATTTTCGGTGTCCTATTCCCAACAATTCGGGCAGAATAAAGTAAATTACAAGGAATTCGACTGGTATTATATCCAAACCAAACATTTCGATATTTACTTTACAGCAGACGGCAAAGACATTGCGGAGTTTGCCGCCCACGTTGCGGAAACCGCCCTCGCAGATATAGAAAGTGTTTTAAATTATCAAATTAATAATAGAATAACTTTAATAGTTTATAATTCACATAACGACTTTCAAGAAACGAACACTACTTTCGGTTACCTAAGTCAAGGCGTCGGAGGCTTCACGGAACCATTTAAAAACAGAGTTGTGTTTCCGTTTGAAGGATCATACCGGAAATTCAGACATGTAATCCATCATGAATTGGTTCACGCCGTTATGCGCGACTACCTTTACGGCGGAACACTTCAAAATATTATTTCCAAAGGAATAACACTTGAATTGCCCCAATGGTATCATGAAGGAATGGCGGAATATTTATCGTCCGATTGGGAAACCAATTCCGATATGTTTATTGCCGATGCAATTATTAATGAATACTTGCCGGACATCAACGGATTGTACGGCTATTACGCTTACCGCGGCGGACAATCCCTTTTCCGTTACATTGCTCAAACATACGGAAAACAAAAAGTCGGCGAAATGCTTTCACGGATTAAAGGTGCAGGAAACCTTGCCGACGGCGTAAAATCCGCAATCGGCTTGGATATGGAACAGCTGAACGAAAGATGGAAAAAATCCCTAAAAAAACAATATTGGCCCGAAATCGAATTTAGAACCGATCCGGATGAATTTGCAAAAAGACTGACCGATCACAAAAAATCATTCGGGTTTTACAATACAAGTCCCGCAATTTCACCTCAAGGGGACAAAATCGCATTTATATCGGACAGGGATATTTATCTCGATGTTTACATCATGAATTCGTTCGACGGAAAAATAATTAAACGCGTGGTTGAAAGCGGAAAATCTGCAGACTTCGAAGAATTGAATGTACTTTTCCCTTCCCTTACATGGGCGCCAGACAATAAAAGAATTGCACTCTCAGTAAAAAGCGAAGGTTACGATGTAATTTCGGTTATAGATGTTGATGAAGACGAAAACGAATTCCTTCCATTTAAACTGGACGGAATCGAATCGGTGAGCTGGTCTCCCGACGGTAAAAAAATAGCATTTCTCGGTAGCGACGCAAAACAATCGGATATCTATCTCTACAACTTTGAAACTAAAAAATTAATTAATTTAACAAATGATATTTTTAGTGATTATCAACCCAGCTGGACCGCCGACAGCAAAAAAATAATTTTTTCCTCGGACAGGAAAGATTTGAATAAAGATAATTTTCCGCAAGACGGTTACTCGATGACTACCCACGACTATCAACATCTCGATCTATATATGCTCGATGTTGAAACCGGCGATATAACCAGATTAACCGATTGGGAATACTGCGACGAAATATCGGCCGTGTCTTCACCCGACAGTAAGGAAATTTTATTCGTCTCCGATAAAAACGGCATCAATAACATTTACAAAAAAAGAATTGTTCTGGAAAAGGACGATACCGTCTCGTCGGTTCTTGAATTAAAAGCAGTTCCGCTTACGAATTCCGTTAACGGATTAAATCAATTATCGACTTCATACGACGGCAAAAAACTTGTTTTTTCCTCTCTCTTCAAAGGTGGCTACGATGTGTTTTTGATTAACAATCCGTTTGAACTTAAAGCCGTAAGCGACAGTTTGAAGCCCACAAAATTTATGGCCTCCTTATTAAACAAAGATAAATTACCGGTTACCGTTACCAGCACCGACACAACCGTTTTTACCGATTCGACAAAAGCTATAGGGCAATTACAAGAATCGGAAAAAATTTTAACCGACTCAACAGCGGAAAAAGTTTCTCCGCAAATCTTTACCGGTCAATATGTGAAAGAAACGGAGATTGAAGATACAACTTCCCGGAATTATTCCCGTTACGTTTTCGGAGGGGACAATGTGATAATCGATTCCTCAAATTTTAAATTGAATAAGGAAAGATTATTTAAAGAAAAACTGGATGAAAACGGGAACTACCTCGTCAATAAATATAAAATTAACTTCTCACCCGATTTGATTTATGCGAATGCCGGTTACAGCACGTTATACGGTCTTTTGGGTACAACGGTTTTATCTTTCAGCGATGTTATGGGCGACCATATTTTAACGGGAATCACCAGTTTGCAAATAGATCTTAAAAACAGCGATTACGGAATTGCCTATTATTATTTACCGAAAAAAATCGATTGGGGAATAGAAGCGTATCATACAGCAAGATTCATTTATCTTTCCAACGGTTTGTTCTCGAATCTTTACCGTTTCCGTAATTTCGGCGGGATAATTTCCGCCAGGATTCCGATGGACAGATTTTACCGAATTGATGCCAGTATAAGTTTGCAACGGGTTTCTTCGGAGAACCTCGATAATTTCCTTGTTCCTATTGACAAATCCACTTATTTGATACCTTCATTAAGCTTCGTGCACGATAATACTCTTTGGGGTTACACCTCCCCGATTGAAGGCGTAAGGTATAATTTTACAGTTTTTGGAAACGCAGCATTTTTTAATAAAAAACAGAGTTTCTATTCTTTTATTTGGGATTACAGAAAATACTTCCGGTTTTGGTTCGACAATTCATTTGCTTTCCGTTTTTCCGGCGGATATTCCGGAGGCGGGAATCCGCAAAGGTTTTTCATTGGTGGTACGGAAAGTTGGTTGAACAGGGAATTTGCAACGGGCGACATTCCTGTTAGAACCGCATCGGATTTTGCTTTCCTCACTCCCGCACTTCCCCTTCGCGGATACAGATATGCAGAGAGAATCGGAACAAAATACGCTTTGCTGAATCTCGAACTCAGAATGCCGCTTATCCGTTACCTTTTAACCGGACCGGTGCCCCTTTTATTCAGAAATATTTTAGGTACCGCTTTTGTTGATGTTGGTTCTGCTTGGGATAAAACCGAAAAATTGCAATTTATTAGCAGGGACGAATTCGGTGAATGGAAAACCAAAGATTTGCTAATCGGTACCGGATTCGGTGCGCGTGTGTTTTTCTTGTTCCTTTGGCGTTTCGATGTGGCTTGGACTTATGACCTGAAGAATTTTTCCGTTCCGAAATATTATATTTCAATAGGATTGGATTTTTAAAGGAACCGGATTACGCCGATTCCTTCTTTGAATCCGTTGATTTTGCTGGTTCGGTAGATTTACCGCTTCCTGTATCTTTCGATTTATTATTTGATGAAACCCCAGAGGAATTGGAATTCTTATAATCGGTTAAATAAAAGCCGCTGCCTTTGAATACCAAGCCGGCTCCATTGCTGATTAATCTTTTAACCTTTCCACCGCATTTGGGACAAATTTCCACCGGCGCATCGCTCATCTTTTGAAACTCTTCAAAAAGATGACCGCATTCCAAACATTTGTACTCATACGTAGGCATACACTCCTCCGAAAAATTTATATTTTTAAATTTACTGATTTGCTTGTGAAAAATAAATAATAATATTATTATCGTTATTTTATTATCTTTAGTTAAAAAATGTTCCGGTATAAATGAAAAAGAAGATTTTCCCTGGCATTCTGCTGTTATTGCTTTTGCTATCCGGTTGTTTGAATTACGAACAAATCACAACGATTAAAACCGACGACTCCGGTAAAATGTTCATTCACTATTGGATGAAGCTTCCATCGAATCAAGATTCAATTTTAATCGACCAACTTGGAATTTTCAATAAAGATTCCCTTAAAACTCAATTTTCCGCTTCATTTACAACAGTAAAAAATGTTAATGTTTTTAATGATTTCAACGACAGCACAATTCATGCCCAAATAGAGTTTGAGTTCACAAAATTGGATTCACTTAACCTGCTTAAACCGTTCAGAAACAATGAACTTTCAATTAAAAAAGGACCTGAAAACACAAAAATATTTTCGCAATTCATTCCGCCGTTTGCTACGGGTTTCGGTTTTGAGCCCAAACAATACAAACTGAAATACATCTATTATTTGCCTGGTGAAATAATTAAACACAATGCCCGCGAAATTTCGAACAACAAATTAACTTGGGAATTTACTCTGGAAGATATCGGAACCGGGAAAACCATTACAGCAACATATATTCCCTTCAAGTTAAAAGAAACACCGCCAATTATATATATTTTATCCTTTTTGGTTTTGTTGATTGTTATTATTTTCTTATTTAAAAAAAGAAAGGAATGAACCGGAAATATAACTTGCAACCGGGCGGCACGGAAATTTCCATAACTGATTTTGTTTATTTGACTTAGCAAATTGATTTATTTATATTTGCAGACTGTGAATTTCTGACATGTATATAAATTTAAGTTAAGATTTTGATGGAAGATACACCACGTATTTTTTCCGGAAGTTCGAATCCGGAATTGACGCAGAAAATAGTAGATTATCTCGATTTACCGTTAGGAAATGTTGAATCGAAGTACTTTAGCGATGGCGAAATTTGGATAAAATTTAAAGAGAATATCCGGGGCGGTGATGTATTTATAGTTCAATCGACGCATCCGCCGGCGGATAATTTAATGGAATTACTAATAATGCTCGATGCTGCGAAAAGATCTTCCGCACGCCGGGTAACTGCGGTAATTCCATATTTCGGTTATGCACGGCAAGACAGGAAAGATCAACCGCGGGTGGCAATATCGGCTAAACTCGTTGCAAACTTAATTACGGTTGCCGGAGCCGACCGGGTTATTGCAATGGATTTGCATGCAGCTCAAATCCAAGGGTTCTTCGATATCCCTTCCGATCACTTGTATGCTTCACCAATTTTTACAAGTTTGTGGAAGGATAAATCGGATAACCTTGTTGTAGTTTCACCAGATGTGGGCGGAATTAAACTCGCACGCTCTTATTCAAAAAGAATTGGAGCAAAGCTTGTTGTAATTGATAAACGCCGCCCTAAACCCAATGAAACTGAAGTTATGCACATAATCGGTAACGTTGAAGGGAAAGATGTTTTAATTGTGGATGATATAATTGATACCGGCGGAACATTTGTTTCGGCAATAGAAGCCCTGAAAAAAAGAGGAGCTAAAAAAATTTACGGAGCAGTTACACATGCGGTTCTTTCGGGACATGCAATAGATAAAATTGAAAACTCGGCTATTGAAAAACTTTATGTTACCGACAGCATCCCGATGAAAAAACAAAGTGAAAAAATTGTGGTTCGAACCGCTTCCAAATTATTAGCCGAGGCAATTATAAGAACTCACAACAACGAATCCATCAGTTCGTTGTTCGACGTAGATAAAAGTTAAATAATAATATATTAATGGAGTGATATAAAAATGGCAGAGATTAAGCTTCAAGCAAAAACGAGAGAAATTTCCACAAAAGGAAAAATTAACGAACTAAGGCGGCAAGGTTTTGTACCGGGTGTTTTCTATATTAAAAACGAAGATCCAATATACTTCTACGTACCGGAATCCAGTTTACGACCCTTGGTTTACACTACAGAAATGCATTTGGTCGATTTGATTATCGATGACGATAAAAATTATAAATCCATTGTTAAAGACGTTCAATTCGATCCGCTGACCGATAAAATGATTCACGTCGATTTACAAGGCATAACCGTCGGTCAAGCTATCGAAGTGCAAGTACCGATTCTGCTTACCGGACAAGCTATCGGTATCAAAGAAGGCGGACGTTTACAACAAGTAATTCATAAATTGGATGTTGAATGCTTGCCGAAAGATATACCCGAACAATTGGAAGTTGATATCTCCAATTTGAAAATAGGCGATAATCTTTTGGTAAAAGACCTCTCATACGATAATATTAAAATTCTGACGGAAGAGGACGCTGTTATAGTTACGATACTTGCACCTAAGGGAACCGAAGAAGAAACCGAAGCGGAAGAGCTTGGTGCGGAAGCTCCGGCAGAACCGGAAGTTATTTCCAAAAGTAAATCTGACGAAGAAGACCAAGGTTAATTCCGGAATTGAAAGTAATTTTTGGAATAGGCAACCCTGGTGAACGATATAAATTCACGAGACACAATATTGGTTTTATCATTATCGATTACTTTGCAGAAATACATAATCTGGAATTCAAACCTTCTAAATTCAATTTTTATTATGCGGAAGGAAACATGGAATCCTTCCGCTATATATTGGTTAAACCCACTACGTACGTCAATAACAGCGGAATTGCCGCCAAAGAAATTTTTGACAATTACAATGTTGATCTGTCGGATTTTTTGGTAGTTACCGACGATGTGAACCTGGATGAGGGGAAAATCCGTATCAGAAATTCCGGTGGTGATGGTGGACACAACGGTATTGCTTCAATAATCTATCATCTGGAAACGGATAAATTTCCCCGTTTGAGATTCGGTATTGGGAAAAATTTCCGCAACGGTGAAATGGCGGAATATGTTTTAAGCAAAATAGACGAAAAAACTTTTGAATCCATCAAACCAAAAATTGCCTTTGCCGCAGAACTGTTGGAAAATTTTATTTCGGGGGGAACAAAAAAAATGCTCGATTTTTACAGCAAGAATTTAAGTAATTAAAAATAAATTAATTCAGATACTAATTAATAAAAAGGACATAATATGGAATCACTTATTTACGTTATTCCGTTCTTTGGTCTCGCTGCACTACTATATTCTTTTTTCAAGAATATATGGATATCCAAGCAAGAAACCGGCACCGAAAAAATGGTTACTATTTCAAACCATATTAGAGAAGGTGCCATCGCATTCCTAAAAACCGAATATAAAGTTTTAATAGTTTTCGTTATTGCAGTTGCCCTTCTCCTCGGATTCGCAAATTCCGGCAGAGAAGATTCCTCATGGGTAATTGCAATATCGTTTGTAGTCGGCGCTTTAAGCTCCGGTTTGGCTGGCTATCTCGGAATGATAGCGGCAACAAAAGCCAACGTAAGAACTACAAACGCAGCCCGGAAAGGATTGGGTCCCGCTCTCGAAATTGCATTTTCCGGCGGTTCAATAATGGGTATGAATGTAGTGGGTCTCGGTATATTCGGGCTCGGTACTTTGTTTTTAATTTATTCAAATCAAGCATGGGATTTGGCAAAAGTAATAAATGTATTGTCCGGCTTTTCACTTGGTGCTTCGTCAATAGCTTTGTTCGCTAGAGTTGGCGGTGGAATTTATACGAAAGCCGCAGACGTGGGAGCCGATTTGGCGGGTAAAGTTTACGAAGGAATTCCGGAAGACGACCCGCGTAACCCGGCCACAATAGCCGATAATGTTGGCGATAATGTTGGCGACGTTGCCGGTATGGGAGCCGACTTGTTCGAATCTTATGTAGGAGCAACAATCGGTGCTATGGTTCTGGGAGCCGTTTTCACAAATGTTTTCCCTAAGGATCAAAGCCTTGCCGGTGTACTTCTTCCTTTAACTTTGGCAGGGGCTGGTATTTTGCTCTCTATCTTCGGAACGTTTTTCGTAAAAGTTAAAGAAGGCGGAAATCCGCAAAAAGCGCTTAACACAGGGGAATTTGTAACTTCGGCACTAATGTTAATCGCATCCTACTTTATCATTCACGCAATGCTGCCGGAAGAATGGACAATGGATGGATTTGAATATACCGCTAACGGAGTGTTTTTTGCGACGATTATAGGCTTAATTGCCGGCGTTTTAATCGGTTTGATTACCGAATACTACACGGGTACCGATTACAGGTCGGTAAAAAATATTGCCGCACAATCCGTTACAGGTGCGGCAACCAATATTATTGCGGGTTTAAGCGTTGGAATGTTATCCACAGCTTTACCGATTTTAATTATTTCCGCAAGTATTATCGGTGCATACGAATTTGCAAATTTATACGGGATCGCAATCGCAGCTCTCGGTATGCTTTCAACAACGGGAATTCAACTGGCAGTTGATGCATACGGACCGATTTCCGATAATGCGGGAGGGATTGCCGAAATGTCGGAACTTCCACACGAAGTAAGGGAAAGAACCGATAAACTTGATGCAGTAGGTAACACCACCGCTGCAATCGGGAAAGGTTTTGCAATTGGTTCGGCTGCTCTGACCGCCTTGGCGCTTTTCTCAGCATTTATGCATCAAGCGGATATTCAAACAATTGATATTTCCAAACCGGTAATAATGGGCGGTTTGTTTATAGGTGCAATGCTACCCTTTTTATTTTCATCCATGGCGATGAGCGCCGTTGGAAGAGCGGCAAAGAAAATGATACTTGAAGTTGGCAGACAATTCAGGGAAATTGCCGGACTTAGGGAAGGTAAAGCCGAAGCCGAATATGCAAAATGTGTTGAAATTTCCACACAAGCTGCTATCAAAGAAATGATTCTGCCCGGTTTGCTTGCAGTAATTGTACCCGTAGTTGTCGGATTTATCAGCAAGGAAATGTTAGCCGGATTATTGGCAGGTTTAACAGCCAGTGGCGTGCTAATGGCAATTTTCCAAGCGAATGCCGGCGGTGCATGGGATAATGCTAAAAAATTAATTGAAGGCGGAATCGAATTCGACGGTGTAAGATACGAAAAAGGCTCCGACGCACACAAAGCTGCAGTTGTGGGCGATACCGTTGGTGATCCGTTTAAAGATACATCCGGACCCTCTTTAAATATCTTGATAAAACTTTTATCCGTTGTATCTTTTGTTATTGCACCATTGATAAGATAAACTTATATTTGTGAATTAAAATTTCGTAAACCCTGCTTTTCGAAGTTGCATTTTCGAAAGGCCAAAGACCAAAGGGAGGTTCTTTTATGAAAGAAAATCATTACGAGAGCGTTATAATTATTAATGCAGCACTCGAAGATACTCAAATTGAAGACACTGTTAAAAAAGTCGAAAACTTCATCACCAATAACGGCGGTAAAATAACCGACATTGAAAAATGGGGTAGAAAACGGCTCGCCTACCCAATCAAAAAATCCAAAAGTGGTTTTTATGTTATTTACAGATTTACCGCACCGGCCGAAATGATTAAAAAGCTGGAACGGATGTATAAATTGGATGAAACCATTTATCGCTTTCTTACAATTAAATTAACCAAAAAAGATTTGGAACATCTTAAAAAGAAATTGGCCGAGAAAAAACCGGAAGAAAGCGAAAAATCGGAATCCTCTCCGGAACCTAAATCGGAAGAAGCGGTTGTTGCCGAAGGACAATCTGAACAATAAAAATTGTAATGTATAAATATCAATTAGATATGTATGGAGGTAAGTGATGGCTGATTTGAAAATGCCTGAATTAAATTCTGTAATTATTGCTGGTAATTTAACTAAAGATCCGGTTTTCCGCGAAACCACAAATAAAACACCTGTGGTAAACTTCCACATTGCGGCTAACAGAAGATACAAAGACAGTCAAAATCAATGGCAAGAAGATGTTTGCTACGTAGGTGTGGTTGCTTGGAATAAATTGGCGGAAAGTTGTAAAGACCGGCTAAAAAAAGGTAGCGCCGTTCTTGTCGACGGTGAACTTCAGAGCAGAACATTTAAAACCGACGACGGAAGAAACAGAACAATTGTTGAAATTAAAGCTAAAAGAATTCAATTTTTAAATAAAATCAATAAATCTACCGAAGAAACAAGCGAAACGGTTACCGACGTCGCAGTGGACGAAGAAGCGGTTGAAGAAAAAGATACTACCGATTTTACCGATAATTCTTTCGATAAATTCTTAAGCGACGAAGAATCCGATTTGCTTAGCGGAGATAATTAATTTTGAGGAAGAAAATGAAAACTAAAAAAGTTAGAAGAGTTATAACAGATTACATCGATTACAAGGATGCAAAAAGATTGCAAAAATTTGTATCCGACCAAGGAAAGATTATTCCACGAAGAATTACCGGACTTAGCGCAAAACAACACAGGGAAGTTGTTAGGGCTATTAAAAGAGCAAGACAAATAGCAATTATGCCGTTTGTGTCTGAGTCGGTTAAGTAAAGGAGATTAAAGGAAATGAAAGTAATTTTAAGAAAAAACTTCGAACAACTCGGGCGTGTTGGAGATATAGTTGAAGTTAAAGACGGTTATGCGCGTAATTTTCTTCTTCCGCGCCAAATTGCATATATCGCAACAAAAGGAAATATTCGCGCACTGGAAGAAGAAAAAAAACAAATTGAAAAAGCCGAAGCCAAATTACTCGAAAGTGCAAAGAAAACAGCAGAAGAATTGGCTAATGTTTCTATCACCATTCCCGTTAAAGTGGGTGAAGAAGATAAAATTTTCGGCTCCGTTACTTCTCAAATGATTGCCGATGCTCTCAAAGAGAAAAATTACGATATCGATAAAAGAAAAATTGAAATCAGTGAACCGATTAAAGCGCTCGGTATTTACGACGTCAAGATCAAACTGCACCCCGAAGTTACCGCTACGGTTAAAACGTGGATTGTAAGAGAATAAACTGATAAAGGCTGTTCCACACCGGACAGCCTTTTTTTTGTGATTTGCATCACATTCCATAACAGTATTTCATTTTATGTTAAACATTATTTTTTTCACAGTTTAACAATTACAAGTTTTTATGCCGAAAATAATTTCAATTGCTTCACCCAAAGGCGGTGTGGGAAAAACTACTACTGCCGTCAACCTATCGATAGCCTTAACAAAACATTATAAAAAAACCTTATTAATTGATGCCGATCCCGGAAAATATTGTACACTTTCTCTGGGTCTGCGCGAAAATGAAATTTTCGGCGATATTTTCGATTTATTCACTTATACCAAAACATTTTCCGAAATAGTACATAAATCCTCCATTCCATTTTTGGAAGTTGTTCCGTTTCGCGATATTTCGGTTGAAGAAGACCAACAATTAACTAATCTTGCCAAAAACGAATTGGTGCTGAAGCAGGCTTTGGAAAACAATTCAAATCATTACGATTTTATAATTATAGATTGCCCGCCGTATCTAAACGGTGTTACAACCAATGCAATGCTTGCTTCGGATTCCGTTATAGTACCTATAAAATCATCAAATTATTCTGTTCAAGCCGTGAAAAAAATCTATGATTTTATCAAACAATTAAATTCGAAGTTTAACACTTCAATCGGAATTGAAGGAATCCTATTGACCATGTACGAAGCCAACACCAAAACGTCTTTCCTCACTAAAAAACTCTTATTCTCAACATATCCCAATTTAACTTTCAAAACAACAATACCAAAAAATGTAAGTGTTACCGAATCAACTTTTTACAAAAAACCGGTAATTACTTATAATCCTTCGGCCAAAGCCTCATTGGCATACATGAAACTGGCGGAAGAATTAATAGAAAACATCGAAACAAATTTTTTAATGAAATCGACTGGGTTAACCCACGAAGATTTTCATTATTGATTGGCGATTTCCCTTGAAATATCGCTACATTACATACCAATAAAATTGAATTTTTTTCAATTTCTGTCTATATTAGAGGTCTTATTTTAAATTAAACGGCTAATAAATCACTAAATTTTCGAGAAGGTAATGAAAGAATTAAGATTTAGAATTTTCGTTATAATTGCTGCATTTGCATTGAGTATTTACCTGCTCTATCCTACCTACAAGGATTATCAATATACCCAACAAATTCAACAAAAATTAGAATCCATAAAAGACAGCGTACTGCAAAAAAATCCTTCAATTGCGAAAGAAGAATTGCAACAGATACTTGAATTGAAAGAAGACAGTTTAAGAGCCGCCAATCCGGATATCAGAAAAGCGCGGGAGAACAGAATTAAACTCGGTTTGGACTTACAAGGTGGTATGTATTTGGTAATGGAAGTAAATACCGTTAAACTTCTTGAAAGATTGGCAAAAGACCCTGATGCTACTTTTAAACAAATTTTGAAAGAAGCCGAGAAAGAAGCAAAAACATCGGACGAGGAAGTAGTTAAAATCCTTGCGGCAAAGTTAAAGGAGAAAAATATACGCCTTAGCAGATATTTCGGTTCAATCCGGCAAGAAGATGATGAAATCATCAAAGATCTTCTCGATCAGGAAAAAGACGCCGTTACAAGGGCAATAGAAATCATCCGGAACCGTGTTGACCAATACGGTGTTTCGGAACCGAGTATCCAGCAACAAGGAGCCAGAAGAATAGTTGTGGAATTACCCGGCGTTGCTAAAAAAGAAGAAGCTAAAAGCCTTCTGCAAGGCAGGGCTTTGCTGGAATTTAAACTTGTTAAAGATCCGAATTTCGCTTTTCCCATTCTCAATAAAATAGACGAAATATTAGCTAAGAAATACAATACCGATTCTACAGAAACTGCGCAAGACACAACCGCCGATGAAAACCTGACGGAAGAAGAATTTGCAAAGAAACATCCGTTTTTCACAATTGCACGTTTGGTTTCTCAAAATTCGGCGGACTTAATCGTAAAAGAAAGTGATAAAAACAAAGTATTGCGTATGCTTAATATGCCGGAAGTAAAAAAGGTAATTCCGGATAACGTTGAATTTTTATTCTCGGCAAAACCGCAATTTGTGCAGGACGGAATAAAATATTTCCGGCTTTATATGGTAAACAAACAACCTGAATTAACCGGCAATGTGATTGTTGATGCAAACGCAACTATTAATCCGCAAACAACCGCTCCGATGGTTACAATGGATATGAACCCCGAAGGCGCACGTGAATGGGCAAGAATTACCGGAGCAAACATAGGAAAACGTTGCGCAATTGTGTTGGATAATTATGTTTACACCGCGCCGGTCATCCAAAACAAAATTCCTTCCGGGCGTTCGCAAATTACCGGTATGGAAGATTTGGAAGAAGCTAAATTAATTTCCATTGTTTTAAAAGCCGGTGCCTTACCTGCACCGATCGATATTATCGAAGAAAGAACCGTTGGTCCTTCGCTAGGTCAAGATTCCATTTCCCAAGGATTCAACTCAACTGTAATCGGCTTTTTGTTGGTAGCCTTCTTTATGATTATTTATTATAAAACTTCCGGTGCTTTTGCGGATTTGGCTCTGCTTGCTACTGTGGTATTTATTCTTGGTGTTCTCGCCGGATTTAAAGCCACACTTACCCTTCCCGGTATTGCGGGTATTATTTTAACAATCGGTATGGCTGTCGATGCCAACGTTCTTATCTTTGAAAGAATCCGTGAAGAACTCTCCACGGGAAAGACCATTAAAGCCGCTGTTGATAGCGGTTTTGCAAATTCGTATTCCGCAATATTCGATTCCAACATTACAACATTTTTTACTGCCATAATTCTTTATCAATTCGGAAGCGGTCCAATTCAAGGTTTTGCACTTACTTTGATGATTGGTATTGTCTCTTCATTGTTCGCCGCTTTGGTTATTACCAAAGTGCTGTTTGAATATATGATTTACAAAGGTAAAAAAATTAATGTTGGATACAGAAAAAGAATTTTTGACGGTGCGAATATCGATTTCCTCGGAAAAAGAAAAATTGCTTATACAATTTCCGGCACTTTAATCCTTCTTGGAATAATTAGCTTGTTTACAAGAGGCTTGGAATTGGGGATTGATTTTAAAGGCGGTTCGGAAATCGCCCTGCAGTTTGAAAAACCAATAAATATTTCCGAGATTAGGGATGAACTGAATACACTTGGTTTGGGTAATATCGAAGTTAAAACATTCGGTGGAGAACAAGGTGTTTTGATTAGAACGGAATTACAGGAAATACCGAAAGAAATTATGCCCAATATTTTGAAGACGCTCAACAATACTATTAAAGAAGCGGATCCGGGAATTTCCGCAACAATAGTGGATTCATCGGCACACAGCATTACTTATCAATTGCCCGATTCAAAATCTGCCGCTTTAATTGCCGAAAAATTATCGGAAAAAGGATTTCAAGCTACTAAACTTGCCGATGATCCCAACAAAGTAATTGTAAGATTGAGCATTGCCAATTGGATTGAGGAAAACTTGCAACAAACTTATACCGACAATCCTTTCAAAATGTTGAAAGAAGAAAAAGTCGGTCCCAAAATAGGTAAAGAACTCAAAGAAGATGCGGTAATTTCCGTTATACTTGCTTTGATTGTGATTCTGGTTTACTTAGGTTTTCGCTTTAAATTCGCATTTGCAAACGGTGCCGTTCTGGCATTGTTCCACGACGTGATGATTACGCTTGGAGTATTTTCTTTGTTATACGGCGTTTTCCCCTTCTTGAATTTGGAAATTTCAATCAGCGTTGTTGCAGCATTCTTAACACTTGTGGGTTATTCAATCAACGATACCGTGGTGGTTTACGATAGAATCCGTGAAGATTTGAAAATCCATAAAACCAAACCGCTAGAAGAAAACATGAATAGTGCAATTAACAAAACGTTAAGCCGTACGATTGTTACAAGTTTGACTACCTTATTAGTGGTTTTCGTGCTGTTGATATTTGGCGGTGAAGTGTTAAGAGGTTTTGCATTCACATTATTCTTCGGTATAATCGTAGGTACTTATTCATCAATATTTATCGCAAGTTCGTTTGTTCTCGATTATGCCAAAAAACGCGGAACAAAAATTCAATTCTAACTAATTCCGGCAGACATTGCTATAAAAAACTGGGCGGCGTAATAGCTGCCCAGTATAAATACTTCTGCAAATTTAACTTCACGTCTGAATTTGTTAATTGCCAACATTCCGTCTGAAAGTATAAATAAGATTGAACCGCACAAAATAAAAATACTTGACGTATCTTTATAAGTTAAAAACCGGTTAATTGCCATCCAAACCATAGATGAAGCAATAAGCATGTATATAATTACCGGAATATTATACTTCCCCAACCCTTGCCGGATAATTAAATAGATAAAAATGGAAAACAATAAAAGAGGGATTAATCCGCCATAAAAAAATTCACTGCCGGTTATAAAAGCAAGCGCATAAAAAATGTGGGTAATTAAGAACGCAACAAGTCCGTGCAAAAAATATTTTTTTTCAAACATTAAAAAAACGTCTCCCAAAAGAGAAAATATCAAGCCTGCCAAAATTCCGATGCCCAATTCAATGTGACTTTCAGAAAGATTTAAAACCGCTAGCATTATAATCAATATTGTCGTAAACGGTTTCAGAATAAGAAAGGCTTTGCGGGATTTATATTTAGATATAATTGTAAATATTATAAATATGATTATTACAATATAAATTATATTCATTGGATTTTTAAGCCAACTTTGAAACCGGATTGATGAATTCATCTGAACGTGACTTGTAAATTTCGTTAATCCGTTTCGTAACTTTAACAACGACCAAAGTCAAGTCATCATTTGCAGGTTTTCCATCATTAAAATTATTAACGCTTTCGGTTATTTTCTGTAAAATTCTTTTTGAATCGAGCGTACCGTTTTCCTTCAAAATTTTCTCAAGCCTTTCCTCACCGAAAAGCTGACGGTTTTGATTCATTGCTTCTTCAATGCCATCGGTGGTAAACAAAAACAAATCGTCTGGTGCCAAATGTATTTCAATCTCGGAAAGAGTGGATTCAAAAACCTCTCCTTTCTCCAAGCCGAGTCCCAAACCTTTCGGTGCAAAAGTTTTTATTTCGCCGTCTCTTAAAAGCTTGATTGGCGTATGCCCCGCCCTGCTTAATCTTACGGTTTTGTTGGAAGTATCGAAAAGGGCAATTGTGGCGGTAATAAACCATTGCTTGTCCAGATTTTCAAACATGTGCCGGTTTAACTCCACCAGAATATCCCGGGGAGTTTTATTTTCAGTGCAATAAAGTCGAACCATTGTTTGTAATTTAGACATATAAAATGATGCCGAAAGTCCTTTCCCTGAAACATCTGCGATAACAACAAAAATTTTCGTAGATGAAATTTTTATCAAATCGTAATAATCGCCGCCGATGTGCATAGCCGGCTGCATAAAGCCTGCAATATCCAATCCGTGTATCTTGGGAATATCTTGCGGAAGTAATTGTTGTTGTATTTTTTTTGCAAGAATCAAATCCCTTTCCAATTTTATTTTTTCCGTTTCAGCCTCGTAAAGTCTTGCATTCTCAATTGAAATAGCGGTTTGGTTGGCTGCGGCAACAAGTAATTCCAAATCCTTCCCGGCAAATTGAGCGCCGGAATGTTTCAACCCGAACAAAAGCATTCCGTTAATTGAAGTTTTATTTACCAAAGGTATAACAATATAAATTCCTTCGTTCCTTAATCTTTCTGAAATTATGGGAAAAACCTCATTAAACTCACTTCTCTCAAAAATCGGATATTGTCCGGATTTACTTTTTTTGTTTAAGATACCCAATAACCTTTTAACGTCGCAATTGAATTCCATTTTTTCATCCGTAAACCCGTAGCTTCTAACAAGAGTGCAGTTGCCGGACCGATTATCTTTTATAACAATACCGAATTTTTCTAGTCTGAGTGAATCGACAAATGTGTTGAGAACGGAATCCAAAATGTTTTCAAGTCCTACTATCGTTGAAATATTGTTTGAAAATTCCAACAATACTTTACGGTAAGCAAATTGCTCCGGATAAAATTTCCGTGTGATTATTTCCTGGAATCTGTCTTTAGTGGACTGAAACACTATTGAAAACACAATAAAAATTACTGCTGCAATCAACCCTTGATATTCGGTTGCGATAGCTTGACTGATTTCTTGACCGAGAATATAGATAACCAGAAAATATATTCCGGCAATTGAAACTGTTGCCAGACCGTACATCAATGTATTTTTTACAACATCAGAAACGTCCAGCAAAGAATATTTGAATATGGAATACCCGAAAGCAACCGGTAGAAGTACAATTAGAATAACCGGCATAAAATATTCCGGCGAATTAAAAATTGAACCGGCTAAAACACTTGCCAACGTGTTTACATAAATTATGGATAATAATGCAATGGCATAACTAATCAGAATTATAAATACCGGATTTTTTTCTTTTTGATTATTAAGTTTTAAGTAATTAATAAATAAAGAAATGAATCCGGTTATAAATCCCAATCCGAATAACGAATTGGAAAAGATAATTAAATACATGTTTAGTTTGTACGAAGGCGGAGTGGTATAGACATACAAAATTTTAAAAACAATCATTCCCGCAATTAAAAATATAGGCAAACCGAAAAGAAACGACTTTGTAATTTTCTTTTCAACAAACTTGAACGGTTTGGGAAACACCCAGAAAAAGTAAACGTAAACGAAAGGTAAAATTAATGCCGCCGTGGAAGTAACAAGATCAATTAATACAAGCAACCATTTTATTTTCCATATCGGATTAACGGACGGAGTACCCGCAATTAAAACCCACATGGAATTAATGACGAACAAAACACCGATGGAATAAAACAAACGTTGTGCTCTTCCGTCCGGCTTTGAAGAAATTACCACATAACCAACCAACAACCAAAAGAGCGCCAATAAAATAAAACTCAATCCGGCAAAGTTAATTAATTTTTTAATTTTAACTTTGGTTTCAATTATTTTACCATTGTGAATAATTTTATAAACAGCGGAGTCACCTTTGGCCAATTGATCTATTGTTTGCGATGCGGTAAACAGGCTATTGATTTTTTGTCCGTTAATTTCAAGCAGTCTGTCACCGTCCCTAATTCCGGCTTGCCATGTAACGCCACCTTTTTTTACAAGGTCGAAAACGAAAACGGTGCTATCGGGCGTAATTTGTTTGGGTACCCAAAGACATTCGTCGTTGGAACGGGGTGTAACTTCGAAAATAAAATATAAATTGATAAATGCAATGACGGATAAAATTACCGTTACGGGAAACAGCAGTTTGTTTATATATTTTATAAATCTTTTACTCATTCTTTCACCTTAATGACACAACAAGTGATATCATCGGATTGCTCTGCTCCCGAAGTGTGGTCATTAACATCTTCCATTATTTTTTTTAACAAGCCGCCGGCAGTTTCTTTCTTATTCTCCGTGATTAATTTTTCCAACCGTTCTTCCGAATATTCGTTTTTTTCCGTATCCATTGCTTCTGTAATTCCATCCGTAAACAACACAATCAAATCCCCCTTCTCCAGCTGTATTGTTTCAAATTTATAATCAACAACCGTGGGCATCACGCCCAGAATCATTCCACCGGTCTTAAGTTTTACCAATTTACCATTGCCCACCCAAACAGGTGGATTGTGTCCGGCATTCACATACGTAAAAGTTCTATCTTCGGTATTCAAAATTCCCCAGAAAAACGTTATGAAACTTCCCATGGTAGTATTTTCGGACACCAAATCGTTTATTAAATTAGACGCTTCAACCAAAGGAATGTTTTGTTTTATTATAGCTTTAAGAAAAGCTTGCAAGTTAGCCATCAGAAGAGCGGCTTGTACACCTTTTCCGGAAACATCGGCAATGGCAATCAGTACATTTTTCTCGTCCAACCGGATAATGTCGTAATAATCCCCGCCAACTTGCTTTGCCGTTTTGTTGAATGCGGCAATTTCAATATTTTTGAAAACCGGAATTTCCTTCGGCAGCAAATTTTTTTGGATTGTGCGGGCTAATTCCAAATCTTTTTCGAGTTTTTGTTTTTCCAGTGCTTCTTTAAAAAGACGGCTGTTCTCTATTGAAATAACCGCTAAACCCGCAACTGAAGAGATATATTCCAAATCCGATTGTGAAAAAGGTTTTCCCGTTAAACGCTTCCCCAATAATATTACGCCACGAACTTCGTTTTTAATTACCATTGGAACGGAAAGTACAAAACCGGCATCGAACAATTCCGGCCGTTTTTCTTTCAACTGTTCACCATATAAAATTTGATTACTTTCAAAAATTTTATTAGAATTTATAATATTTAATAATTTATCTTTTTTTATGTTCGATTCCAAAATTTCAGGTAAATCCCCTTCTTTGATAACCACTGCAAATTGTGAAACCAGCATTTGGGCGATGACCGAGAAAACCAGTAATTTGCTTACTCTTTCTTCTTCCAATATTCCGCTGAATTCTTTACTTAAATCGAACAAGGAACTTAATTGATTTATTTTAGCATCCAAATTTTGGTTTGCTTTTTTTAATTTTTCAAGGGTAAGTGTGTTTGCTATTGCTGTGCTGCTTATATTTAAAATTGTTCTGAGGAATTGTTTGTCATCTTCCGAGTAGTCTTGTTTTGTGATTTTCTTTCCAAGAGCAACAATGCCTAATTTCCCGGAGGAGGTTTTTATCATTTCATGAATAACCAATCCGTAATGCTCCAGGAAATCACTGAATTCCGGGTTTTGTTCAACTTCATTTATATCAATTGCCGGAAAACTTTGCTGAATTTCATTGCCAAATCCTTTGAAGTATGATAATTTAAGTTTGTTGTTTTCACCGCTGAGAGCAACAATTCCTTTGGTCGTTTGAAGTTTGGCAAATAAGGTTAATAACAAATTATTAAGAATAAAATCCAGTTTTAAACTGGAATTTACAGTGTTTGAAAAATCGACGAGTGCCGAAAGGTTCCGGAGAGCAGAATCGTTTTTTTGATAATTCATGAAATATTATAAATATTTAATCAATGTAACACGATTGCGATTACCTGAAAGGTGGCTATATTTCACTTCATCCATTAGCTTTCGCATCAAGAATATCCCGAGACCTCCTACCCTTTTTTCTTTATGATATTTTTCCAAATCCGGTTCGGGTATCAAAGTAATATCAAACTTTTCACCTTTATCTGTTATAATAACATAAAACCTATTATTTTTACATTTAATATCAATATCAATTTCACCTTCGGGCGAATATTTATATGCGTGTTTTATGACATTTGTGCAAGCTTCATCCACTGCCAGAATTATATCGCCTATTTTTTCCTTGGGCAATTTACATTCCATTGCCGTTTGATGTATAAAATCCCTTATACGGGAAAGGTTATCCGTAGTGCTTTTAACTTTAAGCTTTTTATGTATTTGTTTTATTTTGGTATTCAAAATTTTACTGCTCGTTAAATTTATTGATTGCTTCTTTTTCGTCGTCATAAAATTCATAAAGCATGGGGAACCCCAAAAGATCGAATATATTAAATACTTCTTTTTTCAAATTGGAGAACTTGATATCGCCGCCGTTTTCCCTCATAGTTTCAATATAAGCCATGAACACCCCCAAACCCGCACTACTTATATAGTTTAGATCTTTAAGATTAACGACAACTTTGTATTTCTTATCGTCAATCAGTTTGTTGAAAGCATCTTCAAGTTCCGGCGCCGTATGAGCATCCAAATAACCTTTAACATAAAGAATTTGCACGGAACCTTCGGTTCTGGTTTGAACGTTAAATTCAGTCATTAATTTTCTCCGTCCAACTTGTTTTTAAAATTCCACTTAAATATAACAAGAGTAATATCATCGTGTTGAATATTTCCCTTCGCAAACAATGAAATTTCTTTAATTATCTGCGATGATAAATCATCCGTGGAAACCGGACCGCTTTCCACTATCACCCGCTCTAATCTTGAATAACCGAATTCTTCATTCCGGGCATTCTTCGATTCGTTTATTCCATCTGTAAATAAAACAATAATATCATTATTTCCCAGTTGTATTTCCATTTCTTCAAGCGTTTTTATGAAATCGGGAGTTGAGCTTATTCCCAAACCAATCCCCCGTGGAACGTACGATTTTATTCCGGAGTTTTGTTTGTGCAATACCGGTGCGTGTCCGGCGCGTGCAAATTTAAATTTGCCGGTTTTTGTATTCAATACACCGTAAACTGCCGTTACGAAAGATTTTTTGTCCAAGCTCTTTTTTAGAATCTCATTTGCCTGGGAAAGGATTTCTTTTGGAGAGAGATTTATCTTCGATAACGACTCAAAAATTCCTTTTACTTCGGCCATAATGAAAGCCGCTTGAATACCTTTTCCGGAAACATCTGCAATGACAAAACCGGAATGTTCTTCATCGATTTTAAAGAAATCGTAATAATCACCACCGACTTCAAAAGCTGGAATAAACGAGGCGGACACTTCGAGATACGGAATTGCGGGTTTTTCTTTTGGCAAAATTTTGCGTTGTATTTCCCTTGCCACATCCAATTCTTTTTCCATCCGTTCTTTTTCGATGGATTGTTCAATTAATTTTGAGTTTTCAATAGCAACGGCGGCATAATCGGCAAACGCACTAATTGCAACCTTGTCTTCCTTATCGAAACCGAGACTTTGCCGTTTGGCGGTGAAAAGAAATCCGATGTTTTTTCCGTGAATGTTTAATGGTGCAATAATAATTGATTGAAATTTTAAATTATTTACTAAACCGGCTTGCTCCAAAGAATTGAGTTCGGTTAATCCTTCCCGATTTATCATGTTTTTATTGAACAGCGTTACTGTGATTGTTTCCGCTTCTTCTTTTCCGATATTGTTGGCTGAGTTCACTTCCAATTTATCTTCAAAAGCGGTAACAAGCCAAGCGGATTGACAATTACATACATCTCTGGTCATTTCGGTTATTGTATCAACAAGCTCATTAAAATCGAGCACTCGGGTAATGAGCTTATTTAAATCCATCAGTGAAGTTAACTCATGTGTCTTTCTGTCAATTGCTTCTGCAGTGGGAAGATGGAACAGGGCGGTAAAAAAAACAACCACAAAGTAAATCGTTCCGTACAAAAAAATTAATCCCGTCAATTTGTTTAACGCGGGAGATAAAACGGCAAGAAAGTTTGAGTGCTGCTTTTCGGTAAAACCGAATATTGTTCCGAATAAACCGATTAATATTAAAGAAAGCAGAAGTAAAATTCTCTTTTGCTTTTTCGAAATAAAAGCTATCCATGCGACTCTTATCGAATTAATTACGCTGACTGCAATTGCTATTCCTGTTAAAGATTCCCCGATAAAATCGTATTGAACATTATTTTCGAACATGCGTGCGGTTAAAGCCGCCAAAATAAACAACAAGACCATTGTATTAAAATAAAGCGAAGGATTGCTTTTTTGGTGTGCAAAAAATAATTCGCGTAAAACAACAAAAACATATGCGGAAGATGCTATTATTACAAATGTAAATGCATATCTTAAAAGTAAGGATATTAAGTTATCCTCAGCACTCAGGTATTCGGGTGAAACCGAAAGCAGAAAATAAACAAGCGCACCGAGTATCATGGAATTCATTAATATTCCGATAGGATCGGAAGATTGACCGTAAACGAAATCGAACAAAAATAAAGACCAAGCAAAAAAAGTCAAAAGTCCCAAAAGTTCAGTGAGCAGAAAAAATAAAAAATTAGATTCCGCAGGCAACACAAGTTTTGTTAATACAAATAAGAGGCTAGCAGAAACCGATGTTCCCAATTTACGTTTATTACTCAAGTCGAAATATTTTTGAAGGAAAAAATCCATTCCCGTTACAAAAAATCTTTTTGAAAAGGTTCAAGAATTATTTTCAAAGCTTGACGTGCGCGAAATATTCTTGATTTTATTGTACCGACTTCCAAACCGGATTTATCTGCAATTTCTTTATAACTTAACCCTTCTATATCCCTTAAAATTAAAGGTTCTCTAAGTTTAGCGGGTAACTTATCGATTGCTTTCCTCACCATTCGGGAAATATCCATACTGTCTGATTTCGTACGGGAACGTAAATGGTATTCATGTTCGTCGATGGGTGAAAAAATACTGCGTACTTTTTTCTTTCTTAAATAATCTTTACATTTGTTTACGGTTACTCTGTACAACCACGTTGTGAATTTCGATTCATACCGGAAATTACTTAACATTTTGAATGCACTTATAAAAACATCTTGGGAAATGTCATCAATATAATCCACATCACCAAGGGTTAAATAAATCAAGTTTCTTACCTTTTCTTTGTGTTTCAAAACCAACTTTGTAAAAGCCGCTTCATCTCCGCTTTGAAATTTTCTAATCAACTCGAAATCTTCGTCTTCAAAAGACGTCGGTTTCCGGGAATCAGAATTTGTATTTTGGTTTTCTCTCAATTTTAGACGCAGTCCCTTGCTTTTGGTTTCATTACCGTAAACAGATAATTTCGATACACAATCGAACTTTTGCTGATTCTAAACGTCAAATTACAAAAATTTCTTTCATTTTTCGGAAAGAATACCTAACTTAAACAGACTTAAATTTAGTATAATTTATTAAATCTTCATAACAAATTAAGCAATTCCGTTAAATGAATAATAATTAACATAAAAATTCAGAGGTCATCATGAAAATTAAAACTCACGAACATTATAACGCCGTAGTAATTGAATTAAAGGGTAATGTTATGGGCGGACCCGATGCGGAAAAATTCAGTGATTTACTTCATAAATTATTGGATGAAGGGAAAAAGAACGTTGTTGTTGATTTGGCAGGTGTTAAATTTATGAACAGTTCGGGATTGGGAATGTTAATTAGCGGTTACACTACAATGAAGAACGGCGGCGGTTCGCTTGTCCTTGCAAATGCAACGGAAAAAATAAACAGCCTACTTGTTATTACGAAGTTAATAACAATTTTCGAAAATTTCGATTCCGTCGAAGAAGCGGTTAAAAGTTTTTCAAAAGAAAAGGAATAATATTTAATTCCCGCTTGGGGTTATTTCAAAAGTAAAAACGGAAATTTATTTTTATCGCGACATCGTGAAAATTAATAATTGGAAATTTTTACGGTTACTTTTGAAATGCCCTTTTTTATTCAACATTTTTTCAAACGGAGAAACCGGATGAGCGTTACCGTAATAGTTGGAAGCCAATGGGGCGACGAAGGAAAAGGCAAAATAGTTGATATTCTAAGTGAACGGTTCGATATTGTAGCCCGTTATCAAGGTGGTGCAAATGCGGGTCATACAATCGAAATCGGAGAAAAGCAATTTATCTTGCATTTAATTCCCGCCGGCATTCTCCGTGAAGATGTTGTTTGTGTAATCGGTAACGGGGTGGTAATCGACCCGAAAGCATTACTCGAAGAAATTGAATTTCTGGAATCGCACAATATCGATTTTACGGGGCGGTTGTTCATCAGTCATAACGCTCACTTGATTATGCCGTACCATAAACTTCTCGATTCGATAAATGAAAGCGGAAACAATAAAATCGGTACAACCGGCAGGGGAATAGGTCCGTGTTACATCGACAAATACGCCAGGAAAGGTATTAGAATTGCCGATTTGTTGGAAAAGGATATTTTGGAGAAAAAAATCCGGAAGAACCTTGAAGAAAAAAACAACCTGCTGAAAAAAGTTTACAACGTTGAAGAATTGGATGTGGAGGAAATATTAAAAGAATACCTTGACTTCGACGAACGCATCGATAAGTACATTACCGATACGGCTGCTTTTCTTAATTCACAAATAGATTCCGGCAAAACCGTACTAATGGAGGGCGCGCAAGGCACTTTGCTGGATGTGGATCATGGAACCTATCCGTATGTTACTTCATCAAATCCAACCGCCGGCGGAGCTGCAGTGGGAACCGGAATACCACCTACAAAAATTAACTCGGTTATCGGCATTGTAAAAGCTTACACCACAAGAGTGGGATTGGGACCTTTTCCTACCGAAATGAAAGATGAAGAAGGTGAAAATTTACGGAAGCAAGGCGCCGAGTATGGAGCCACAACAGGCAGACCCAGAAGATGCGGGTGGTACGATGCTTTCCTTGTTAACTATTCCAGAATGATTAACGGTATTGAAAGGGCGGCAATTACGAAACTTGACGTACTCAGTTATTTGGATGAAATCAAAGTATGTGTCGGTTATGAATTTAATGGTAAAAGATTAAAGTATTTTCCCACTTCAAAATCCGTTTTGGAACAAGTTAAACCGGTTTACGAAATTTTGCCCGGTTGGAAAACCGATATATCGGGCGTAAGGACTTTTGACGAACTTCCCAAAGAAGCAAAAGATTATCTTTCGTTTATTTCCGAAAAGAGCGGATTTGAAATAAGTATAATTTCCGTTGGACCGAAACGCTCTCAAATAATTGAATTGTAAATGGTTGTTAGTGGTTTTCAATCATTAACCCCAAGCAATTTTACCCAATTTTTTATTTGCTCTTTTACAATATCCGGATTAGGTGATCCGAAAGTTACTTTTCTGTTTAATGCGTTTTGAATTTTCAAAACATCCAAAGCGGATTTATCAAACACGGGATGAATTTTTACCAGATCATCAATCTTTAAATCACTTAATTTAAGTTGTTTTTCCTCTGCAAATTTTACAACCTCACCAGTAATTCTATGGGCTTCGCGGAAGGGAATATTTTTCAATACTAACCATTCGGCTAAATCGGTCGCCAAAATGAAATCACAAGCAAGTTCTTCTTCGAAACGGTTCTTATTAACTTTAATTGACTCAATAATTTTTATTAAAATTTTTACGGAGTCAGAATATTGCAAATATGAATCGAAAACGGGCTCTTTATCTTCTTGCATATCCCTGTTGTAGCTCAAAGGCAGTCCCTTCATCATCGTAAGAACGGAGATATAATTGCCAAACACCCTTCCGTTTTTTCCTCTGATTAATTCCGGCATATCGGGATTTTTCTTCTGCGGCATTAACGATGAACCGGTGGAATATTTATCGGCAAGTTTTACAAAATTCCATTCGGAAGACGACCATAAAATTATTTCCTCGCTGAGTCTGCCCAAGTGCATCATTCCAATGTTGCAAGCGTTTAAAAAATCGATTGCGAAATCCCTTCCGGAAACAGCATCCATAGCATTCCGGGCTATGCGGGAAAAGCCTAATTTATCCGCTGTGAAATTTCTATCCAACGGGAGCGTGGAACCGGCAAGCGCCCCGCTTCCCAAAGGAGATTCATCCGTTTCTTCCAAAACCGTTTTTAATCTTTTTTTATCCCGCTCCAACATTTCTACATACGCCAATAAATGAAAAGCCAATGAAACGGGTTGTGCCCTTTGAAGATGTGTGTAACCTGGCATAATAGTGTTCAGGTTCTCTTCACTTAATTTAAGTAATACTTGTTGAAGTTTAATGATTGTCTCAAGTAAATCGTCAATTGATTTTTTAATCCAAAGTCTGAAGGCGGTTGCCACTTGATCATTCCGGCTTCTACCGGTATGAAGTTTACCCGCGGTACTTCCTATTAATTCGTACAATCGGTCCTCAATTGCCGAATGAATATCTTCATAATTTTCCGGTGATGGCTTCCACTTACCTTCCCTTTTTTCGTTCTGAATTTGTTCGAGTCCCGAAACGATTTTTTTCAACTCTTCATGTTTGAGTATCCCGATTTTTTCCAACATGCCGGCATGGGCAATACTGGCTTTAATATCTTCTTCACAAAGAATAAAATCGAACGAAAGTGAGGATGAAAATCCCAAAGCATTGCTATCAAGTTTTTCTTTAAATCTTCCACCCCACAACATAGAAATATCCTAAATTTAATTATGCTAACTTTAACTTTTTGCTTTGTTTAATATGCACGGCGGTTTTTCTTACGGTGGATAATGTTTTAAATGGTAAACCGTACAAATGGATAAACCCGCTTGAAGCCGAATGATTGAACTTATCACCTTCCTTATAAGTTGCCAATTCTTCATTATACAAACTAAACATTGAATTTCTGGATTTTGTAATTAAATTTCCTTTGTATAATTCAAGCGTTACACTTCCGGAAACATATTCTTGGGTTGAATCGACGAAAGCCATTAATGCATCAAACAACGGTGTGAACCAGAGTCCGTCATAAATCATATTTGCTATTTTGTTCGAAATGTTCTGCTTATATCTAAACGTGTCTTTATCCAATACAAGTTTCTCCAATTCATTATGGGCTTTATGTAAAATCACTGCTGCCGGAGCTTCGTAAACTTCTCTGGATTTAATTCCCACCACACGGTTTTCTATCAAATCCAGTCTGCCTACTCCGTGCATTGCTCCTATTTCGTTCAACTTTGTCACAAGTTCAACTCCATCCATTATTTCCCCGTTCAATGCGACGGGCACCCCTTTATCAAATTCGATATTAATTATTGCCGGCGTATCCGGAGCCAATTGTGGAGATGTGGTTATTTGCCAGGCGTCATCGGGAGGAGCAACCCCGGGATTTTCCAAAACACCGCATTCAACCGAAATACCGAAAATATTTTCGTCAATTGAATAAGGGTTTTGCTTTGTTGCTTGCACTGGAATATTGTGTTTTAGTGCATATTCAATTTCTTCTTCCCTGCTCTTAAATTCCCAAGTTCTTAACGGTGCGAGAATATTCAGATGCGGAGCAAGCGCTTGAATGGCAACTTCAAATCTTACTTGGTCGTTTCCTTTGCCGGTAGCTCCGTGTGCAATTGTGTCTGCTCCTTCTTCCCGGGCAACTTCAACAAGCATTTTGGCAAGCAGAGGTCTTCCGATGGAGCAACCCATCGGGTATTCCCCTTCGTACAATGCCCCGGCTTTTATAGCCGGCCAAACATAATGCCGTATAAATTCTTCTTTAAGGTCAATTATTTTCACTTTCGATGCCCCGGTTCGATAAGCTTTTTCCACCAAACCGTTTAATTCGCTTTTCTGACCCAAATCACCTGTAACGGCAATAATTTCAGCATGATATTTTTCACTTAACCATTTTAACATTACCGAAGTATCCAGTCCTCCGGAATACGCAACTACAATTTTTTTAGGATTCATCAATTTCCCCTATTGGTTATTAGTCATAAGTTCTTTTACAAAATCTATAATAGCGGGAATATTTTTTGCTTTATCGGGCACAACGAGAACAGTATCGTCACCGCCCACCGTACCTAAAATTTCTTTTTTATTAAGCCTGTCGATAAAATGCGCCACGCCTTGCGCCCTTCCGGCAAGTGTCCGTAAAACAATTAAAGATTCGTTGTTGCTTACCGAAATTATTTCATAACCAATCAGCCTGCTAATTTGTTTTCCGGCTTCATCACTGTTCAGTACATATCTTATTCCATTTTCTGTAACTATTCGAACAACACCCAATTCAGCAAAATCCCTACTCAAAGTAGCTTGGGTGGCAAAGACATCCCTTTCGGCAAGTAGTTGCGCCAATTCTTCTTGACTACCTACCATTTTGCTGCCAAGAATTTCTTTAATAAGTCTTTGTCTATTAAGTTTAGCCGACATTTTTAACCTCATTTATTTTTATTTTATATTATTTAATTCATTGTAAAATTCTTTAATAAAATAACCGGTATCATTTTCATCGATAATGAACGGAGGAAGCAATCTAATTATTCTGTCTCCTGAGCTTCCCACAATTATTTTTCTTTTTAATAAATTTTTTACAATTGTTTTGGCTTGCGGAATATTCAGTTCAATTCCAATCATTAATCCTTTCCCTCTTACATCTTTAATAACCGGCAAATTCCATTCAATTATTGATTTCCTAATTAAATCCCCCAAGTAAATTATTTTTGCCAGCAGTTCACCGTTAATAAGATCAAACACTTTATTTGCAGCGGCGATAGCAACGGGATTGGCACCGAAAGTGGAGCCATGGTCGCCCGGGCGTATTACTTGGGATACATTTTCCGAGCAAATTGTTGCACCCAACGGTAAACCGTTTGCAATACCCTTTGCCAGAGTCATAATATCCGGTTTGATATTGTACCATTGATGAGCAAATAATTTGCCGGTACGCCCCATACCGGTTTGTACTTCATCCAATATCAACAATAAATTATGCCGGTCGGCAATTTTTCTTAATTTAATTAAGTAATCATCATCCGGAACAATTACGCCGCTTTCGCCTTGAATCGGTTCTACCATAATTGCACAGGTATTATTATTAATATTTCGTAGTACCGATTCAATATTGTTGAAATTAGCAAAACTGAAGCCAGCCAGCAACGGTGAGAACCCTTTCCACAGATTCTTTTGACCGGTTGCAGAAAGACTGCCCATGGTTCGTCCGTGAAAACTACCGGTAGTAACAATAATTTCCTTCCGTTCACCTCCCCATTTCCGTGCAAATTTAATCGCCGCTTCGTTTGCTTCGGTACCCGAGTTGCTGAAAAACACCGAGTTCAATCCGGATGCTTGCACCAGTTTTTGAGCAAGTTGGTTTTGGGGAGACGATTCGAACAAATTGGAAACGTGCCACAATTTTTTAAGTTGCTCTTCGGCTGCCTCCGTAATTATTTTATGCCGGTGCCCGAATGAAGTTACCGCTATACCGGAAAGAAAATCGAGGTATTCATCTCCATGTACGTCATACAGACGGCTTCCCGAACCCTTCTCAAATTCTACCGGATAACGTGCGTATGTGTTTAACAAATATTTCATTGTCCGAATATTACTTTGTTTGATTTAATAATCCATGTTCCATATTTATTATGTAATTCTTTTGAATTAAATTCAAAAGCAGGCAAACTGTTTCCCACCCAGATTTTTTTAATCGTGTTGTTCAGC
>JALSTB010000030.1 GCA_026983955.1 Melioribacteraceae bacterium
TAATAAATATTTTATATTAATATAAAGAAAATTATTTTTTTGTGTGCAGTTATGGTACTTATTTTGAATTACGACAAAGAAGAATCGGAGAAAATTGCTAAAGTTTTATCCGGTTTGAACATTAAATTTAAAATATCCGTGAATGAAAGTGATGTTTTGAACGCCGATAAAATAATTCTCACCGACGGAAAAGATGCTATAAAAGTGATACGGAAGCTTCATCTGATGAACCTCTTCGGAATGTTGAAGATGTTGAAAAAGCCGATTTTGGGAATTAATATGGGAATGATGCTCTGTTGTGAAAATATTGTAGGTATGGAAAAAGTAGGACTCGGGTTTTTCCCCGTTAATACGGAAGATTGTAATCTTTATCATTTGGAAAAATACAATCCGTTAAAAACCAAGTTGAGACCTGTAAAAAAAAGCAAGCTATTTGAAGGTGTGAATTTCAATGAGGAATTTTATTTTAATTTTCATTGCGTGGTATTGAAAAATGGATTTACCACTACCGAATTTGAATTGAATAATCATGCAATCAGCGGCTCGCTGGAGTATGAAAATGTTTACGGAATACTTTTTAAGCCGGAAATGTCGGGTGAAAACGGCAGACAGGTATTAAAGAATTTCTGCGAAAAGATATAATTACAAATTTGCCGAATACCAAGTGTTTATCATTCCGTTAACGTCGATATCGTTTTTGTGATGGAATTCATTTGTTCTTCGTGAATAATCATAATCATTGCTCCATTCCTTTCCGTGTTTTGCGATATCTTTTATTGCCGAAGTTATGTAAAGCAATTCGTCGTTTGTCATAGTGGGATGCAAAGAAAGCCTTACCCAGCCCGGCTTTTCGGAAAGATCCCCTTGATTGATTTTTTCCGTAATTCTTTTTGAACGGGTTGGATCGACGTGAAGCAGGTAATGTCCGTATGTTCCGGCACAGGAACACCCGCCGCGCACTTGAATACCATAACGGTCGTTTAGTAACTTAACAACAAGGTTGTAATGGATATCTTCAAAATAGAATGAAAGGACTCCCAAACGCTTGCGGATATTGTTAGCAAGCAAATGGATTCCGGGAATTGAGTCGAATTCTTCGTATGCAATCTCAAGTAATTCTTCCTCACGTTCCAATATTTTTTCCACACCCATTTTTTCTTTTAGTCTGATACTTAACGCTGCCTTAATAGCTTGCAGGAAACCGGGTGTACCGCCATCTTCACGAGTTTCGATGTCATCTATATATTTATGTCCGCCCCAAGGGTTCGTCCAATCGACCGTTCCGCCACCGGGATGATCGGGAATCTTTCTATTATATAAAGAAGAATCGAAAACCAATACACCGGACGAACCGGGTCCGCCTAAAAATTTATGCGGTGAAAAAAAAACTGCATCCAATTTTTCCAACGGGTCTTCAGGGTGCATGTTTATTTCCATGTATGGAGCAGCCATAGAAAAATCGACAAAACATAATCCGCCGTTTTCATGCATCATGCGGGACAGACGGTAAAAATCGGGACTGACACCGGTAACGTTCGACGCTGCGGTGAAAGAACCGATTTTCAATTTTCTGTTTTTGTATTTTTCAAGTAATCCGCCGAAATAATCGTAATCCACCATCCCGTTTTCATCCGGTGGTATAACTTCACAATCGGCTATTGTTTCCAGCCAGCTTGTTTGATTTGAATGATGTTCCATATGAGTAACAAAAACCACGGGAATATCTTCTTCGGGGATATTAATATATTTTTCGAACTGTTCCGGATATCTTAATCCGAGCAAACGCTGAAATTTGTTTATCACTGTTGTCATTCCCGGTCCGGCTGTTATCAAAACATCGTTATCGTTTGCATTAACATGGTTTTTAATAATTTCTCTGGCTTTATGATATGCTTTTGTCATTACCGTACCGGTTACACTCGATTCGGAATGTGTATTTCCCACAAATGTACCGAATGTATTGCTTATTAAATCTTCAATGGGTTTATACAATCGCCCGCTGGCAACCCAATCGGCATATACTATTGTTTTATTACCAAACGGTGTTTCGAAGGTTTGATCGATTCCAACTATATTATTTCTGAAGTAATTAAAATAATTTTCCAAGTTTGTCATAACCGGTACCTCACGGAATTATTGGAATTCGTATATTTCATATTTCTTAACCGGAAAAATAAGATAAATTTGTACAAAAAATTTTTAAAAAATCGTTGAACTTACTGAAACAATCTCGTAAGTTTGTGAAAGTCAAAATTTGGAAATATTCTTTTATTCACTTTCAATTTAATTTAATCTATGCCCGACGTAACATATCTGTTTAATTCTTTAATTTATAATTTAAATATTTTAAAATTGTACAAAAGTGATTGGTATGGGAATTCATAAAATTAAAAAAGGACTTGATTTACCGTTACTTGGTGAACCTGAGCAAAAAGTAAGCGAAGGCAAAACCGTTACCAGGGTTGCTGTTTTGGGAAGGGATTACAACGGAATGAAGCCGACAATGCTTGTTCAGGTTGGCGATAAGGTCAAAAAAGGTCAAGTTGTTTTTACCGATAAAAAAACTCCTGGAATAAAGTATACAGCTCCGGCAAGCGGAAAAGTGGTTGAAATTAACAGAGGGGAAAAACGGATGTTTCTTTCCCTTGTCATCGAATTGGAAGGGGAAGAGGAAGTTACCTTCAAGTCCTATTCCGAAGCGGAACTCGATAACATTAAAGTAGATGAAATTAAAGAACAGTTAATTGAATCCGGTACTTGGGTCGCATTAAGATCCAGACCGTTCAGCAATGTAGCCAATCCCGGCTTTAACCCAAATTCAATATTTGTTACCGCAATGGATACCGAACCGCATGCGCCGAAAGTTTCAAAAGTTCTGGAAGGGAAGGAAAATCATTTTAAGAACGGGTTGAAAATTATTTCGAGACTTACGGAAGGAAAAGTTTACTTGTGCAAAAGTCCCGGCGAATCGATACCTACAGTGGATATTCCAAATTTAAGTGTTGAAGAGTTTGAAGGACCGCATCCCGCCGGTTTGGTAGGAACACACATACATTTTCTCGATCCGGTATCGTTACATAAATCGGTTTGGCATATTGCGGCTCAAGATGTGGCAATGATCGGAGAATTATTTACTACCGGCAAAATAAATGTAGAAAGAATTATCTCTGTTGCAGGACCCCGTGTTAAAAATCCCAGATTGGTAAAAACCAGAATCGGTGCTGACATTGAACAGTTGATGGACGGGGAGACTGTGGGTGAAAATAACAGATTAATATCCGGGTCGGTGCTTTCCGGAAGGCATGCAAAGGATGTTGAAAAATATTTGGGTAGATACCACAGGCAAGTTTCGGTTATAAGGGAAGAGCATGAAAAGAAATTCCTCGGTTGGTTAACTTTGGGCGCCAATTTGTTCTCGGTTAAACCCGTATTGATTTCGGCTTTGTTTCCGAATAAAAAATTCGATCTTTCCACATCGCTTAACGGCGGTGTGCGTCCTATCATTCCGATAGGCAGTTATGAAAAAGTAATGCCACTCGATATCTTGCCTACATTTTTATTAAGAGCATTGGCGGTGAAAGACATTGAAGAAGCCGAGCAGCTCGGTGCATTGGAATTGGATGAGGAAGACTTGGCGCTCTGCACTTTTGTTAGCCCCTCAAAAAATGATTATGGTGTTATTTTAAGGGAAAATTTAAACATAATTCAAAAGGAAGGATAGTGAAAGGTTTAAGAAACTTTTTTGAATCCCAAGAAAAGCATTTTAAAAAAGGCGGAAAATTCGAAAAGTTCTATCCGCTGTTTGAAGCTACGGAAACATTTCTGTTTACATCCGGTGAAGTAACTAAAAATCCTTCGCATGTCAGGGATGCGTTGGATTTAAAAAGAATGATGATAACGGTTGTTGTGGCTTTAATTCCGGCTGTACTTTTCGCTTTCTATAATACAGGTTTGCAAGCCAATGCGGCAATTCAGCAGATGAATTTAACAAGTTCAGGCACTTGGCAGGGTTCATTGCTACAAGCATTGGGACTCCCGTTCGACGCAAACAATTTTTGGTCGAATTTTATTCATGGCGCTTTATACTTTCTGCCCGTATATCTCGTTGCTGTTGCGGTCGGAGGATTTTGGGAAGTATTGTTTGCTATCGTTCGTGGTCATGAAATAAGCGAGGGATTTTTGGTAACCAGCCTTCTCTTCCCGATGATTCTACCACCCACAATTCCGCTTTGGCAAGTTGCCGTTGGTATTTCGTTCGGAGTGGTTATAGGGAAAGAAGTGTTTGGTGGCGTTGGAATGAATATTCTCAATCCGGCTTTGACCGGGAGGGCGTTTTTGTTCTTCGCATATCCCGCGCAAATTTCGGGTGATAAAGTGTGGCTTGCGGTCGATGGAATCAGCAAAGCAACGCCCCTTGCAAAATTTGCAGAAGGAACATTTCACACAGCAGGTTATTCATGGTGGGATGCTTTTTACGGTTTTATTCCCGGTTCTATGGGCGAAACTTCAACTTTGGCAATTTTGATTGGCGCGGCTATTTTGTTAATAACACAAATCGGTTCATGGAGGATAATGCTCAGTGTTGTTGTTGGAATGGTCTTTATGTCGCTTACATTCAATTTAATAGGAAGTGATACAAACCCGATGTTTCAAGTTTCCCCGCTATGGCATTTTGTTCTGGGCGGTTTTGCTTTCGGTACTGTGTTTATGGCTACCGATCCGGTTACAGCAGCAATGACCAAAGGAGGTAAATACCTTTACGGTCTGTTAATAGGAATAATGGTTGTGCTGGTTAGGGTGGTCAATCCCGCTTACCCCGAAGGAATGATGCTTGCCATTTTATTCGGAAATGTGTTTGCTCCGATTTTGGATAAAATTTTCGTTAATGCAAATATTAAAAGGAGATTGGCAAAAAATGTCGTCTGATAGTGCAAAAAAAACAATAGGCGTGGCTTTGGGCGTCTGTTTGGTATGTTCGGTTTTTGTTTCTTCGGCAACGGTGGCTCTAAGTTCCAAGCAAGAAGAAAATAAAAAATTGGACAAAATTCAAAATATTTTGGAGGCTGCCGATTTAAAGACCGAAGATAATCCCGAAGAAATAAACAATATTTACAAACAAAAAATTAAAACCGAATTAATCAACTTGGAAACGGGTGAAGTTGTTCCGGAAGATCAATATACCAAAGAATTAATGCCTGAAAATTTCGATATAAAGAAAGTTATTGCCGACCCCGATTTGGTTGAGCCTATTCCCCCGGAAAAAGATTTGGCAAGAATAAAAAGAAAACCGAAATATATGCTGGTTTATATGGTTTTGGATGAAAACGGTGAAGTTTCGAAATATATCCTTCCGATTTACGGAAAAGGTTTATGGTCAACTCTATACGGATTTTTAGCATTAAACAAGGATTTGAAAACCATAAGCGGAATTACATTCTACGAACATGGTGAAACTCCCGGACTTGGAGGGGAAGTGGATAATCCCCGCTGGAAACAACTTTGGAAAGGTAAAAAAGCATTCAACGATAACTGGGAACCGGTTATCAGAGTTATTAAAGGGAAAGTCGATCCTTCCGATCCCAAAGCCGATCATACGGTAGACGGGCTATCCGGCGCCACGTTAACTACACGCGGTGTCGATCACTTGGTTAGGTTTTGGTTGAGCGACGATGGATACGGAAATTTCCTTAAAACACTTAGAGGAAAGAAAAATGAGCAAGTATAAAAAGGTATTATTAGATCCGGTTTTTGATAATAACCCTATTGCCTTGCAAATATTGGGAATCTGTTCCGCACTTGCGGTTACTGCAAAGTTGGAAACCGCTTTCGTGATGGCGCTTGCGGTAACTTTCGTTACGGCAATATCCAATTTCTCCGTAAGTTTAATCAGAAAACAAGTGCCGAGCAGCATCAGAATAATTGTTGAAATGACAATTATTGCTTCGCTTGTTATTATAGCGGATCAATTAATACGTGCTTTCGCATACGATATAAGCAAACAACTTTCGGTTTACGTGGGTTTAATTATTACAAATTGTATTATCATGGGTAGAGCCGAAGCATTCGCATTAAAAAATCCGCCGGTATTAAGTTTCCTCGATGGAATCGGAAACGGTATGGGTTATGCGTTTATTTTGTTAACAGTAGGATTCATAAGGGAATTAATCGGTTCGGGAAAATTTTTCGGTATATCCATATTAAAACTCACAACCGAAGGCGGATGGTATAATCCTAACGGTTTATTTTTGCTTTCACCCAGTGCATTTTTTATAATCGGTTTGATAATTTGGGCGGTGAGAACCTGGAAACCCGAACAAGTAGAGGAAGATTAAAATGTTTGAACATTATTTAAGTCTGTTTGTAAAATCCATATTTGTAGAAAATATGGCGCTAGCCTTCTTTTTGGGAATGTGTACATTTCTCGCACTTTCCAAGAAGGTTGAAACCGCCGTCGGATTGGGACTTGCCGTAATTGTCGTGCAAGCTATCACAGTGCCGGTCAATAATCTTATATACAAAAATGTGTTGGTTAAAGGCGCTCTGAGTTGGGCGGGATTGCCGAATGTGGATTTGACTTTTCTCGGATTGTTGACATATATCGGCGTTATTGCCGCAATGGTTCAAATTTTGGAAATGACATTAGACCGGTTTGTCCCTTCCCTTTACAATGCTCTCGGTATTTTTCTGCCTTTGATTACCGTTAACTGTGCAATATTGGGCGGTTCGCTCTTCATGGTTGAAAGGGATTACACATTTATGGAAAGCGTTGTCTACGGTTTCGGAAGCGGAATTGGTTGGGCGCTAGCCATTATTGCTTTGGCCGGTGTGAGATATAAAATGAAATATAGCAACGTACCCAAAGGTTTAAGAGGGTTGGGCATCACTTTCATAACCGTCGGTTTAATGGCAATGGCTTTTATGTTGTTTTCTGGAATTCAATTGTAAGGATAAATTTTTATGAGCGGTTCAAGTTTAATCGTTTTGGGCGTAATTATGTTTACGCTCATTGTTCTACTCTTGGTTTTGGTTATACTCTTTGCTAAATCGAAGTTAGTGCCTTCGGGGACTGTTAATATCGATATCAATGAAGACCCGGAGTACCAATTGAAAGTTCCGATCGGCGGAAAATTACTTTTCGTTCTTGCCGATAATCAAATCTATCTTCCTTCGGCTTGCGGTGGACAAGGAACGTGCGGTGAATGCAAGGTAAAAGTATTGGAAGGCGGAGGAGACGTACTTCCCACCGAATTGGGTAAATTAAACAGAAAGGAAGTTCGGGAGCATTATAGATTGTCTTGTCAAGTTGCCGTTAAGCGCGACATGAAATTGGAAATTCCACCCGAAGTGTTCGAAATTAAAAAATGGGAATGCACCGTTAAATCGAATAAAAATGTTGCTACATTCATTAAAGAATTGGTGTTGCAACTACCGGAGGGCGAAAATGTGGATTTCCGTGCCGGAGGTTATATTCAAATTGAGGCACCGCCGCACGTGGTCAAGTATTCCGATTTCGATATTGACGAACAATACCGCCCGGATTGGGATAAATACAATTTGTGGAGATATGTTTCGAAGGTGGATGAACCGATCGTAAGGGCATATTCCATGGCAAATTATCCTTTGGAAAAAGGAATTATTATGCTTAACGTTAGAATCGCAACTCCACCCCCAAACAAGCCGGATGCACCACCGGGACAAATGTCATCGTACATATTCAGCTTGAAACAGGGTGATAAGGTTACTATTTCCGGACCTTACGGCGAGTTTTTCGTTAAAGATACCGATGCCGAAATGGTATTTATCGGTGGTGGCGCGGGAATGGCTCCCATGCGCTCTATGATTTTCGATCAACTTAAAAGGGTTCATACCAAACGTAAAATGACGTTTTGGTACGGTGCAAGAAGTTTAAGAGAAGCTTTTTATATGGAAGATTTCAATAAACTTCAAGAAGAAAATCCGAATTTCAAATGGTATTTGGCTCTATCCGATCCGTTGCCCGAAGATAATTGGAAAGGTTATACCGGATTTATTCACCAAGTTCTTTACGATAATTATTTAAAAGACCATCCTGCTCCGGAAGATTGCGAATATTACATCTGCGGTCCACCGCTTATGCTGAGCGCGGTAACCAAAATGCTGGACGGACTTGGCGTAGAACCGGAAAACATTTTGTATGACGATTTTGGTGGCTAATCCCGGAAAAGTTTAGTATATTTTACAAAGGTAAAATATAACGGCATACAAGTTTACCTTTCGTTTACATACTTTAAATTTTAATTGAAAGGGAGGTTAAAATGTTAACCGCGGGCGAAATTTTAGAAAAAAAAGGTCATGATATAATTTCCGTTTCCCCCGAGAGTACAATTTACGAAGCACTTAAAATTATGCTCGGGAAAAACATCGGTGCCATTTTGGTCAAAGACGGTGAGAATTACGTGGGAATTTGGACGGAACGCGATTTAATGAGAAACGTAATGGATGAAAACTTCAACCCGCGTACCGAAAAAGTTAAAGACCATATGGTTACCGGTTTGAAGTACGCTTCACATTCGGATAATTGTTATCAGCTACTGGATAAATTTCTCGGTATGAGATTGAGACATCTGCTAATCGAGAAAAACGGCAAATTCATCGGTCTTCTTTCCGCAGGCGATGTTAATAAAGCTTTATTGATGGAAAAAACAAAAGAAATTGAAAGGCTTAACCAAATGGTTAGCTGGCGATATTACGAAGATTGGAAATGGAAGAAAAAAATTTACTGATAAAAGCCTTTCTGTTTTTATTTCTCATATCAGGCTTCATTGCTTGCAGTAAGCAAAATGTTCCGATCGAAAAAAGTTTGTCCGGTTCCACTATGGGTACCACCTACCATATCAAACTGATTGCCGGAAATGTGCAAAATTATGAAAAACTTCATCAGCAAATAGACAGCGTACTGCAAAGGGTGAATTTGCAGATGTCAACCTATATCGACTCTTCCGAAATTTCACGGTTCAACTCTTTTAATGACACGGCTTGGTTCAAAATTTCAAAAGATTTTTATACCGTGCTCAAAGAAGGATTGCGTATTTCCAAATTAACCGGCGGAGCATACGATATAACCGTAGGTCCGTTGGTAAACCTGTGGGGGTTCGGTCCGGAAATGCACGAATATCAAGTACCGGATGATAAACAAATTGAGGAAAGAAAAAAAATCATCGGGTATAAAAATTTGCGAATAAAAGAAAATCCGTTTGCAGTGAAAAAATTGATTCCGGAAATCTACGTTGATCTTTCCTCGATTGCAAAAGGCTTCGGTGTGGATAAAGTTTCAGAATTTCTTGACGAAAATAAAATAAAAAATTATATGGTTGAAATAGGCGGAGAGGTAAGGACAAAAGGGAGAAAGGGTAATAACGACTTTTGGAGAATCGGAATACAATATCCCGATGGTTCAAACAGAATTGCCAAAATTGTAAAATTATATAATTTATCCATGGCTACATCCGGAGATTATTATAATTTTTTTGAACTCAACGGGAAAAAATATTCCCATACAATAGACCCGAGAACGGGGAAACCGGTTACGCATAACCTTGTTTCGGTTAGTGTTATTGAGCCTAACTGTATGGTTGCAGACGGTTTAGCTACGGCGTTGCTTGTGTTGGGTCCCGTTGAGGGATTCACTTTTGCCTTGAAAGAGAAACTCCCCGTCATTATGTTTGTAAAAGAAAAGGGGAAGTTTGTTGAGAAATTTACCCCCGATTTTAAATCTTTAATTGAAAAAAATAATTAGGATATATAAATGGAACAAATAATCGCGGTAATAGTGTTTTTCGCGCTAGCAACGGTGGTAATGGGTCTTTCGTTGCATTTCAGTAAATACAAACAAAAAGAAAACAGTTGCTGTGGTGGGGGCAATTGCTCCGTACACGGTTCAGGCGAGAATGCTCATTCATGTTATGCTTCGAAATCGGAATTTGTGGATAATTATAAAAAAGTGGAATTGAAAAAAGTTGAAATTAAATAGATTCAAGTTTAAATCTTATCCTCAGCACTCCGTCATTATAACCGGTTGATACAATTCTGAATTTCCCTATTTCCGCGGTTGTGGCAACGTGCTGACCAATACACGGGCAGGCGTCGTAATCGCCAATTTTAATTATCCGTATTTTATTTCCAACATTTTCCGGCAACTTGGATGTATCTACAAATTTTTTGGCTTCTTCCAGTGTGCAAAATTCTTCCCGCACCGGTAAATTTCCGGAAATAATTTCATTTACTTTGTTTTCAATCGATTTGATTTCATCTACCGTTAAGTCACGGTTGAATCTGTAATCACATTTCGATTTTTTCTTCTCTATATGCGCCCGGAAAGAACGGCCTGTATTGAACATTCTAACCATCGTCTGATTTAAAATATGTTCGGCCGAATGCATCCGGGGATCGTATTCTTTTGCCAATTCACTCTCCGGATTTTTGGGTAATAAATTTATTAATTGCAATTTAATGTGGCAATATTTAATTTAACAAAAAAAACGGTGTTTTCGATGAAAGCCTGCCTAAAATATTTATTGATGTTTTTTATAATTTTGATTCATTCATGTGCTCCCGCAACCGAGACTTATAAAGATTTAATTAGGGAAGTCCGTTTCTTCAAGGGAACAATTCACAATGTGAACAGAAGAGTTGTTACGCTTGCCGACGGTTCAAGTTGGATAACAAACAGAATAATAATTGCGGTAAACTTAACGGAAGTTTTTTTTGTTTTGGAAAGTATGCTTGATAACGGATACATGTATCTGAACGGCACTAAAATTGCCGTCCGGCATAATGCAATCACCGGTTCGGATAATTTCAGGTATCAATACGGTTATTTGAATTATATTAGAAACTTTGATAAAAAAAACGGTGTAATCGAACTTTCCGACGGAACACTTTGGGCGGTGTACAAAGATGATGAGAAAGAAGCCGGAAAATGGTTATCAACACGCGAAGTTGTTATACCCGAAAACGAACACTTTATGATTAATCCTTACAAAATCAAACAAATCCGGGTTAGAAAGATTGAAACGGGAGATTCCGATACAACGATATTTTAATTATGAAAATTTTTTTAATTAAAATTGGGATAATTTGTTTTTTGTCCTATTCCTCCCATTTTTCTCAAAATGTAATTGAAGGTAAAATAACTGAAGAGGGAAAAGGGAAACCGGTTGTTAATGCAAATGTATATATTCTGAAAACTCTTCTCGGCTCTTCCAGCGGCACCGACGGTAAATACGAAATTAAAAATATCCCGGACGGCTATTTTACAGTGGTGGTATCGCACGTCAATTATAAGACGGTTAAAAAAGTAATTTCTCTCGATAAAAATAAAACCGTTTCACTCAATTTTAAACTTAAACCAAAATTACTCCAATTGCCTGAAATTGTTGTGGAAGGTACTGAAGACGAGGAATGGGAAGATAATTTTAAATTGTTCAAACAACAATTATTGGGTATCGATTTGAATGCCCGGCAATGTGAAATATTAAATCCATATTCCGTGGAATTTACCAAAACAGCCGGCGGTTGGCTCAAAGCAAAATGCAAAGAACCCATTATCATAAATAATTATGCACTTGGATACAAACTCACTTATTTTCTGGAATATTTTGAAACCAACGGACGCACTACCAAATTTTCCGGTCAACCTTATTTTGAAGAAATTAAACCGCACAATGGGGAAGATGAAAATATTTACAAGAATAACCGTCTGAAAACTTATTGCGGTTCGTTAACTCATTTTCTTAGAACTTTGATTGAGCAGTATGATTATTTGAAAGGGAATTCTGTGGCGCCGGGTGATGTTAAATCAAACCGGCTCCGAATAAACGGAGATAATAAAAAATTGACAGCGGAAGGTTTTGATGCATTTACCGCAAACGGTTTGCCGTGGGAGTCCCGCTACAAACCCTTGTTCTATCCGGTGGATGTTTCCAAAATTATTTCCAAATGCGAAAACAACACTTTTTATTGTCTTACTTTTAAAAATTATTTGCAAGTAACTTACAAAAGGGAATGGGAAGAATACGGATATCTGGAAATGCGTGGTTTGTATAATCAAGCTCCGGGTTATCAAACTTCTTGGATTAAGCTGCACAAACCTGAAGTGTTAGTTGATAAAAACGGTCACTTTTTCAATGAATTCGCCATAGAAACTTTTGGGTATTGGTCTTATGAAAAACTTGCCGACATGTTGCCTTATGAATACTCGGTGGACGATTCGACTTTGGTAAATGTGAACTGGACTTATTAATATTTAAACCGCTATTTCTTTTTATCCTCAAAAAATTTTATTTTCACACACTTGAAATATCGAATTGAGGTAAAATGAAAAAAGTACTTTTTGTATGTATGGGAAATATTTGCCGTTCGCCTTCCGCCGAAGCGGTTATGAATCATTTTATAAAAGTAAAGGGTCTTGAAGACAAAATAGTTACCGATTCGGCTGGCACAATTGCTTATCATGAGGGAGAACCGGCAGACCCAAGAATGCAACGGCATGCAATGAAACGCGGTTACGAGCTTAACAGCATCGCACGTAAAATTAAATATGAAGATTTTGACAAGTTTGATTACATCGTTGCAATGGATAAGGAAAATTACAATGATCTATCGAACATGGATCCGGACGGAATTTACTCACATAAAATCTCGATGATGACCGATTATTCTTCCAACGGTTATAATGAAGTGCCCGATCCGTATTATGGCGGCAGCGAAGGTTTTGAACTTGTTTTGGATATTTTGGAAGATTCCGTTGAAGGTTTAATTAACAAAATTCAAAAAGATTTAAATGGCAAGTGAAATGAAAGAAAATTTGGAAGATATATTACAAGAAAAAATAATATCGGAAACACCGTTAGGCGGTGGATGCATTGCCAATTCTAAAAAAATTAAAACCGAATCCGGCAAAGCGTATCTTTTAAAACAATATGACGATAAAAGAATTCACAAAACGGAAGCCAACGGTTTAATAGAAATTAAAAAAGCCGGAGCCATTCGGGTGCCGGAAGTTATATCGGTATCCGAAGATTATTTGTTGGTTGAGTTTATTAATCAAGGGAACAAAGGCAAGGAATTTTCCGAGGAATTCGGAAGACAATTGGCCGATTTGCACCGGTATGAAAACGATTTGTTCGGATTTTTTGAAAACAATTTTATCGGCTCAAACGAACAAATAAACCAACCTCAATGTACCGATTGGGCAACGTTTTATTGGGATAACCGGCTGATGTTCCAATACCGCCTTGCAGAGAAAAACGGTTATGCCACGGACGAATTACGTAAAGCGTTTATGCAGCTGGAAGACAAAATTCATGATATTTTGGATGACATAGTTGAACGGCCTTCTTTGTTACACGGCGATCTTTGGGGCGGAAATTATATGGTTGATGAAACCGGCGAACCCGTCCTTATCGATCCGGCGGTTTATTACGGCCACCGTGAAGCCGATTTGGCAATGACGAAAATCTTTGGTGGTTTCGATTCACGTTTTTATTCCGCCTACCACGAAGCGCTTCCTCTTCAAAACGGATATAAGGAAAGGGAAAATATTTACAAACTTTATCACATATTTAATCATCTTAATTTGTTCGGCGGAACTTATTACGAGCAAACAATGAACTTAATCAAATATTACTTGTAAAAAAATACGAAACAGTGTTCTATTGCCGGCGGAATGATTGAGTGGAAATCCTCCGGCACCGCCTGAAAAACCAAACGCTTTTTTTGATTTCCATCTTTTATGCGGATATCTTTATTTGCCAATCAGTGTGAGAAGGTTAAGAATGTCATATAATTTACTTTTTGTTTAAGGAAATGTTATTAATTTGTGATAAATTTTAATTATTATAGGGAAAAACAATTCAGGACACTCTATGAAAAAAATAAAATTAATTGCAACACTACTGGTTTTTATTGTTACCGTTCATTTTGGACAATCATTCGATCAGTCCGCTTTTGACAAACTTTTGAAAGAATACGTGAACGAAAAGGGAATGGTAAATTACAAAGGTTTCGCGGAAAGTAACGAATTCATGGAATATCTCAAACGGATTGCAGCCGCAGACATTTCCGGCTTTGACAAGAACGAAAAGCTGTCGTTTTTAATAAATGCATACAATGCTCTTGTAATTAAAAATGTAATTGATCATCCGGGAATTAAATCGCCGATGCAAGTACGTGGCTTTTTTGATGATATTGAATTTGAGGTGTTTGGTGAAGATTTAACTTTAAACGAATTGGAATATGATTACGTTCTGAAAATTGAACCGGTTCTAAGTCATTTCGGGTTGGTTTGTGCTGCCGTAAGTTGTCCAAAATTATTGCGGGAAATTTATAAACCTGAAAAAGTTTATGAACAATTGGAAGCTAATGCAAGGGATTTTCTCAACAATAAATATAAAAACCGGTTGGATAAGGAAAACAAAACCTTATACCTCTCGGAAATATTCAAATGGTTCGAAAAATATTTTACCGGAAAATACGGTTCCGTTCTCAATTTCGTAAAGAAATATATGAACGAAGCGGATAAAAAATTCTTGGAAGAGAATGAGGTTGATATAGAATTTATCAGATATAACTGGGCGTTAAACAAACAGAAAGAAAAATAAGATGGACAAAATCAAATTATATATTTTGCTTTTGCTGGCATTTACAATTGTTACATTTGCACAAGAGGAAGACGAAGAAATATTTTTGCAATCATACACACCCTCGGTTTTATTTCATAAAGGTGAATTCGAGTTGAAAATTTTCAATAACCTTTACACCCAAACTTCGTTTTTCGATGACGGTGCGAATAAAATTGAAACCGGTAACCGGAATAATTATTTCACCGGAATATTTTCATTTTTGTACGGAATAAATTCTTCGTTGAATATTGGTTTGGAATTTTGGCTGAAGGCGGCGAGTAACAAACCGGCAGAATCATCCCCATTTGAAATATTTAATTTCGAACAATCGAATAATGCACGGACGGTTTTAAGCCACATCGGACCCAAAATAAAATTCCTCCCGTTTTCCGGCACAAAAAGTTTTCTGGATGAAGTATCTCTGCAAACCACTTTGTTTATTCCCGTTGCATCCAATTTGGAAGGCTCGGCCGGTTCTCCATTCGTGGAGTTTGACAGTTTTGTTTGGTTAAATCAATTTTTCTACGATAATCGTTTAAATGATGATTTTTCATTGTTTTTAGAGTTTGATACTTGGGTAAGAATCAACAAGGAATTCAACGGCTCGAATTATTATGATTTCCCCTTAAAAGCTTTTCTGAGTTATTATCCGTCGGAAAAACTGACTCTTTATGCTATGCACGAAATATCTACAAGATTTTATAGAGGCGGCAACTCTTACTATTTTCATTTGGGTGGCGGATTAAAATACCAATTGTTCGATTTTCTGGAACTTGAAGCGTTGGCAACGACCTTCTATTTGGGTAAAAACTCCGGTGCGGGCAATACGTTAAATATTGGTTTTAGATTTATTAATTAAAGTTTTATGGGAATTATCAAAAAATACTTTGATTGGCTTCAAAAAGACGTTCCAACCGGTGAAGTTGAAAAGTATCCGGTGATCGATGAAAACGGTGAAACTTCCGTTAAGGGAATTTACATCGTTGGTGATTTAACCGGTATTCCTCTTTTGAAATTAGCTGCCGAAAGCGGTTCGAAAATTATTGAATATTTAAACGCATTACCGGATTTTCAAAAACAAAGGAAAAACAATCTCGGTAAAGATGTACTGGATTTAATCATCATTGGAGCCGGTCCGGCAGGAATAGCAGCCGGAATAAAAGCCAAAAAATCCGGATATAATTTCAAAATACTTGAAGCTTCAAGTAAATTTAACACAATAAAAAATTTCCCGAAAGGTAAACCTATATTTGCCGAGCCGGTGGACTTAACCCAACAATCGGAAATAAAAATTTCGGACGGGACAAAAGAATCTTTGTTGGAAGAATTAAATTCCTATTTAAGGGAAAACGATTTGCCTGTAGAAGAAGGTATTAAGGTTGATGAAATTAAAAAACGGGGTGATTATTTTGAAGTTGTCTCAAAAAGTAAATCATACAAAGCGCTTCGTGTAATTATTGCAATTGGCAAATCGGGCAGTTACCGAAAATTAAACATTCCCGGCGAAGATTTGCCCAAAGTTTTCAACCGGCTGTTCGATCCGGCCGATGCCGAAGGTCACGATGTTTTAATTGTTGGCGGTGGCGATACCGCTTTGGAAACTGCAATAGCTGTTGCACCGTTTGCCAAAAGCGTTACCGTTTCTTACCGGAAAGCTTCTTTTTCACGACCCAAACAAGGAAATTTGGAAAAATTTAATCGCCTGGTGGAAGATGGAAAAATAAAAGTGCTTTACGAAACGACCGTAAAAGAAATAAAAGACAATGCTGTTATACTGTTGGATAAAAACCGTAATGAAATTGAAATACCCAATTCGCTTGCGTTCGTTATGATCGGAACGGAATTACCCGTAGATTTTTTCAAGCGCAGTGGCATTAAAATGGAAGGGGAGTTGGAAACAACTCGGAAATTAATGTTCGCTGCGCTTTTACTTTTCTCTACCGTGGTTTATTTCGGTAAGAGCAGTGCGGAAGTTTATAATTACGTTTTGGGAAAATACGACGGTTTCTCCGGAATAATCGATTCGGTGTTCAGTACAAAGTTCTGGGTTAAATTCTTTGCTTTGCCGGCAAATTTAATACCTGTGCTCTTTTCAGAAAAAATTTATGTTTGGAATGTTAACAAATATATTAACGCTCTTGTCGCTTATGTTGGATTTATTTTATTCGTTATTCTCGGTATCTATTTATTGGGTGTATTTGTTAAAAACCACTATAAAGAGTTAAGATTTAATTGGCAAACTTTTAAGTATTCTTATTTCATTGCCGTTGCCGCTTTTATGTCGGTAGTATATTTCGGTGAAAAGTATTTCGGATATGAAATGTTCGGAAAATCCCAAAGTTTTTATTATACGGGATTTTACTCTTTAACAATACTTATTTTCGGTTTGCGAAGAATGAAAGTAAAACCGACAAAATACATTATCTATCAAACAACGGTGTTGATATTGATACAAATTTTCCCTCTGTTTTTGCTTCCCGAAATCATACTGCCGTATTTGGGTAAAATCGGTGCACTCGGTTCACCCGACGGATTTATTTTGCAGCAAGTTTTCCCTACCGGAAATTGGGAAGGTGCCCAACCCAGTTATTGGCGAGCATACGGTTTCATTCTTGCTTGGCCGCTCAACTTCGTGAATTTATACGATGGCAACATAACTACATTTTGGTTTGTGTTCAGTATTATTCAAACATTCGTCATTATTCCGCTTCTTGTTTACAAATGGGGCAAGGGTGCTTATTGCGGATGGATTTGCTCTTGCGGCGCTTTGGCGGAAACCCTTGGAGATGAATACAGAACACTTGCGCTGCATGGAGAAAAACCGAAAAAGTGGGAAAACATGGGGCAGTGGATTTTAGCAGCTGCATTTTTGATTACCGGGTTGAAACTGATTTCGGTTCTTTACAAAATTGAAATTCCCGTCATAAATGAGCCTGTGGATTACACGGCGGATTTACTTCACGTGTTTTACTATTTGGCAATCGATGTTATATTTGCCGGTGTGTTGGGTTTAGGTGTTTACTTTTTTCTCAGCGGAAGGGTGTGGTGCCGCTTCGGTTGCCCGCTTGCAGCTTTGATGCACATTTACGCGCGGTTTTCCAAATACAGAATTTTTGCAGATAAGAAGAAATGTATTTCTTGCAATATTTGTACAAAGGTTTGCCACATGGGAATTGATGTGATGAATTACGCCAACAAAGGAATTCCAATGAATGATGTTGAATGCGTAAGGTGCTCGGCTTGTGTTGTGAATTGTCCAACACAAGTTTTATCCTTCGGTTCACTGCCGGAAGCCGACCCGGATAATGTTTTGTTTAAGGAGAACGGAATATCACTCCCCGATAAATCCGATTGGCGGAGCGGATTGTGATTTTTTACTTGTAAAAATTGTTAATTTACTTCTTTTTGTTCATACCGATTTTTCATAATTTTGTCTTTAATTTATTTCCGGTAATATTCGATTATCGGATAGGTTTGTTCAATAAAGAAGATTGGAGTACAAATGACTAAACTTGAAGAACTTGCAACCCTCGGTCAGTCAATCTGGTACGATTTCATCCGTAGGGACATATTGTTAAACGGCGAATTGCAAAGATTGATTGATATCGGATTGCGAGGTATGACTTCAAATCCTTCAATATTCGAAAAAGCAATAAACGGCAGTAACATTTACGATGACGACTTTAATAAACTGGTTGCCGAAGGAAAATCGCCCACGGAAATTTACGAAAGCATAGCGCTTCGCGATATCGGTTTGGCAGCCGACTTATTCATGCCCGTTTTCGAAAATACACACAGAATTGACGGTTATGTTAGTATTGAGGTTAATCCCAATCTCGCTCACGATACCGAAGGAACGATTGCGGAAGGGAAAAGACTCTTCGAAAAGATAAATAAACCCAACGTGATGATTAAAGTGCCGGCTACAAAAGAAGGCTTGCCGGCAATTACGGAATTACTCGCCTCAGGTATTAATGTTAACGTCACTTTGATTTTTAACAAGGATAATTATCTTGAAGTGGTGCAAGCATTTAAAGACGGAATCGTTCAGCTTGATGAAAGAAAGGGAACACTATGTTGTGTTGAATCCGTTGCATCTTTCTTTGTAAGCCGGCTCGATACTTACGTAGATAAACTTCTTGATGAAAAAGGTTTACCGGAACTGAAAGGGAAAACCGCAATTGCGTACGCAAAAACGGTTTACCAGGAATTTTTGCAAGTCTTCTCCGGTGATAACTGGCAAGAATTGATTAAGAAAGGTGCGCGCACGCAACAATTGCTTTGGGCAAGTACAAGTACGAAAAACCCCGATTATCCCGATACGATGTATGTAGATAATCTCATCGGTCACAATACGATTAACACCGTTCCGCCCGCCACTTTGGAAAAATTCCTCGATCATGGTGTTGTACGAAAAACAATTTACGAAAATCTTGATGAATCGAGGGAGCATCTTCGCAAAATTGCCGAGGCCGGAATTGATTTGAACGAAGTTACAAAACGGTTACAAGTTGACGGCGTTAAAGCATTTGCAGATTCATACCAAAAAATTATCGATAGTATTCAATCGAAAATCGAACAAACCAAAGTGAGCTGAAAATGGAATATTATCCCGGCCGTTTCGAAAAAGAAGTTAATCCGCTGCTGGATGAATTGGCGCATTTTCAAATTGTAAAAAGAATTTGGGAAAAAGATTACACCGTTTGGAAAGATAAGCCCGATGAAATTTCCAACCGCTTGGGTTGGCTCGATTTGCCCGCTGGGATGGATTCTAAACTTTCCGGAATTGAAGATTTTGTAAACGGTGTGCTCCGGGATGGTTTTAAAATGGTTGTTTTACTTGGAATGGGCGGTTCGAGTCTTGCTCCCGAAGTTTTCCGGTTAACTTTCGGGGTGAAAGATAATCATCCCGGTATGATGGTTTTGGATACAACCGATCCGGTAAAAATTAGCGAAATATCGGGAAAACTAGATTTGGGTACAACTTTGTTCCTTGTTTCCACAAAATCCGGCGGTACGGTCGAAACTCTTTCTTTAATGAAATATTTTTACAATCTTGTTGCTTCCCGGTTTGGTCCCGGGAAAGCGGGGGAGCATTTTGTAGCAATTACAGATCCCGGGAGCAAGTTGGAGCAAATAGCGGATTCCTTCAAATTCCGTAAAGCATTTCTAAATAACCCCGATATCGGTGGAAGATTTTCGGCATTGTCGTATTTCGGATTGGTGCCGGCAGCCTTAACCGGTGTGGATATCCGGAAAATTCTTGAAAAAGCCAAATATGCAAGTGAAATTTCGAAAAAAGATTCGAATTACATCGCTTTGTTCGGCGCACTAACCGGGCGTTTGGCTGAACTTGGTGCCGATAAATTGACTTTTTTAACTTCGGAGAAATTCAAATATTTCCAAGCCTGGGCTGAGCAATTGATTGCCGAAAGCACCGGAAAAGAGGGTAAGGGAATTTTACCCGTTGTGGATGAACCCGCTTTGGACATCGATTCGTATTCCGGTGACAGGGTTTTTGTTGTGCTTAAAACTAAAAACGACAATTCTTTCGATCAGGCATTAAATCAATTGCGCCAAAAAGGTTTTCCGGTATTTGTTTTCGAATTAAATGATGAATACGATTTGGGAAAGGAGTTTTTTGTCTGGGAATTTGCCACGGCGGTAGCCGGTTGGGTTTTGAAAATTCAACCGTTCGATCAACCGGATGTGGAATCGGCTAAAGTTGCCGCACGCGAATCAATAAGGAAATATGCCGAAGAGGGAAAACTTCCCGGACCGCTGCCGGATTTTGTATTTGAAGAAAAGTTGAAATTTTACGGTAATGTTCAAGGCAATACCCCCGGAGAAATTATTGACAATTTTATTAAATCGAATGTTAAAAATTCCCCGGAAAGCTATATTGCAATTCAAGCGTTTATAACTCCGGACGATGATAATTACAAGATGCTTCAAGGCTTACGGGAAAAATTAACCAAAAAATACAAACTGGCTTGTACGGTTGGTTTCGGTCCACGCTTTCTTCACTCAACCGGTCAATTGCATAAAGGCGATGCCGGGCATGGAATATTCCTCCAATTTACATACGAGCCGGATGTTAATCTTCCTGTTCCCGTCGATTTGGGCAGTGAAGAATCTTCAATTACTTTCGATGTGTTAATAAAAGCGCAAGCACTTGGTGACCGGCAAGCGTTGATGAATAAGGGCAGAAATGTATTGGCTGTGGATCT
>JALSTB010000031.1 GCA_026983955.1 Melioribacteraceae bacterium
CCCGGCGGTTTTGTAAAAGAATTACCGATTCTTTTTTCTTCAACCTGTCGCTTATTGCTTCGAGCAATGTATAAGAAAAAACACCAGCCACCCTTTTCTTTTTGTTTTCGATAATCATATCAACTAAACGGATATGAGGAAGTTTCGCATTGTCCACTCGTTCTTTCAATTCAACCAGTTTATATTTTCCGATTTGTGCATTGTACATGCTTTCAACCGATGGAGTGGCAGAGCCCAATATTACCGGACAAGAATTGAACTTCCCTTTAACTATTGCCGTATCCCTTGCCTGATATCTGGGTACTTGATCGTATTGTTTATAGCTTGAATCATGTTCCTCGTCAACCACAATTAAGCCGGGATTTTCCAACGGTGCAAACAAAGCCGAGCGCGGACCGATTACTACTTTGTATTTTCCCTTTATAATTCCCCGCCAGGAATCGTATTTTTCACCGAGAGACATGCGGCTGTGCATTACCGTCACATTTTCCTTAAAATGATTATAAAAACGTGAAGTAATTTGTGGTGTGAGTGAAATTTCCGGTACCAAAATCAATACATTCAATCCTTTTTCAAGCGCAAGTTTTGCCAACTCAATGTAAATTTGAGTTTTCCCGCTGCCGGTAACACCATGCAACAAATAAGTTTGAAACTCTTTTTTGTCAATTAACCCCGAAATTTCTTTAACTATGGCTTTTTGGTCGGCGGTTAATTCGAACTTAACAAGCTTCTCGGAATAAGTTTCTTTGTAAACACGCTCAATTTCCTTCTCGTAAATTTCAATTAATTCTTTTTTCCGTAATGAAGCCAGTGTTGCATGCGTAGTTTTTGTTTTTTTCAAAAGTTCATTTTGCGATATACCGCCTTCTTTAACGGAAAGCAATTCGAGAAGCACTACAACTTGCTTCGGTGCTTTGGTTTCGAGCTGGGGAATTGCGGAATAAATTTTATCGATGTTTTGGGCGATTCTTACATATTTAACTTTTTTAACCTTTACTTTTGGATCTTCAATTTTATCCAAGATTGTAATAGCGCCGTTCTTTTCCAAAGTTTTCAGCTGGGAATGAATGGATTTTCTCTTTAAGGATTTCTGAAGCGTGGATATTTTCCAAACATCTTTTTCCGAAAGAAGACGCAAAAGCTTTGCCCTAACGGATGCTTTCTTTTTCTCTTTTTCCAAAAGCTTTAAACAATATTCTTTATCGGCAACCACAATTTTTTTCGATTCGACTTCCGACCCGTAGGGAATGGAATTCTTGATTGCCTCACCTAATGAAGAGATGTAATAATCGGCAACCCAGCGGTAGAATTTCAACGACTCTTCGGAGAAAATAGGGGTTTCATCGAGAACATCCCTAATTTTTTTTATTCCTTTTTCTATTTTGGTGGTTGGGGTAACATTTATTACGTAACCGGTAAGTGTTCTTTTACCGAACGGAACAACTACGCGGACGCCGGTTTTTACCGCATCTTCCAAATCAACGGGAATCTCGTAAGTAAATGCGTTTCTGAAAGGAAGCGGAAATACAATTTCGGCATACATTTTTTCAATCCGTATCTAATCTTTTACCGCTCTTTCAAGCAGTGTTAATGTTTGATTTCCAACATCCAAACGGGCTTTTATTCCAAACGGCAAAGTGAATTTGTTTTCTATGTGACCGAACGAAAGTCCGTAAATAACAGGAACGCCCAAAGGATATAGCCTGTCGTACAAAACTTCAAAAAGTGTGAACGATTTATCGAAAGAGGGGTCTTTTTTCTTCACCCTGCAATTTTTGAAAACTCCGAGAGCAACTCCGGCAACGTCATCGAATTTTCCGGCTTCCAGTAATTGTGTTAACATACGGTCGATTCTATACGGTTCTTCACCAACATCTTCCAAAAATATAATTTTACCTTTTGTGTCGATATCGTAGGGAGTGCCGATTAATGAAACCACTATCGATAAATTGCCGCCCACAAGTCCGCCTTCGGCAACACCCGACCGGATGGGAAAAATCTTATACAATTCGTCTTCATCATCAACAACGCTTGTCATGGTATATTTTTCCCGCGGATGACTTAAAACATTATTGAAATTCCGGACCGAAAACTCATTGAACGTGGAAATTCCAACCGGACCGTGAAAACACACAAGTCCCGTTTGAGAATATATTCCATAGAGAAGTGCCGTTATATCACTGTAACCAACTATCACCTTGGGATTTTTCTTTATCATTTCGTAATCCAACATTGGTAAAATTCTCGAACATCCGTAACCGCCGCGCGCGCAAACAATTCCGTCCACGTTGCTATCGGCAAACATCTTGTTTACATCGTCCGCCCTTTGTTTATCCGTTCCGGCAAGATAGCCGTAACGAGCCAAAATGTTTTTTGAATACTTTACATTAAAACCCAAATCCTTTAAGTTTGCAATAGACTCATTTAATTCATCTTCGGTTATAAAACTCCCGGGGGCAATTAACCCGATAGTGTCACCGGCTTTCAACTTACTGGGCAGCAAATTATTTGTTTCCCTTCCGGATTGTAACATCTTTTTGGCAAATGTTTTATATCCACTGCCACCCAAAATTGTAACTGCTACGGCTCCTTTAACAAAATTTCTGCGGTGCATTCAAATTTTCTCCTTTTTACCTTTCCTAAAAACATTTATAAAATTAAGAAAATTCCTGTTAAGTGATATGAAGTTTATTTTTCAAGCTGCTTGTTATTCCGCAAATTTATTGTAACGTTTTATGCACAAGCGGATTATGTAAAATGGCGCCGGGATTTTTATTTTCTTAAATATTGCAACCCATTAAAACTTAAAAATTATTAATTCATAGCATAAATTTATTTTTGAATTTTAGCTTCCGGCAATAATTTTTTAATTATTTTTAAGTACGAAAGAAACAAATTTTGATTTGTGACGTCAAAAGAATATAAAATTTTCAACAAATAATAACAGAGGAAATATGAAACAAGTAAAAAATTTCGCCTTCCTGTTGATTTCTTTAATTTTCATGCAATCCGCTTTTGCACAAAACCTTGACGAAATCAACATACCTTACAAAAAGTTCGTATTAAAAAACGGACTTACTTTAATAGTTCACGAAGATCATAAAGCGCCGATTGTTGCCGTTAACGTTTGGTATCATGTGGGTTCCAAAAACGAAAAACCGGGCAAGACGGGCTTTGCACATTTGTTCGAGCATTTGATGTTCAACGGCAGCGAGAATTTCGACGATGATTATTTTCAAGCAATGGAACGTGTGGGTGCAACGGATTTAAATGGTACTACAAATCAAGACCGTACAAACTATTTTGAGAACGTACCCACTTCGGCAATAGATTTGGCGCTTTGGATGGAATCGGACAGAATGGGACATTTGCTCGGTGCAATCACACAAGCAAAATTGGATGAACAACGTGGCGTGGTTCAAAATGAAAAACGCCAAGGTGAAAACCAACCCTACGCAATAGCTTACGAGTTGCTCACAAAAAATTCTTATCCCGCAGGTCACCCTTATTCGTGGACGGTTATCGGATCGATGGAAGATTTGGATGCCGCTTCGCTTGAAGATGTTCATGAATGGTTTAAAAAATATTACGGGGCGGCAAACGCCACGTTGGTTATTGCCGGCGATGTTAACACGGACGAAGTTAAACAAAAAGTGGAAAAATATTTCGGCGATATTCCGCCCGGACCCCCGCTATCGCGCCCGCAAATCGATATAGCAAAGATGAAAGGAACGAAAAGACTTGTTGCAGAAGACCGCGTTCCGCAAGCAAGAATATATAAAGTTTGGAATATCCCCGAATGGAAAAGCAAAGATGTGGTTCTACTTGATCTGGCAAGCGACGTCCTTTCGAGCGGGAAAAACTCACGATTATACAAACGTTTGGTTTACGACGATCAAATTGCAACCGATGTTTATGCTTATGTTGATGCACAAGAAATCGGCAGCCAATTCGCTATTGTTGCCACAGCCAAACCGGGTGTGGATCTGGCAACGGTTGAGAAAGCAATCGACGAAGAGCTTGCAAAGTTTTTGAAAGAAGGACCGACCGATAAAGAGTTGAAACGTGTAAAAACACAATACTTTGCTTCATTCGTTAGAGGAATTGAAAGAATCGGCGGGTTCGGCGGTAAATCCGATATACTTGCACAAAGTCAAGTTTTCGGAGGCTCACCCGATTTTTATAAAGTTAAACTCGAACGTGTGAAAGCCGCAACAAAAGAATCGATAAAAAATGCCGCCAACAAATGGCTTTCCGATGGAGTTCTGATTTTGGAAATTCATCCTTATCCGAAATATGCAACAATCAAAAGTGATGTGGACAGATCGAAATTACCTGCAACAGGAACCCCGCCCGATGCGAAATTCCCGGCTATCGAGCAGGCTACATTAAGCAACGGAATGAAAATTTACCTTGCAAACAGAAAAACCGTACCGGTTGTTAACTTGACTCTTATGTTCGATGCCGGATATTCGGCCGATCAATTCGCTTTGCCCGGCACAGCAAGTCTTGTATCCTCCATGCTTGACGAGGGGACAAAAAACAGAAACTCACTCGAAATAAGTGACGAGTTAAGTATGCTTGGCGCAAGATTAAGCGCTTACTCCGATTTGGATATGTCGTACGTTAATCTTAATTCGCTCAAATCGAATTTGGATAAGTCGCTCGATATTTTTGCCGATGTGGTTCTGAATCCGCAATTCCCCGAAAAAGAATTGGAAAGGTTGAAACAACAGCGAATAGCTCAAATTAAAAGGGAAAAAGCGACACCCATTCAAATGGGCTTGCGGGTATTCCCTAAATTCCTTTTTGGCGAAGGTCATGCTTACGCTTATCCTTTCACCGGCTCGGGTTACGAATCGACCGTGGAAAAAATTACACGAGACGATTTGATCAAATTCCATAAAACCTGGTACAAACCGAACAATGCATATCTTGTGGTTGTTGGAGATATAACTCTTAACGAGTTGAAAGACAAGTTGGAAGATTTGTTCGGCGATTGGAAAGGCGGAGATGTTCCGAAGAAAAACATAGCTTTTGTTAAAAACAAAACAAAACCGGTTGTTTATTTGCTCGATAAACCGGCAGCACAACAATCGATAATTTTTGCCGGTGAAATCTTCCCGCCTAAAGCCGATAAAGATAATATCGCAATAGAAACGATGAACGATATTCTGGGCGGAACTTTCACATCGAGAATAAATATGAATTTGCGCGAAGACAAGCATTGGTCGTACGGTTCACGCAGTATTATTCTCGGAGCCAAAGCACAGCAGCCTTTCATTGTTTTCGCACTTGTACAAACCGATAAAACAAAAGAATCGATGCAAGAGGTTTATAAAGAAGTTTCCCAGTATGTTAGTACAAAACCGGCGACCGCGGAAGAATTGAAAAAAATCAAATTGAATAAAACTTTAAGTCTGCCCGGTAAATGGGAAACCATCCGCAGCGTCAGCAGTTCTTTGAGCTCGTTGGTAAGATATAATTATCCTCTGGATTATTTTGATAAATATCCGTCGATGATTAAAAACTTAACTGTTGAACAAATAAGAAAAGCCGCCAAACGTGTGCTCAAACCGGAAAGCCTGGTTTGGGTAGTTGTGGGCGACAAAGAAAAAATAGGCAAAGGTCTAAGCGAGCTGGGTTACGAAATAAAATACATAGACGTTGACGGAAACATAATTGAAAAGTAACGTAAATCAACTCCAATAAAAAAGCCCGGTAATTTTGCCGGGCTTTTAGTTTTTAAATATTTTAAACATTATAATTTTAATATCTGTAATGATCCGGTTTGTAAGGACCTTCAACCGGAACACCGATATAATCCGCCTGCTCTTTAGTTAACTTGGTTAGCTTCACACCGAGCTTTTCAAGATGCAGCCTTGCCACTTCCTCATCGAGTCGTTTAGGCAATCTGTAAACGTCCACTTCGTATTTGTTTTTCCACAATTCAATTTGAGCTAACGTTTGATTTGTAAAAGAATTACTCATCACAAAAGAAGGATGACCCGTTGCATTTCCCAAGTTCACCAGTCTGCCATCCGAAAGCAGAATAATTGAGTGCCCGTCCGGAAAAACGTATTGGTCAACTTGCGGTTTGATGTTGATTCTTTTTATTCCCGGGTAATTTTTCAGCTGGTCAACTTGAATTTCATTATCGAAATGGCCTATGTTACAAACAATTGCACCGTCTTTCATTTTTTCCATGTGTTCGATTCTAATTACATCCTTGTTGCCGGTCGTAGTAACAAAGATATCGCCTATATCCAAAACATCTTCAACGGTTTTAACCGGGAATCCTTCCATGGCGGCTTGCAAAGCACAAATCGGATCGATTTCGGTTACAATCACATTTGCCCCGAAGCCTTTCATCGATTGAGCGGAACCTTTTCCCACATCGCCGTAGCCACAGATAACAACATTTTTACCCGCAACCATAATATCGGTGCCTCTTTTTATTCCGTCGGCTAACGATTCGCGGCAGCCGTACAAATTGTCGAATTTCGATTTTGTTACCGAATCGTTAACGTTAATGGCGGGGAAAAGTAATTTCCCGGCTTCTTTCATCTGATACAATCGGTGCACGCCCGTAGTTGTTTCCTCAGAAACGCCCCTAACGTTTTTGACAATTGTGTGCCATTTAGAGGGATTTTCTTTTAGTGTAAGTTTTAACCTTTTCAGTAGTTCCCGTTCGTCTTCGGTTCCGGTTTCAACATCAAGAACTGCGGGGTTGTCTTCGGCTTCAACTCCTTTGTGAATCATAAGGGTGGCATCTCCGCCGTCGTCAACAATTAAATCCGGACCGCTTCCGCCGGGGAAAGTTAAAGCTTGTTCGGTGCACCACCAATATTCTTCCAAAGTTTCGCCTTTCCATGCAAATACGGGTATTCCGCGTTCGGCAATTGCCGCTGCTGCATGGTCTTGTGTAGAATAGATATTACAACTTGCCCATCGCACATCGGCACCAAGCTCAACAAGGGTTTCAATTAATACTGCTGTTTGAATTGTCATGTGTAACGAACCTGTTATTTTTGCACCGCGCAGCGGTTTTTCTTCGCCGTATTTTTTCCTTAAAGCCATTAATCCTGGCATTTCTTTTTCGGCCAGAGCAATTTCTTTTCTTCCCCATTCGGCCAAAGACAAATCTTTAACTTTGAACTTTATTGTTTCGTTATCTTTTTCCAATAATTCTTTGTCCATTTTATTTTCCTTTATAAATTGAAATACTTTTTGAATTTGGGAACCAAATCGAGTTTTTCCCACGTAAAATCTTTTTCATTTCTTCCGAAGTGACCGTAAGTTGCGGTTTTTCTGAAGATAGGTCTTCTTAGTTTCAATCTTTTGATAATTCCCAAAGGAGTCATATCAACCACATCGCGAATCATGCCGGCAAGTTTTTCATCGGGAACCACTCCGGTTCCTTTAGTATCGACGTGAATTGAAACCGGCTCGGGCACGCCGATTGCATAAGCAACTTGCACCAAACATTCTTTTGCCAATTTTGCGGCAACAATATTTTTGGCTATGTGCCTTGCCGCGTAAGTCGCACTCCTGTCAACTTTTGTCGGGTCTTTTCCCGAAAATGCCCCGCCGCCGTGCGGAGCCCATCCGCCGTATGTATCCACAATAATTTTTCTGCCGGTAAGTCCCGCATCGCCGTGCGGTCCGCCAATTACAAATTTGCCGGTCGGGTTCACGTAAATTTTTGTTTCACCGGTCAAAAGCCTTTTGGGAATTACATTTTGTATCACATGCTCAATAACATCTTTTCTGATTGTATTTTGTCTTACATAACTATCGTGTTGCGTGGAAATTACAATGGCATCGACGCTGACCGGTTTGTGGTTATCGTCGAACTTAATGGTTACCTGGGATTTTGCATCGGGCCGCAAATACGGCATTAATTGCGGCCGTCTTTTTCTGATATATGCGAGGCGCTTAACCAGCTTATGGGCAAAAACAATCGGCATAGGCATATATTCGGGGGTTTGATCGCATGCATAACCGAACATCAATCCTTGGTCACCCGCTCCGCCTTTATCCACTCCCATCGCAATATCGGGGGATTGGGCATGAATGGCGTTTAAAACCGAGCATGATTCGGAATCGAATTTATATTCGGCTTCGGTATAACCGATTTCCTTTACTATGCTTCTGACTATGTTGGGAATTTCAACATAAGCTTTCGTGGTAATTTCGCCGCCGACCAAAACCAAGCCTGTTGTAACATAAGTTTCGCAAGCAACTCTTGACGTTGGATCTTGTTTCAATATCTCGTCCAAAATTCCGTCTGATATTGCATCGGCTATTTTATCGGGATGCCCTTCGGAAACGGATTCGGATGTAAAATAATATGACATTCTTCCTCAACAGTAAATGATTTGAAAACTTTAATTTTTGAGCGAATTAAAACTTATCTAAAATAATATATAAAAACAAATTATAATGGATTATCGGAAAGGAAAGCATTAATTTTAAAATAATTGCATTTTTATTTACTTATAACTGTGGAACATGGAAACAAAAATAACAAAACTGTTAGGCATTAAATACCCCGTAATTCAAGGTGGAATGGTTTGGGTTGCCGGTTGGAAATTGGCATCGGCGGTATCAAATAACGGTGGTTTGGGTTTAATCGGCTCCGGTTCAATGAAACCGGAATTGCTGCGTGAGCATATCCGTAAATGTAAAAAAGCCACGGAGAAACCGTTCGGAGTAAATATTCCGCTTCTGCGGGGCGATGCCGGAGATTTGGTAAGCACGGTAATCGATGAAAACGTTAAAATAGTTTTTACATCTGCAGGTCACCCCGGGAAATTTATTGGGAAATTAAAATCAAATGGAATTACGGTTGTGCATGTTGTCCCGTCTTTGAAATTTGCATTAAAGGCTCAAGATGCGGGCTGCGATGCCGTAGTTGGCGAAGGTGTTGAAGCCGGCGGGCATAACGGTCGCGATGAAATTACAACATTCAGCTTAATACCCCAACTGGTGGATGCACTTGAAATTCCGGTAATTGCAGCCGGCGGAATTGCCGACGGAAGGGGAATTTTGGCTGCACTTTCACTCGGCGCCGAAGGCGTTCAAATAGGAACCCGCTTTGCCGCAACCGTTGAATCTTCCGCACATCCGAATTACAAACAAAAAATCCTCGAAGCAAAAGACAACGGTACCGTATTGATTCTGAAAAAAATCAGTCCGGCAAGAGTAATAAAAAACCGGTTCAGCGAAATTGCATTGCAAAAAGAAGAAAACTGCGAGCCTACCGAAGAATTGTTAAAATTGTTACAAGACAAAAGGGAAAAATTAAGTATTTTCGACGGCGATTTTGAAAACGGTATGCTTGAAGCCGGGCAAGGTTCGGGTTTGATTAACGATATTCCCACTGTTTCCGGGCTGTTTGAAAGATTGATAATGGAATACAATCAAGCTCTTAACCGGTTGAAAAAAATGTAAAGCAACCGTTGAAAAATTTGATTTGTCCATTATATTTGTTTAGAATTATCGAAAGGTAATCAGGTAATGAAATACGGAAAATCAATTTCATATAAATACATTTTCGGATGTTCCGACGGATTTCAAAAAATATTTGATGTTAATATTGACCCCGAGACATTAATTCTGCAAAACCCGCCGGAAGATAATTTGCCGGAATGGACAAAGCTGAAAAACTTCAAATGTTCTCACTGCCCATTAAACGAAGCTGAGCACACTTATTGCCCCGTTGCAACAAACTTGAGCAAAATAATTTCTTTCTTTGAAGATGTACCTTCCTTTCAACAAGTTAAAATAACCGTTGTTGCTCCCGAACGGAGTTATGTAAAAGCGGCTGACGTGCAAACGGGAATAAGCAGTCTGCTTGGATTGATTATGGCATCCAGCGGTTGCCCCGTTGTGGGTAAATTAAAATCCCTTGTGAAATTTCATCTTCCTTTTGCAACAATTGAAGAAACGGAATTCAAAATTTTCTCAATGTACCTTTTGGCTCAATATTTTAAAATGAAAAAGGGCGGCGAACCGGACTGGGAAATGAAAAAACTTAATGAACTTTATAACGACATTATGATTCTGAACAAAAACGTTGCCGAGAAAATTGCAGAAGTTGAAAACAAAGATGCAAGCATAAATGCCGTGGTTGTTCTGAATAATTTTGCCGATTCGGTCACTTTCGGTCTTGATATGGATGCCATGGAACATCTCGAAGAAATTTTCGCCGATCTCGTTAATTTATCTTAATTCTCCTTGCCACAACGCCGGTTTTATTTCCCGTTGGCGAACGGGTTTTAATGTTGCCCGGTCATTAGCTTTACCGGATTGTAATTTCGCGTAATTTGTTTATCCGGAAAAGTTTTTTACAAATTCGTTTATCTCAGGCTTTCAACCTTATTTTTATTAAATTAATTTCGTATTATTATGGGTTTTAAATTCTTAAAAAAAATATGAAACAACGAATTGCTATTTTAGGTTCTACCGGTTCAATCGGGTTGAATACCTTAGAGGTAATCAGGAAACTTGGAAACAGGTTTGAAATCACTGCAATTACGGCGGATACAAGCATAGATTTGCTGGAAAAACAAGCCGAAGAATTTGCTCCGGAGTTTATCGTTGTAAGAAACAAAGAGAACGCAAAAGAATTAAGAAACCGCATCGGTGGTAAAGTTAAAGTGTTGGAAGGCGAAGAAGGTTTGGTTGAATTAACCAAATCGGCCGACTATGATATTTTGGTTTCGTCCCTTGTCGGATTTGCAGGTCTTGTTCCCACAATCGAAGGAATTAAACGTGGCAAAAGAATAGCATTGGCCAACAAGGAAACTTTAGTAGCCGCTGGTGAAATTGTAACCCGGTTGGCAGAAGAATACGGTGCGGAAATTATTCCGGTCGATTCCGAACACAGCGCTATTTTTCAATGCCTTGTAGGAGAAGACAAAAACACAATCGAAAAGTTGATTATTACGGCTTCGGGCGGACCCTTTTTCAGAAAATCGCACGAAGAATTAAAAAGCGTAACCGTTGAACAAGCATTGAAACATCCTAATTGGAATATGGGCAGTAAAATTACCATCGATTCGGCAACAATGATGAATAAAGGTCTGGAAGTTATCGAAGCCCATTGGCTTTTCGGACTGAACAAAGACAAACTGGATGTTGTTGTTCATCCGCAATCGATTGTTCATTCCATGGTTGAGTTTATCGACGGTTCGATAAAAGCACAGCTCAGCTTGCCCGATATGAAAATTCCGATTCAGTACGCATTAACCTTTCCAGAAAGATTGAGCAACGATTTCGTAAATACAAACTTTCCCAAGTTACACAAACTTTCCTTTTACGAACCTGATCCCGGGAAATTCAAATGCTTGCAATTGGCTTTCGATGCAATGGAACAGGGCGGTATGGCACCGTGTATACTTAATGCGGCAAATGAAATTGCAGTGGAAAAGTTTTTAAATAAAGAATTAACATTTTTACAAATTCCCGATTTAATCGAAAAAACATTAAACAAAATTCCGAATACATTCGAAGTTAATCTTGAAACCGTAATGGAATACGATTCAAGAACGCGGGAGACAGCTAAAAATTTAATATAGGAGAAAACGTTTTATATGGATTATATAATTTATTTCGTTATTACAATCGGCATTTTGGTTTTTGTGCATGAGTTCGGACACTTTGCAGCGGCAAAACTTTGCAAAATGCGGGTCGATGTTTTTGCTCTCGGAATGGGAAAACGGTTGTTCGGATGGAACAAATTAACCGGCTTTACATTCGGCAACTTACCTAAAGATTTGGATTTGGAAGGACATACCGACTACAGGGTGAGCATGCTTCCTTTGGGCGGATACGTGAAAATTGCCGGAATGGTGGATGAAAGCTTCGATACCAAATTTGCCGATGAAGAGCCGAAGCCGTACGAGTTCAGGGCAAAACCCACTTACCAAAAATTATTCGTTATTACCGCCGGCGTTCTGATGAACCTTTTGCTGACAATTGTAATATTTTGGGGAATAAACGCTTATACCGGCAAGCAAATTATAAAAACCACCGAAATCGGTTTTGTTGCGGATACAAGTCTTGCCGCCCAAGCTGGATTCCAAACCGGCGATAAAATTCTGGAAGTAAACGGACACAAAGTAAAAAACTGGCACGATCTTACCCTTTCGTTTATTGAAGGAATAGGAAGCAATATTCAAGTAAAAGTTTTGCGAAACGGTGAGGAAACAACTTTGAATATCCCCAGCAAATTGATTTCCGAAAAAATTGTTAAAGAAAATACATTTTTACCATTGCCGTACACCAAGCCGTTTGTTCAAGACGTGGTTGAAAATTCACCAGCGGAAAAAAGCGGCATAAAAGCTGGAGATGTGTTTCTGAGCATAAATAACATTCCGATTAAAAACAGCCAGGAAGTTATTCACATTATCTCTTCACATAAAAACCAAGAAATACCGGTAAAACTTTTACGCAACGAAAAAGACACCGTTCAAGTTTCGGTTAATCCCGGCGAAACCGGAAAAATCGGGGTTTATATTGCCGATATTTATACGGGACCGGTCGAATCCGATTCATACAGCTTTAGCGAATCGTTCGTAAAAGCTTTAAGCGATATCGGGCGTTACACCGCTTTAACATTTTCAATGGTTTCGAATGTAATTCATGGCGATGTTGAATTTAATCAAGCTTTCGGCGGACCTGTAAAAATTGCCAAGTTCGCTGCAAAGTCGGCCGATTCCGGAATGATGTCTTTCCTGTTTTTCCTGGCGATGCTCAGTTTGAGTTTGGCGATTATTAATATAATGCCGTTCCCGGTTTTAGACGGCGGTCATTTCGTTATAATTTTAATTGAGGGAATTTTAGGCAAAGAACTGCCCGTAAAAGTGAAAATCGCAATTCAAAATACCGGCTTTGTAATTTTACTCATGCTAATGGCTTATATTATTTATAGTGATATAATCAGTTTATAAATTATTAAATATTTAATGCGGAGGTGGAAATTTTCGTCTCCGCATCCAAATTACTCCGTTGAATTACATCTTGAATATTTTTTACAATTATAAAAAATTATCTTGTTTTATCGGGAAAAAAATTTATCTTTACCCACCCGCTTATTGAAAAAACTATCATTCATATTTAACAAGGTTAATGAATAAAAAAGCAACTAAGTTTATTGTAAAATTTTTGAAACTGGAATCTGCCGGCGGAATTCTTTTGATGATTGCAACCGTACTTGCAATCGTATTTGCAAACTCTCCGTTGCAAAAATACTATTCCCTTTTCCTCGAAACGCCGGTTGAATTACGCATAGGCGCTTTGGAAATAGCCAAACCGCTTTTGCTCTGGATTAATGACGGTTTGATGGCTGTTTTCTTTTTCCTTGTAGGACTTGAACTCAAAAGGGAACTGGTGGAAGGTGAACTATCGGACAGAAAAAGCATAATACTTCCCGGTTTGGGTGCAATCGGCGGAATGGTTGTACCGGCTGCAATTTATATTGCCTTTAACCTTAACGATTCCACGGCGCTTGCCGGATGGGCAATCCCCGCCGCTACCGATATTGCATTTGCTCTCGGTGTTTTAACATTACTCGGTTCCAAAGTACCGGCGGTAATCAAGGTTTTTCTTACTTCATTGGCAATTTTCGACGATATCGGGGCAATCATAATTATTGCTTTGTTTTATACTGCCAATATATCTTTTGTCTCATTGGCTGTAGTGGCGGCATGTATAATTGTTCTTTTTATATTAAGTAAAACCAGAAATGAATCGAAAAGCTTGTATTTGTTAACCGGCGCGGTAATGTGGACGGCAATGCTTAAATCGGGTGTGCATGCAACTTTGGCGGGAGTAATTTTAGCGATGTTTATTCCGTTAAAATCGACAAAGAACGATGGCTATTCTATGCTTAAAAGCATGGAGCACGATTTGCATAATGCTGTTGCCTATGTAATTTTACCTGTCTTCGCTTTTGCCAATGCGGGAATAAACTTGGCGGGAATAGGGATTGACCAATTACTGCACGGTGTTCCGGTTGGAATTGCATTGGGATTATTCTTCGGGAAACAAATCGGGATATTCGGAATTGCCTGGTTGGCAATCAAACTTAAAATTTCATCTTTGCCCGAAGGAATGAGTTGGTTAACTTTATACGGAACAGCAATTATCTGCGGAATCGGTTTCACGATGAGCTTATTTATCGGTTCGCTAGCATTCGGTGATTCGGGAACAAACATCATGTTTGATGAACGCTTGGGAATAATCATCGGTTCACTTTTATCGGGAATTGCCGGATATTTTGTGTTGCGTTACGGCTTAAACTCAAATAGTTAAAAATGTTTTTATATAAACTGATATTAACCTTTACAGTGAACTAAATTTACTTTATTTTTATAATAAATCAACAAACGGATTATGAACGAGCTTATTTATCATTTCTTTACGGATGACGATTTTCTTAGAATTTCAAACAAGATAAAAGAAACCGAAAAATCCACGGCTGGAGAAATTCGCGTCAGCATAAAAGAAGAAATTCCTTTTCTGAAAAGAAAAAAAACGATTAAAGAACTGGCCGAAGAAGAATTTTACCGCTTGGGAATGGAAAAAACCCGCGATAAAACCGGAGTTTTGCTGTTTATCGTTTTGGGCGAAAGAAAATTTTACATTCTTGCAGATGAAGGAATAAACGAAAAAGTTACTCCCGATACTTGGGGAAGAATAAGAAGTTTGATGGAAGACGAATTCCGTAACGGGCGTTTTACTCAAGGAATAATAAAAGGTGTTGAAGAAATCGGCAAAGTGCTTGCACAACACTTTCCAATTAAGCCGGACGATACGAACGAGCTTTCCAACAAAGTAGTAATTTAATCGAGTTTGTAAAGATAATTCGGAAGCAAAATTTTGATTTTACATACCCCACTCTCTACATCGGCAGGCTGGTCACCAACGCAAGCAATTATATCGTAACCCCGGTTTTTTAATTCATTAAATTTATTTTGCTTAAATTTAAAGCTGTTCAATTTGGCTTCCGTTGTTTTTCTGCAAATTAACGTATCGATTTTTACGTAACCCGCATTTATCAAATTTGTTTTTGTTGCTTCACACTGTTCCGCAGTTCTGCCGGTAAGAAAAATTATTTTTATTTTTTTGGAAATCAGATAATCGTATAATTTTTTTATTCCGGGAACTGCTGTTGCTTTTGCCGACTTTACCCAATTATCCCAGCTTTGCCATGTGTAGCCAAAACCGAGTTTTTTTGTATATTCATAATTTGAAAGTGCGGTTTCGTCAACATCGAAAATGGCGGCGGAACGTTCCGTTAGCTTCATGTTTTCCAGCTTGTCAATTGCTTCCTCAACAATCGAGTTTACCTCTTTATCAAACTTTCCGGATTCGTAATAACTTTTTACTCTTTTTTTTGCATCGGAAAGATTAACAATTTCCGGTTGGCAGCCCCAAAAAGCAAAAGAAAAAAACGCGGCAAAAACTATTAACCGGAAAATTAATTTACAATCGTAAAAAATTTTCATCACAAAAACTTTGCAACTATTTCATCAGAAATTTCAAGGGCTTCATCAATTTTCGAAACATCCTTGCCACCGGCAGTAGCCAGATGTGGTCTGCCACCGCCACCGCCGCCAACGGTTTTGGAAAGAGCGCCTACAATTTTTCCGGCAGAAAGGTTTTTGCCCTTGATTAAATCATCGGAAACTACGCATACAATTCCAACTTTACCGTTTAATTCGGAAATTAACACACCCACACCCGTCTTCATCTTATTCCTCAGCTCGTCACCCAACGATTTTAGCTCGTCCATACTTCCGGCTTCAACTTTCGCCTTGTAAACATTAACCCCTTTCACTTCCGAGGGCTTTTGCAATACTTCGTTTATTCCACCCAGTTTTTCTTTCAGTTTTAATTCGGCAAGCTGTTTTTCAATTTTCTTTTTCTCATCCAACAGTTGAGAAATTTTTTCGTCCGCAGTTTTCAGCATGTCCAATTGCTCCCAGATAAACCGCTCAACACCTTCACCGGTAACCGCTTCAATTCTTCTTACCCCGCTTGCAATAGAGGATTCGCTTACAATTTTGAACAAACCGATTTGCGAGCTGTTTTTAACATGCGTACCGCCGCAAAATTCGAGTGAAAAATCACCGAACTGAACAACGTTAACCCTGTCGCCGTACTTATCGCCGAAGAACATAAGCGCACCCATCTTTTTCGCTTGTTCAAACGGAATGTTTCGATGATGAATCAATTCGATATTCTCAAGCAATTTTTCATTAACCAACGCTTCAATATCTTTAATTTCCGGTTCCGATAATTTTTTGTAATGGGTAAAATCGAACCTTAATCTGTCGGGACCGACATACGAGCCGGCTTGCTTGACGTGTGTACCCAATATTTTACGGAGAGCTGCGTGTAAAAAATGAGTGGCGGAGTGATTACGCATTATAGCCCAACGGCGTTTTTCATCAACCTTTGCAATTACCTCTTCACCCGGGAAAAGCTCAATGTTTTTAATATTATCCACAACGTGAACCACTTGGTTGTTGAGTTTTGTAACGTCAACAACGTCCAATTTTTCACCCGAAACAATCAAATTGCCCAAATCATCAATTTGTCCGCCCGCTTCGACGTAGAAGGGGGTTTTGTCGAGTAAAATCAGACCTTTGTTTTCCACGGTTTTTTCACCTATAATTTTACCTTTCGCTTCCAACGAATCGTAACCAACAAATTCCGTAGGCTCATTTGTTGTAATTTCAATATTTGAAATATCTTCTGTAATAACATTAATTGTTGAAAGTTTATCTTTTGTTGATTTCCTCGCCCTTTCTTTCTGCTGTTGCATCAACTCTTCAAAGCGTTTTTCATCTACGGAAAATCCGATTTCTTCCGCCATTACTTTTGTTAAATCTACGGGGAAGCCGTAAGTATCGTAAAGTTTAAATGCATCGTCGCCCGAAATTATTTTTTTACCTTCCGCTTTGGCTTTTTCAGCCACTTGTTCGAACAATTCTATTCCCCTGTCGAGCGTAACGTTGAAACTTTCTTCTTCGGCTTTAATGATTTTTTCTATATTGGTTTGATTTGTTTTTATTTCGGGAAAAATTTCAGCCATACCGCCACCGGCTTTATTTACAACAACATCTACCAACTTGAAAAGGAACGGTTCTTTCAAATCAAGTTTTCTTCCGTACCGGGCGGCGCGGCGTAAAATTCTGCGAAGCACGTACCCTCTTCCCTCGTTGCCGGGCACGGCGCCGTCGGCAATTGCAAAAGTCAAAGTCCGTATATGATCCGATATTACGCGCATTGCAACTTTGTGTTCTTCTTTTTCGTAAGGGATTCCGGAAATTCCGGATACCGCATCAATTAACGGCATAAAAATGTCGGTATCGTAATTAGAGCTTTTGTTTTGTAATACGGCACAAATCCGTTCGAAGCCCATACCGGTATCGATATGTTTTTTGGGCAGGTCGTGCAATTTACCGTTTTCATCCCGGTTGTATTGAATGAAAACCAGATTCCATATTTCAATGCATTCTTCTTTACCGGCATTAACATAATCAGGATTGTCGAAATCGTCGCTCAAATTAATATGAATTTCGGAACATGGTCCGCACGGACCGGTTTCTCCCATTTCCCAAAAATTGTCCTTTTCACCAAACCGTAAAATGTGCGACGGGTTTATGTCCGTTTCGTTTTTCCATAGTTCAAAAGCTTCGTCATCCGTTGTATATACGGTTGCCCATAAGCGTTCTTTCGGAAGTTTCCAAACTGCGGTTAATAATTCCCACGCCCAAACAATTGCTTCTTTTTTATAATAATCACCAAAAGACCAATTTCCCAGCATTTCGAAAAACGTATGGTGATAAGTATCGCGTCCCACTTCTTCCAAGTCGTTATGCTTGCCGCTTACCCGAATGCATTTTTGTGTATTTGCGGCACGCGTATAATCCCGTTCACCTTTCCCAAGAAAAACATCTTTGAATTGGTTCATCCCAGCGTTCGTAAAAAGAAGCGTCGGATCGTCATACGGTACCACAGGGGCGCTTGGCACGATTTTATGATTCTTTGATTTGAAAAAATCCAAAAATTGTTGTCTAATTTCCTTCGACGTCATAACTTTCCGTAAAAATTTAAAATTTATTTACAAAAGATAACAAAAATAATCATGGTATTAGTTTTAATCAACGGAAAGCAACAGGTTGGGAAAATAAAAAAGGATTGCCAAAATTTGACAATCCTTTTTAACCGGAGAACGGAACCGGTTTATTTCATAAGAATCATTCTTTTTACTTGTATGTTGTTGCCATATTTCAATTTGTAAAAATAAATTCCGTTAGCAAGATTATTTGCGTTGAAAATTATTTCGTGTGTGCCCGGGGACTGATTACCGTTTACCAAAACGGCAACTTCATTTCCAAGGATATCGTATACTTTCAGTGAAACATAGCCGGCTTCCGGAATGGAATATTTGATTGTGGTCGCCGGGTTAAACGGATTCGGGTAATTTTGTCCGAGCGAAAATTTCCCTCTTAACTTACGTAGTTTGATTAATCCGGTTACGTCTTTTTTTACAAACCGGTAAAGCTTTCCCGAGCCTTTGCGCAGTTTTATCGTATAGACAGCACCATCGCCGGTATTTTCGAACGGAACGTTTTCCCAAGCATTGTTTTCAACATCGAATACTTTGAGTTCGTCAACTTCGAAATTCAATGTAATTTGTGCAGACAGGGAATCCGTGTAATCGGCATTCATCAACATAAAATAATTTTCTTTCCCGTTTTTGTCTTTGAAAACTCCCAAAACCATATCAACATTGTCCGATACAGATTTGACTATATCATTTCCGGCATAATTGTTTCCTTTAATATGGAAAACCCTTGTTGTAGTTAAACGGAACATAATTTTGATTAGAGAATCAATTTCCGCGTTAATACTTTGAAGCGAGGGATAAATAATATCTTTATCCGGATTTTGAACTACTCCCCAGTCCTCTGCATCCCAGTGAAACCAGATTAATCCGTGCACTCCGTAGGCAAGCGAAGTATAAGCAAGCCAGCGGTGTTCGGCACTGTTCGGTGTGCGCCAATCCAATTCACCGGCACTTGTTCCGTTGGTTCCAACCGCCTGCACGGTGTTATAAAAATGAATATTATGCGTCAATGCATGATTACGCATTCTGCCCAACAAATCGAAGTAATCATCGTTAAGGTCAAATCCGTTAAAAAAATTGTAGCGGTCGTAACATAAAACTTCCACTTTGGTCGTATCGAGAAAATGCTCTACATTATCATCGGTGGTATATTCGTTATCTCCAATATTTACCAGGCTGTAATGAACGGGGTCTTTATCTTTTATTCTCTGAATTACTTTGGAAATGTTCCCGTAAGCCGTAGGGAAAGGTTCGTCGCAAATCCAGTAACCGATTAAATCCGGATCGTTTTTATATTTTTCAACAACCGCATCAACTTCTTGCAGCATCTCTTCGGTTACTGCGGATACGGGTTCGTTGTATGTTTCGCTTCCGTCGTCCCAATATTTAACTCCCGTTAAATAATCCACTCCATTCGAATCTTCGGAAAACAATTCCCTTATATTTACAAAAAATTTAAAATTGTATTGGTGGACTTTATTCATCAATCCTTCTTCATCCCTTACCCACATAAAATTATTGAAGTTTGCATTTTTGTAATATGTAAAATCGGTATCATTGTACGGACCTTCGCGCCATGCGTAGGGGGGATTGTAAGCACTCAGCAAAAATTCCTTAACTGCAGAGTCGCTTTGCACGGTATCAATTTTTGGAGATGGTACTTCCTGTTTTTGAGCGTGCAAAACGCTTATAGTTAAAAACATAATATTAAAGTATAATAATTTGAAATAAATGTTTTTCATTTTTTTACCTCATAAATTGAATTTGCCGTATTACATTCCAATTGATAATTATCTTTATAATTTAACTTTAACGGCTTTTACACAATGGGTGATATACGTCAAATTGAAAATACGTCATTAAAAAGCGGCAGAAAAATTCTCGCAACAACAATTTCAAAGATTATGTTTTATGGTATAAAATAAACAACATTGCTATCTTTTTCAATACTTAATAAAAACTAATATAAATTTAACATATTGGCAAAAGGGACAACTACGAATTTTTTCAAACTTAAAACCTTCAGATCAATTCATTTGCCTTACTTAAATATTATTGAAAAATGGTGTTTTTTAGAGCCAATAACTTGGCGTATGTGGAAAATCTCTCAAACAATAAGTAAGTTTAACCGTACCACTTTATCATCTTCACAAAAACGGCGTTGGCAATGATTGCAAAATTCTTTGAGTTTGAAAAATTAAATACAAACTTAAAGCAAGAAACTGTTGCCGGTATAACCACTTTTTTAACAATGGGGTATATAATTATCGTTAACCCCAAAATTTTGGAAGCCGCCGGGATTCCATTTGGTCCTTCAATGGTTGCAACAATTTTAAGTGCTTTTTTCGGCACATTTTTAATGGGTGTTTATGCGAAAAGACCTTTCGCAATTGCACCTTATATGGGTGAAAATACATTTATTGCTT
>JALSTB010000032.1 GCA_026983955.1 Melioribacteraceae bacterium
TTTTATTCCGATGTTTTGGGTTTGAGAGAAATATATCTTCTTAAAAATAATAACGGGGTTTTCTTTTCAACAAACGCTACCTTGCTTTCAAAATTTAACAATTTAGAATTAGACTTTTCCCAGTTTGGAAGTCGTTGGATGTTGTTTAATCAAATTTCCGATAAAAGTATATTTAAAAATGTTGTTAGAGTTATTGCTGGCAAAACGGCAACGGTTTCTTTGGGTGATAAAAATATTTCAATAAACAACTACAATTGGTTGCCCTCAAACTCTGAGAAAAAATACGAATTAAAAGAATATTATTTAAATCTAACATCATTAATTAATCTAAATATTCCGGAAACCCATCATATTTCATTAAGCCTTTCCGGTGGAATGGATTCAAGGGTTATTCTTTCGTGTTTGTTAAAAAATAATCTTTCATTTGACACCCACACTTTTGGAGACCCAAATCATCCCGATTCATTGATAGCAAAAAAAATCGCAAATAGTTTAAATTTAAAACACGAACAGATTAATCTTGGTTTACCCGGCAAAGATAAAATAATTCAAGATATTTCCGGATATTCGAGCCAAACACTTGTAAATAATGCCGCATCTGCTATTTTACAATTACAAAACTATCGGGTATTAAATGGCAGAAACATAGTTTTAGTTGATGGTGGATTTGGTGAAATTTGGCGAAGGGAGTTTTTTTATAAATTATTTTTGCGTGGTAAAAAAGCTTTATTTGAAAAAGATATTGATAAAATTATCCCTCATTTAATGTTACATAGAGCAGATATTTTTAATAACGACTCAATGTTACTAATGAAAAACGGAATTGAAAATCAATTAGAAGAGTTATTTGAAAAATTACCAAAAATTAAAAAAAATAATTCAGGTAATTGGTTGGATATTTTTGCAATAAAAACAAGAATTGCCAATTATTATTCTCATGAGCAATCAAGGTTAGACAATAATTTAGTAAGCATCATGCCCTTTCTCCAACCCACCCTTTTAAGCGAATTGAATAATATGCCAATTAGCTTAAGACAAAACGGCAAGTTGTTTAGAAAAATCATAAAATTAAATTCCCCGGTATTGAAAAATTTTGCACTGGTAAAAGGTGAATTTACTCATCCGTTTTTTATGGGGTCGTTACAATCAAGGTTGCTGAACTTAATTCAAAGAAAATTGGGTTTCAACAGATATCAAGGAAATACTTCTCTGGCTTTGTTGAATAGCTTAAAAGAGTTTATTTACGATACAATAAATTCTAAAACAGTAATTGAGACACCGTTTTATGATATAAATAAAATTAGAAAAATCGTTGATGAATTCTATGCGGGGAATGAAAAATATTCCAATGAATTGGATTGGTTTTTATCTTTTGAATTATTTAGACAAAAGTATCAAAATGATTAGCTTAAATATTTAATAATATAAGAAGAACAAACAACTCGGGCGGACCGCCTTTACACTCGATATTTTTAAAGTTTTCTATAATTTGTGCTTTTAATTTATAATAAATATATTTTAAGTATACGGCAGCAGCGTAGTTATATAGAAATGCAAATATTTTAAAGCAAAACAGGGCTTTCGTTAAAAGAGTTTTGCTTCTCACGGTTACTTCTTTAACTATTGGTTCCATGTTTGCAAAACGAAAGTTTAATTAAAAATGGTTGACTGGCAAAATGAAAAAAATAAATTCCGCTTTTATAATTTTGTTTACTACAATCATTATATCAAATATTTACTTTGCACAGCAAAATGATAATTTAAATTATTTTCCACATAATAATGGAGACATGTGGGAATATTATTATTCCGATGGACCATTATATCAAGATACTGCTCAAGTATTTAACCATTATGATTCTACCGATGCTGCCGGAAATGTTTATGTTACTCAAACAAGCAGATATATAAATCCTATTTCGGTCCCGGCTATTCCTTTTGCAGATACTATGAGATATAAAATAGATACACTTAATCAAGTTTGGGGAAGAGTCGGTGAGCTGGATAGCGTTATTGCTTTTAAATTAAACGCACAGCAGGGCGACCAATGGATTTTGAAAACTTACTATGACAATGGAAAGATAATGGGTTATGAAATGGCTAGAGTGGGTATAATTTATCAAAAGAATATTTGGGGTAATATTTATAAAGTAATGAATACATTTTATTATTATACAACTGATTACACGGATACTACGGGTTTATCTAGATATGGTGTTGATTTAGCAAAAGGTTTAGGTATTATTTGGCAAGGAGGAGGTGACTCACCCGGTAGAATGGACATAAAAGGAGCTGTAATCGGAGGTGTTTTATATGGAGATACAACAAATGTTATAACCTCAGTTCAAAACAATAGCAGAAATATTCTTCCTTCAACTATAGAACTAAGGCAAAATTATCCAAATCCTTTCAATCCAACCACTATAATTAATTATTCAATAAAAGAAGAAGGTTTTGTTCAATTAGCAGTTTACGATGTATTGGGAAAAGAAATAACGGTTTTGGTAAAAGAAGAGAAAAAACAAGGAAGTTATTCGGTTAAATTCGACGGAACCAATTTGCCGGATGGAATTTATTTTTACATTCTGCGTGTAAACAATTCAGTGCAAAGCAGAAAAATGGTTTTGTTGAGATAAGGCTAAAGTATACGCATCGTTGCTGTTCCGGTTTTCATACAATATGAAGAACAAATAGAACCTGCGCCCGGGAAGGAATTTTAATCTATATCCGGTTAAATTGATATTTAAACCGGAAGGGATAATTCCTTTCCCGGACACAGGAAAACTTTTTTCTTCGGCTATGTAATTAACAAACAACAACAAACTAAAATCATTAAAAATTACTTAATTAAAATCATTTTCTTTGTCCGGACAAATTTACCTGCTTGCAGTCTATAGAAATATACTCCGCTGGGTAATCCACCGGGTACGGAATTTGCATCGAATGTTACTTGATATGTACCTGCCGGTTGTTTTGTATCCACCAGCGTTGCCACTTCCCTGCCAAGCATGTCGAATACTTTCAACTTTACTTGTTGAAGTTTTTCGTGTGATGTTTGTTCATTTTGTATTGTGTATTTGATAATTGTTGCCGGATTAAACGGATTGGGATAATTCTGTGATAAATTAAACGTATTAATATTTTCAATCTTCTTTCCGGCACTTAATATTATTTCATGGGAATTGTAAACATACAGGCCGTGAGAAGCTGTGGAAATAAACAAGTTGTTATTTTTATCGACCGACAGTCCCGTAACGGTACCCGAAAGAACATCCGGATCGATAATTACTTTGTTCCAGTTTTCCGCATCGGTGCTTGAATAAACCGAGAGAGTATCGGAAAATTCGCCTCCAATCCAAATTTTACCTGATAAATCTACAGCAATAGTTCTGACATGTATCAACGGTAAATTTGTATAGGTTGTCCACGTTCCATTTTTGTACTTGGCAATTCCGTCTTCTAAAAAGGAAAACCAAATTGTTCCGTCCGGTGCCTGGGCAATGCCAGTGGCATTCGTGCTTTCAATTCCTTCGTTTGTACCGAAGTGATGAAATGCATTACCATCGTATAGGGTAGGAGTTGAATAAAAAAATCCGATCCAAAGATTACCATCTGTGTCAATAAATAGTTTGGATGGACCCCGCCCGCCGGTTTCATCATCTTCGTATAAGGCAAAGCTCTGTGATGCCAAATTAAATTTCAGCAATCCACCGTTCCCGTCGGCAATCCAAACGGTATTGTTGTTTTTAGCTGCGACGGCGGTTCCCCAAAATAAAGTTGCCATTTCTTGGGGAGGTCGTATTGAACTCCATCCAGAATTTGCATTCCAGTACCGGATACTGTCGGAAACGGAAAATACGGTACCGGCGTCTGTAATTGTAATATCGTTGGAAGTTACAACTTGAGGATTGCCGGAGATATCAAGAGGGGAAAATGTTTTCCAGTAATCTCCGTTAAACATTGCTATACCATGACTTAGGGAATTTACCCAATAATGTCCGTATTTATCGAATTTAACCGCTATTATATCGGAAATAGGTCCGGAAGAGGGAACACCGGTATTTAACGTATTATAAACTTCAACAACTTTACCGGAATTTTTATCGAACACGAAAATACCACCGCTCAGCAAGTACAAATACAATTTGCTTCCTTGCGGTATAATTTTGCTGATTGTAACATTCCATTCATAATATCCACCTAAAAGATTAAAAACCTGAACATCACTTGTTGAAATATTAAACTTAATCAACCTACCTTTGCTGGCGCCTATCCAAATATTTCCTTCATCCAATGCCATGCATCTGTTCAAAGCATTATCTGCCGAAACATCAAATACCGTTTCACCTTGACTGTTGAGCCGGACAAGAACGTTTCTGCCGGACGAGTAATGCGGAATCATCCAAATATCCCCGTTATTGGTAGCAAGTATTTGTTCAACAGCCCGGATGGAATCGAGTGGATCTTTTAAAGTATCAACTTCCGTCCCGTTAAAGTAATACAATCCCGAATAAGAATTACCCCAACCGTCAGAATATCTTCTGGAAAGGAAGAAACCGCCGTTTGGTGCAGCGGTAAAGAAATTTGGAGCAAACCAGGGTTGATCGGGAGGGTAATATTTTGTAAAGCCGTCTTCGCTAACTTTCATAAAACCGTTCGAGTGAGCAATAAAAAGATTCCCGTTTTCATCTGTTTTCATATCATTCATGCAGGAAATACAACTTGAGCCAAGTGTTATGCTATCGCCAATGAATTGCCACGTTCCCGTTGAACTGTTGTAACGGGCAATTCCCATAACTTGACCTTGTACATCACTGCTTAAAATTCCACCGAAAGCATAAATAGTGTTATCCGGCAGATAAATAGCTACTTTTCCAACTTCTGCGAAAGGAAATCCGTCCGTTCCTTTGCTTATAAATTTCCAATGTTTGCCATCATAAATCGTGATACCTCCCGGATTTTCCGCATTGTAATACGTGTGACCAATTACGAAATTTCCCGTGTTGTCCAAAATAAAATCTTGTGGAGTTACGGGAAACCCGGTATTGTTTTGAACGTAGTGGATTACTTTGTTTGTTTGTTGGGAAAATGAAATAAAGGTAACTGAAAGGATTAGAATCAAGGTTTGTAAATAACGCATGCTTCCCCCCGGAATTTGTTTTGTAAAAAGAACAATGAAAAAAAGAAAAGATTGACACAAGCGTTCATTTATAACAGCAAAATCAAAAAAACAACAAAAAATTTTACTGTGTAAAAGAATAAAAAAATTAACACATTCCAAAACACTTTTTAAATTGAAGTTTATCCATTAAGGTTAATAAACCATAAATTTGTTCACCCGAATTTTTTCTCCGGCTTTTAACAAAATAGTTACGTTTATCCGCTAAATTTCTTAAATTTAATAACCGAATGTTCCAAGGGATTTTTAATAATCAACTTTAATTATTCTAGCTGAGGACTCCCATGTTGAAAAAAGAAATCAAATTTATACATGATTTCAGTAGCAATTATATACGGGAATTGGGGCTTTACTTCACCGTAGATGAATTAAAAACCAAAGAGCTTCATCCGGCCTTAATCCGCTATATTTCTGCCGAGGTTGATTACAGAATTTTTCAAGATAGACGGAATCTTTTAAAAAACTCCGCTTTCGATTACTCCGGTGAAAAAATCAATGAATACTTTAACCTGATTAAGAAAGAAATAAAACGTTCGAAAAGGTTTTCCGCAAACCAAATAGATGAACTGCTTTATCAAGCGGTGGAATTCAATGCGAATTTTTTAATGCGACCGAAAAGAACATTAATCACATTCTTCTTCGGTTCGATTGACATATTAACAACAGTGGAAATAAAGCAACTTTTGAACTATTTGTATTATTACAAATTCCTTGTAAAAATCATTAAATCGTATTTCAAAGAGAAAAATTTAATTACTATCAGCAAATCGGAATTTGAGAAACTGCTTGAGAAGATAGATGCTATAGGAATTGAAACGCATATAGATGAACTGCTGGAAACGGCTGTAAATTCGATGACCGACTTTTTCAACATAGGAATGCTGCCGAAAGAAAAAATTCCCCTTGTCGCGGTTGATGAATATCTGGCTGAGAAAAATTTGACAGCGCACCGTAAAAAATTGCGCGAAACTTTTCACGGGGATATCAAACAATCAGTACTCAGCACCGATGTTTTAACCGCACTCAAATCGGTTGTGCCCGAACAAGTGGAATCCATTGGAATTATCGACAATTTTAACGATGAGGAATTAATCCTCGAAAAAGTTGAAGAGAATAAAGCGGAACCGGATAACGTTCATAAGACTGAAGAAACATCAAGCGCAACCGGGAATTTAGTGGAAGAATCCCCGGAAATTAAAAATGAAACGGTTGAGCAACCAACAGATATTTTAAATGAAAGCGGAACGGATACCGGAGAAATCCGGACTGAACCCGTTACGGAAGAATTCAAGGATGAGATAGAAAACGATGAAATCCTTTCCGGAGAGCCGGAAACACTCGATACTGGATTCGGTCCCGTTGAAAGCGGGAGCACAACGGAAAATGAGAAACTTGAAACACACACCGGAGCGGAAGAACAAACGTATGAACCGGTTGAAAGAACAAGTGAACAAACTACCACGGAGGCAAATGAAAGTGAAATAGACGAAACCGGTCAAGATATTTTATCGATAAAGGAAGAACTTGAAGAAAGAAAAGGGGAGTTAGAAGAGTTCATCGACGAAACCGGAAGTATGGAATCACTTAACGAATACGAAACTTCTTCCGTAATTGATGAAATTGACAGCAAGATAGAAGAATTGACTGATAAAGCAGTTGAAGAAAAAGAACTTGTTCTTCCCGAAAAAGATTTGCAGAACGGATTAACCGGTGAAGCGGAAAGAACTTTAACGGATATGGTCGATGCTGATCTTGAAGAAACCGGACTGCAGAAAAAAAATCCTCAAGAGGAAATCTTGAATTCCGCTTTCACAGAAGAGAGCGCTTTACCGGCAGAAGATACCGCTTTGGTTTCCAAGGCAGATGAACAAAAAGAAGAAGGAACGGAAACACAACCGGAAACAACCGTAAGCGAAGAAGAAAAACTGATATTTTCAGAGTTTGAAGAATATTTTTCCGGTAAAATTGAAAAGATTTATTCTGAAAATATCAATATTGAAATTAAAAATTACGAACGTGAGCTGGACTATTACGTCAGACCGCTCGATAAGGAAAATCTGGAACGAATGCTGGAAAATTCCAATGAGTACGACAGCGATTATATGGTTGAGAAAATCAATTTGGCTGAATTTCTAAGTGCCGGAAGTGAAATACCCGATATCGGCGAAGAAAAAATCACTATCGATGATACCGTGCCGGAAGAAGCCGCAATTGAGGATACGGACGATGAAGAATTTTCCGCAACACCCGAGACTTCCTTCGAAACAGTCCAACAATCCCCGGAAACCGTTGAAGAGGGAATGGGCGTTGAACAACCGGAGGTGAACTTACAAGAAACGGAAGCAGCCGGAGATGAAACCGCTATGCCGGTGCACCAACCGGAAATACCTGGGGAAGAGGTAATATCAAACAAGCAAGCTGAAATACCCGAAGAGCTTCTTGAAACCGGAACACTGCCGGGAAACGGTGGTGTGAGTGAGCCGGTAAACGGGCAAGAATCCGTAAGCGACGAAGAAATTTTGAGTATAGATGAAGATTCGATGCTGCGTAAAGCTGATGAAATCGATTTGGATGAGTTTGAAAAAAACAGCGACATTTTCAACACCGTAATGGAATATGAAACCGAGCCTGCCATCAGTTTGGAAGATGAATTTTCCAGATTGGAACTAAAACCGGAAATTAATATGTCGGTTGACGATGAAATGATAGCCGGCGTTGTTAAAGAAAAACAAGTTAAAAATGCGGTTAAAGAATTTATTTTGATGAAAAATATTGAATCCGGTGAAATTACAATGCACGCCGATGACTTTGATGCAACTGGTGCAAATGAAGCTGAAGAAATTAAACGTCCTCAACTAAAACAAATAGATTTGGATAGCGACGAAAAATTGGAAATTGAAGATATAATTCACAGTGAATACATGCCCAGGATTATTGAAGTGGTTTTCGATTATGATATGATTGGAGTTGAAGAGATAATGGGTAAATTGAAAGAATGTTCGAGCAAGGAAGAATGCGATTCAATTATTGATGAATACTGCACGGAAAACAATATTAATCCCTCAATTCCGGAGGTGAAAGTATTTCGGTCTTTAATCGCTCGCACCATAGCTACCTAAAGAAAAATCATGTTTTTGGATTATGCGGAAATATTTGTTAAAGCCGGCAAAGGCGGCGATGGCGCAGTTGCGTTCAGAAGGGAAAAATATGTGCCGAAAGGCGGACCTGCGGGCGGAAACGGAGGCAAGGGTGGCGATGTAATCTTAAAAGCCGATGAAAATCTTCACACTTTGCTCGATTTCAAATATAAGCGGAAATACTTGGCGCAAAACGGTCAGCCCGGTGGAAATTCTCTCAAAGACGGAAAGGCGGGAGCGGATTTGATTATCAAAGTGCCAGTCGGAACGGTGGTTAAAGATTCAACCACAAATGAAATTTTACACGATTTCACCACGCATGGTGAAGAATTTGTTGTAGCCAAAGGAGGTAAAGGCGGAAAAGGAAACAGCAATTTTGCCACACCTACAAACCAAACACCACGCTTTGCCGAAGAAGGAAAACCGGGCGAGGAACGCAAGATTATACTCGAGCTGAAATTGATTGCCGATGTAGGTTTGGTGGGATTTCCCAATGCCGGAAAATCAACACTCATTTCCACCATTTCGGCAGCACGCCCTAAAATTGCCGGCTATCCGTTTACCACCCTTAAACCGAATTTGGGAATAGTTAAATATAAAGATTTTAAAACTTTTACCGTTGCCGATATTCCCGGACTAATAGAAGGTGCGCACCTCGGAAAGGGATTGGGACACCAATTCCTGAAGCACATCGAACGGACACGTGTTCTGCTTTTTATGATTGATATAACCTCGGAAAATATTGAGAAAAATTACGTTACGTTGAAAAACGAATTGGAAAATTTTAATCCGGATTTACTTAAAAAGAAAAAACTGGTTGCACTTACCAAAGCGGATTTAATACCGGAAGAGGAAGCAATCAAAATAAAAAACAAATTGAAATTGGAAAACTACGGCAAAGACATTCTGATTATTTCTGCTGTTTCCGGTTACAACATTCAAACTTTGTTGGATATGTTATGGCAAGAACTGAAAGACTGACGAAAATTAATTTTTTGGTTTACGTGGGAATTCTGTTTGTTGTAACCGTTGCCGTTGCACTTTTCAGCTTGACCACCGGCGCGGTGGAAATTCCGGCGTCCAAAATATTTTCGGTACTTGCAGGTACCGGTGAAAATTCCGTATTCGAAAAAATAATATTTGAAATAAGATTACCGAGAATACTTATGGCTGTTGCGGTCGGTGGAGGTTTATCGGTTGCCGGCGCTGTATTCCAAGCAATTTTGATGAACCCGTTGGCGGAACCTTACATATTGGGAATTTCCAGCGGCGGTTCTTTCGGGGCGGTCTTGTCTTTTGTGTTGGGTTTGTCTTTCTTCGGCACGCAAGTTTTTGCATTTGCCGGCGCTTTGATTGTTGTGTTTATTGTTTTCCTGCTTGGCAGACGATTCGGCGAAATTGAACCGGGTGTTTTATTGCTTTCTGGTGTGATGGTTGGCGCATTCTTTGGCGCCGGAATTTTAATTATGACAACAATGCTCGATACTTCGCTGCGAACGGCGGTTTTTTGGTTAATCGGCAGTCTCTCCTTTGCAGAAACCGAAAATTTGTATTTTGTACTTCCGGTAACTTTACTGGCCACTGCGGTACTTGTTCTTAATTCGTACAAATATAATGTTTTGGCTTTGGGTTCCGGCGGTGCAAAGCAATTGGGAATAAATACTAACCGTGTGAAAAACACAGCTTATGTTTTTGCAAGTTTGCTAGTCGGCTCGGTTGTTAGCATTAGCGGTATTATAGGGTTCGTCGGATTGATTATACCACATGTGAGCCGGATGTTGTTTGGTCAGGATTACAGAATAATAATACCTTCGTCATTTTTTCTTGGCGCTTCGTTTCTTATTTTGGCCGATACGTTGGCTAGAAACATAATGTCCCCGGCGGAACTTCCGGTAGGAGCAGTTACAGCAATAATCGGAGCACCGGTTTTCGTTTACTTGCTTAGGAAAAGGTTTAATGGGTGAGGGAAAGAGTATAAACTAATAAAATTGATGAAATACTATAAAAAACTTAAAATATATAAATTGTTTGTTAATATTTTTTAATGAACTTTTGCCGGCTTGCCTTCTTCCTCAATTAATTCGTATTCTGTAAATTTTTGCTCATTTATTCCGGTGGACAAAAGTACAAAATGTTAAATATATTTTATTATATTATTAATCTATTTAATATAATAATAAGTTTTATATTCAATACAATAAATAATATTTAATACAAACTATTAATATTTATAATTTAATAAAAATGAGAAAATTGTAACTTCTTTTTAGCCCAACCGTTGCTAATCTGTTGTTCTTACTTTACAGCGATAAATTTATTTTAACTTCTTTCCTCTGTCTACTTTTACATATCTTTTTCTTATTTTCGTAATGCGAAACAAAAACTAAAAAGAGTGCTGCATTATGAACATCACAATAATAAAAAAACTACTTATTGTCTTAATTTTTACAACCGTAACGTTTGCCGGAAACGGCAGCAATAAAAAAGATTCAACGGCTGCATATTTCAACGGACTTAAATGGCGTGGTATTGGTCCGGCATTTACTTCCGGACGTATTGCCGATATTGCTGTCAATCCGCAAAAGCCGAATGAGTATTTTGTTGCTGCAGCAAGCGGAAATATTTGGAAAACAACCAATTGGGGTACAACGTTTGAACCGGTGTTTGATAATTACGGTGCATATTCAATCGGGTGTTTGGCAATAGATCCGCAAAACCCCAACATTGTTTGGGCGGGCACTGGCGAAAACAATCACCAGCGGGCGCTCGGCTACGGCGACGGTGTTTACAAATCGGTTGACGGGGGAAAATCGTGGAAGAATATGGGACTTAAAGATTCGAGGCAGATTGGAAAAATTCTGATTGATCCGCGGAACGGCAATGTGGTTTACGTTGCAGCAGAAGGTTCCGTTTGGGGTCCGGGAGGCGACAGGGGACTTTACAAAACTACCGACGGTGGAAAAACTTGGAATAAAATTTTGGAAATAAGCGAAAACACCGGTGTGAACAATGTGGTATTTGAACCCGGCAATCCGGATGTTCTTTACGCTACATCGGAGCAGAGAAGAAGACACGTTTTTACGAAAATAGGCGGCGGTCCCGAATCGGCTGTTTATAAATCCACCGACGGCGGTAAAACTTGGAACAAAATTATGAACGGGCTGCCCAACGTTGATATAGGAGGAATGGGAATTTGTGTTTCACCGGTCGATCCGAATACCGTTTATCTTATTGTTGAAGCTGCATTGGGTAAAGGTGGATTTTTCAGATCGACCAACAGAGGTGCAACTTGGGAAAAGATGAGTGATTATACCGCTTCGGGTCAATATTTCAACGAAATATTCTGCGACCCGAAAGATGTGAACAAAGTATATGCCATGGATGTCCGTTCAAAAGTTACTACCGACGGCGGTAAAACTTGGAAACCAATAGGAAACAAAAACCGGCACGTGGACGATCACGCTATGTGGATTGACCCGGAAAACACAGACCATTTCTTAATCGGTGGCGACGGCGGAATCTACGAAACTTTCGACGGTGGCAAAACGTTCGACTTTAAAGAGAATTTGCCCATCACCCAATTTTATCGTGTCTTCGTTGATGATAGAAAACCATTTTACACTGTTTATGGCGGTACGCAAGATAACAGCAGCATGGGCGGACCTTCGCGAACTTTAAGTGCAGACGGAATCGTAAACAGTGACTGGTTTGTAACTAACGGTGGCGACGGATTTTGGTCGGCTGTCGATCCCGTTAATCCCGATATTGTTTATGCCGAATCGCAATATGCGGGTATGGTGCGATACGATAGAAAAAGCGGCGAGAGTGTTAGTATCCGGCCCGAACCGGAAAAGGGACAAAATTCCTTCCGGTGGAATTGGGATACTCCGCTGATTGTAAGTCCACATAAACACACCAGAATCTATTGCGCAGCGGAAAGGGTTTTCCGTAGTGAAGACCGCGGGGACAGTTGGACGCAAATAAGCGGAGATCTTACAGCACAAATCGACCGTAATTCTTTTAAGGTTATGGGAAAATATTGGAGCATTGACGCCGTTGCAAAAGATAAATCGACTTCGCTTTACGGAACTATCGTCTCCCTTGCGGAATCGCCGTTGAAAGAAAATCTTTTGTACGCCGGAACGGACGACGGTGTGATTCAAGTTACGGAAGATGCAAAAACATGGAGAAAAACGGATAAATTCCCGGATGTGCCGAAATATACTTATGTGAGCGATATTGTCCCTTCGAAATTTGATGAAAATATTGTTTATGCAACTTTTAATAATCATAAAAGAGATGATTTTAAGCCTTATGTTTTAAAAAGTACCGATAAAGGGAAAACATGGTTTTCAATTTCCGGCAATTTACCCGGTAACGGTCCGGTCAACACTTTCGAACAAGATTTTGTTGACCCCGATTTGCTTTTTGTCGGAACTGAATTCGGATTTTTCTTTTCGACAAACGGGGGTGAAAGCTGGACGCAATTAAAATCGGGATTGCCTACAATTTCCGTTAAAGACATAGCTCTGCAAAAATCACAGAACGATATTGTAATTGCAACATTCGGACGCGGTTTTTATATCCTCGACGATTACACCCCGTTAAGAAATCTGAATAAAAAATCATTCGAAAAGGAAGCCATACTTTTCCCGGTACGCGATGCGCTTATGTATATTCAGCAAAGAGCCAGATATGCACAAGGTTCCGATTATTTCAAAGCGCCCAATCCTCCTTTCGGTGCAACGTTTACATACTATTTAAAAGAAGTACCGAAAACAT
>JALSTB010000033.1 GCA_026983955.1 Melioribacteraceae bacterium
TCCAGCAAAGCCAATTGAAATTAAATTATTCAAATCTTGAACATTTAATCCGTATTTAGCTATTTTTTGTCTGTTATAGGTAACGCTCATTTGAGGTAATCCGGCGGTTTTCTCCACGGTTATATCCGCAGCCCCTTCCACGTTTTGAATTGCGGTTTCAATTTCCTTTGCTTTTTTGTATAGTATATCCAAATCTTCGCCGAAAATTTTTATTGCCAAATCAGCCCTTACGCCGGTAATAAGTTCGTTGAATCTCATTTCAATTGGTTGTGTGAATTCATAATCAACACCCGGAATTACAGAAAGTGCTTCTTTAATTTTATCAGCCAATTCGTCTTTAGTTGATGCAGATGTCCATTCATTTTTAGGCTTAAGTGTAATAATGACATCGCTTTCCTCCATCGACATAGGATCGGTTGGCACTTCAGCAGCGCCAATTCTGCTTACAACGTTTTTCACTTCCGGAAACGTTTTAATAATCTTTTCCATCTCGGTTATCGTCTCGATGGTTTTGCTTAATGAAGTGCCTGTTTTGAGAACCGGTTGTATAACGAAATCGCCTTCGTCCAGTGTCGGGACGAATTCCGCACCCATGTTTACAAAGATAAAAGTGGACCCGGCAAGCAAGAACACCGCCAGGCTTAGTACCGTTCGTTTTTTCTTTAATGCCCAGGCTATAGAAGGCTTATACAATTTCATTAGGAAAGTCATTAATCTTTTTGATAGCGTTTTCTTGCCGGGATCCGAAGGTCTTAAAAATATTGACGAAATTACCGGCACGTAAGTAAATCCGAGAATCATTGTTCCGATCAAAGCGAAAATGAATACGAGTGCCATAGGTTTGAACATCTTGCCTTCAACCCCGGTAAGGGAAAGAATGGGAATAAAGACGATTATTATTATAATTTGTCCAAATACAGCCGAGCGGGTCATTTTAACTGTACTTTCTTTCGAAATTTTATCCCGCATGTTTTGCCTTTCCGTACCGGAAAGTTTAAGCAAGTCGTTTCTGCTCGATGTTATTCTGAAAGCAATAAACTCAACGATTATTACAGCTCCATCGATGATAATTCCAAAATCAATAGCTCCAAGACTCATCAAATTTGCATCGACTCCGAAGATGTACATCATGGACAGCGCGAAGAATAAACTTAAAGGAATAACCGATGCGACAACAATTCCGGATCTGAAATTTCCGAGCAATAACACAACGACGAAAATGACAATTAAAAATCCCAACACAAGATTTTCCGTAATCGTAAAAGTTGTTCTGCCTATAAGCTCGCTACGATCGAGGAAACCGTTGATAAAAATTCCCTCGGGTAATGTTTTTTGTATTTGTGCTACCCGTTCTTTTACCCTGTCAATTGTTGCTTTCGAGTCGGCATCTTTGAGCATCATCACTTGACCTAAAACCTTTTCGCCCTCACCGTTTGCAGTAATGGCGCCAAACCTGGTTGCATGTCCGAACCGCACTTCGGCAACGTCGCGCACATAAACCGGGATGCCGTTCCGGCTGGTAATTACAATGTTTCCGATGTCTTCAAGCGACTTGGCTAAACCTTCGCCACGAATAAAATAGCTCTGATTGGTTTTTTCAATGTAACCACCGCCGGCTACGCTATTGTTTTTCTCAAGCGCCGTATAAATGTCGAGTAGTGAAATTCCCATTGCCCTAATTCTTTCGGGGTTTACCGCTACTTCATATTGCTTCAGATATCCGCCCCACGTGTTTACTTCAACCACTCCTTTAATGCCCGAGAGCTGCCGTTTCACAATCCAGTCTTGAATGGTTCTTAAATCGGTAATGGTATAAACGTCCTTGTGTTCCTCGTCTGTATCGATTATATATTGATAAATTTCACCAAGACCGGTGGTAATCGGTCCCATAAAAGGCGAGCCGAACCCTTCGGGAATATTTTCCTGTGCTTCTTTTATCTTTTCGGCAATTAATTGACGGGGGAGATAAGTCCCCATATCGTCTTCAAATACAATGGTAACAACTGAAAGACCGAATTTGGAAACCGACCGGATTTCCACAACACCGGGTAAATTTGCCATTGCCAATTCAACCGGATAAGTTAAATATTTTTCAACGTCTTCTGTCGATAAATTGCGCGAGGTTGTTATTACTTGCACTTGGTTGTTGGTTACGTCCGGTACGGCACCAATCGGAATTTGCGTTACCGAGTATAAACCGAAAAATACAATTGACAGGGTAAATAAAATAATTATTAATTTGTGGGTTATACTGTAATTTACAATTCTTTCTATCATTGTGCATCCGATATTTAAAAAACCGTTACAAATATACTTCTTGCCGCTTAGGCTAATCTTAAAGCAATCTTAAAATATTCTTAAAATCTGGTTGGCGGGTATCCGGGAATGTATCCGGCGGAGACTAACCACAAAAAATTAAAAAGCCATAATTTAAATAATAATAATTAAAATATAATTTTTGCTTTTAAGCCTTTGCCGGGATGGTTTTCGAGTTTAACTTTAATGTTAAGGACATTGGCAGCTTTTTGAACTATCGATAATCCTAAACCGCTGCCCGGTATGTGTTTATGGTTGAGAGAGTTGGAACGGAAGAAAGGGTTAAATACGGACTCCAAATCTTCTTCTTTTATTCCGCCGCCGTAATCGATTATTTCAACAACGATGTTTTTATTATTGTTAATTGTTTTAATTTCGACTCTTTGACCGCTTGGAGAATACTTAAGTGCATTGGAAATAATATTTTCGAAAATCATGTCGGCATAATACGGATCCGTTTTTACCGAGAGATTTTCGGAATCGTCCATAACAATTTGTAGATTTTTTTCTTCGATTAATTTCCGGTGGCGGTGAATGGCATTATCGATTAATGACAATAACGGTATGGTTTCTTTCCTCAATGATATATTTGATTTGTCGAACCGGGCAAGTAACAGTAATTGATCAACACGTTCTGACATATTATCAATCTCGGAAATACAATAACTGATTTTTTCTTTGTATTCTTCCTCTTTCCGTGGTTTTCTTATCAGCACCTCGAGCGTTCCTTTTATTACCGAAAGCGGAGTTCGGAGTTCGTGCGAAGCATCGTTGGTAAATTGTTTTTCCCGCTCAAACGCATTTTGTATTCTATCCAGCAATTCGTTTATAGAGTTCGTTAATGTATATAGTTCATCTTTTGTTTCCGGTAATTCCACCCGCTCACTCAAATTGTGTTTTGTTATCTTGTTTGTTGTTTCCGTGATGCGGACAATCGGTTTTATGTTTTTATCTGCGAGGTAACGCGCAACAAAAAACAAGAGCACTAACGAAACGGGAAACAAAACGAACAGTACGGTTCTGAGGTTTTTCACAACGAGGATGGTACCTTCGAGCGAAACGGCCGTAAGCAAGTAACCCATCAACTTCCCGTGTTTAATAACCGGTATTTGAATTTGCCGTATTGCTTTGTCGCTTAGCTTTGAATTAAAACGTTCCCCGCCGGTAAAATCATTTTTGAAATCGAGCACTTGTTCCCTCAAGTTTGCAGACTTTGCAAGCACAGTCCCGTCAGTATTAACTATTTGTAAAAAGAAAGGAATTACTTCTGCACGTTTGTGTTCCCTTTCTTCTTGAATTGCATGTTCATCGAAAGCCAGTTGCCCGTTCTCAATTACAACATCTTTCAAATGTTTTTCAGCTTCGTAAATTAATGCGGAATCGAGATTGGAATATACGGTGGTTGATACAATAAAATAAATTATCACGAATACTGCGGCAATAACCGTAGCGGTTGCAGCCAAGTAATAAAGCGCTATTTTGTTTTTGAAAGTCATGATTCCGGTTCCACCGCTATGTAACCGACGCCTCTAACGGTTTTAATGTGGGCGCCACTATCTTCAAGTTCGAGTTTGTTTCTAAGTGAATTTATGTAAACATCAATAACGCCGGTATTGTATTCGAAATGTATGTCCCACACACTTTCTATTATTTGTGTACGGCGGCAAACTTTACCCTTGTTACGCAGAAGGAATTCAAGCAATGCAAATTCTTTTTGAGTCAGAGCAATTTCTTTGTCGCCTTTAAGCACACGGTGCGAGCGTGTATCCAAAACAATATTGCCGAGCGAAAACTTTTCATGTTCTCCGGTTTTCGGACGGAGTTGGACGCGTATTCTTTCCAATAATTCCTCGAAGGCAAAGGGCTTTTTAATATAATCGTTCGCTCCGGCTTGCAGTCCGAAAACCGTATCGCGTACGGTGTCTTTCGCAGTCAGAAAAATAATTGGTGTCTCGCTGTCGGATTCCCTGATGTTTCTGCAGACCTCAATGCCGCTGATGCCGGGCAACATCCAATCCAGCAATATCAAATCGTAATTGCCGGTTAAAGCCAAATCCAAACCTTCTGTTCCGTCTGTGGAAATGTCAACGGCAAAGGATTCTTCCTCCAATCCTTGTTTAACAAAGTTGGCAATTCCGGGTTCATCTTCTACTATTAAAATTCTCATAATGCAAATATGTTATAACTATGTTAAACACGTCTTAAAAGAATCTTAAAATTTGCTTAAAATTTCGCAAGGGAATTTTATTCATTGCCATAACCCGGGTGA
>JALSTB010000034.1 GCA_026983955.1 Melioribacteraceae bacterium
TTCCTGTTCCCGTCGATTTGGGCAGTGAAGAATCTTCAATTACTTTCGATGTGTTAATAAAAGCGCAAGCACTTGGTGACCGGCAAGCGTTGATGAATAAGGGCAGAAATGTATTGGCTGTGGATCTTAACTACAATCAAAAAGCAAATTTGAATTTTCTTAAGGAAAACCTATAGAATTTTTCAATATTGCCCTGCATCACACATTTTAATTCGCTTTCCACTATTTTTTTAGTACTTAAAGTTAGGGCTAACGTAAAATTCCGCTTCCCGAAAAGAAAATAGTGATTAATCGGAAAGATTTTTAATTTTATGTTGTAAAAAAGATGTGATTCATTATATTCACTTGTTTTAATAATTTAATAGCAAAATGGCAAAATTACTAATCATAGATGATGACGAACAAGTCCGTGAAATACTGAACGTCAACTTGAAAGAGTTGGGACACAAAGTATTTTTGGCCGAGAACGGCTCGAAGGGTTTGAAAGCCGTTGAGAAATACAGTCCCGATCTCATCATCTGCGATTTGATTATGCCTGATATGAACGGAATACAAGTACTCGAAAAAGTAAAAAATTACGATCCGCACATACAAGTAATTTTGTTCACTGCATATTACGATATGTCGTCGATAATCAAAGCGATGCAGAAAGGCGCATTCGACTATATGCAAAAACCGATTGACATGGAACAATTGAAAATCAAAATTAACCGTGCACTCAAAATTCAATCGGTCAGTCAGCAGCTCGAAGCATACATTTCGGAAGACTTCCTCGAATACCAATTGGATAACAGCTTGGTCGGGCGCACACCGGCGATGCGGGAAATTTTTAAAAATATCGGGCAACTCTCTTCAAATAAGGTTTCCGTGCTAATTCAAGGTGAAAGCGGAACGGGAAAAGAATTGATTGCCAAAGTGATTCATTATAACGGTGTATCGAAAGGTCAGCCTTTTGTAGCCGTAAATTGCACGGCACTTTCACGTGAACTATTGGAAAGCGAACTGTTCGGACACGTTAAGGGTGCGTTTACAGGCGCAATTAAAGATAAGAAAGGAAAATTCGAACTTGCCCGCGAAGGTACGATATTCCTCGATGAAATTTCGGAAATGTCACTCGATTTGCAAGCAAAATTATTAAGGGTTTTGCAAGAAAGGGAATTTGAAAAAGTAGGCGGTGAATATACTTTGCCGATGAAAGCCAGAATTATAGCCGCAAGTAATCGCGACTTGGAGAAGTTGGTTGAAGAAGGGAAATTCCGTGAAGATTTGTATTACCGTTTGAAGGTTTTTACGATAAATTTACCCCCGTTGCGCGAAAGGAAAGAAGACATTCCGCTTCTTGTTGTTCATTTCCTGAAAAAAATAAACAAGGAGTTACACAAAAACGTTATGAAAATCCCTATGGAAGTTATGGAAATGTTGCAAGAATATGATTGGCCGGGAAATGTGCGTGAGCTGGAGAATATTTTATTGCAAGCCGTGGTACTTTCCAGCAACGATGTTTTGGTTAAAGAAAATATTTTGTTGAGAAAAAACAATAAGCAAAAAAACGGTACGGAAAAAGAACTCTTGAGTCTCGAGGAAGTTGAAAAAAGGCATATCAAATACGTTTTGGAACAAGTGAAAGGCGACAAACAAAAAGCCGTGCAGATTCTCGGAATTTCCAAACCCACACTTTACAGTAAATTGGAAAAATACGGATTATTGAAATAATCAGTTTGACAACTTATCCGGTGAATTATTTCCGTTAAATTTCTTTACTTTCCGTTAAAATTTTTAACTCTTCTTTCATTTCCCGTCTTGCAAAATCGGTTAAAAAACAACTTTTTAATTGGAATGATTCTTGCCCCATACCCTTAGGCAAAAAAATATTAAGTGAGTTATGATTAAAAATATTATCACATTCAAACTATCGGAACAAATCTTTGCTGTCGATATGCAAAGCGTCCCGTTAATTCTAAAAGCAAAAGACTTTCTCCCCAAAAATTTCTTTTTTGAAAATGACTTTAATGCTTTCAAATATGGAACCACGGAAGTGCAATTGCTCAATTTGTATGAACTTCTGGATATAGTTCCAAAAGAAATAGAAGCCGAAAGCAGAATATTGGTTGGGGAAGAAAACGGCTATTCTTACGGAATAGTTGTTGATCAAGTTGTGGAAATTATCAACCTGAACGGAAGTTCCAAACATATTTATTCTTCCGCTTTCGGCAAAGGAATTCCGTTTTGCAACAATGTGTTGGAAATCGAAGGCACTGAATATCTGTTGATAGATATTCAAGAAATTCTTAAGACGGTGAATCTTAAGAATAACAAAACCATTATTCACGAATAGTGGTTCAATTACCTATTAAAATTTATTATTAGGGTTATTATGGGGCACAGTTACAACGAAAAAACTTTAGTTGAATTATTGTTAAACCGTTCCAATAGTTTGGGCGATGCCAAGGCATTCACTTTTTTGAATGATGACGGTACGACGGATGTAATCACTTATGCCGAATTGGACAGAAGAGCCAAGGTTATTGCTTCACGGTTAATTGAGAAAAATTTGACAAAAGAACGGGCTCTTTTATTATTCCCGCCCGGATTGGATTACATTTCCGGATATTTCGGTTGTTTATATGCCGGCGTAATTGCCGTACCGGTGTATCCACCCGACCCGCCGAGGTTGAAGAAAACTTTACCGCGCTTGCAATCGATAATTAAAGATTCCAAAGCTAAAATTGCACTTACCACGTCCGGCGTTCTTTCTCAAGTTGAGCAGTGGAAAAACGATAAAGATTTGAATGAACTACTGGGCGGCAACGGTGAGTATTCGCTCGGTAAAATAGAATGGATGGCAACCGATGATTATACGCTTGAAACAGGGAATATAATTCTGCCGGATGTAGCGGCAGATGATATTGCATATTTACAATATACTTCGGGTTCCACCGGAAATCCCAAAGGTGTAATAATTACTCATGAAAATCTGCTCTACAATTCCGTGATGATTAAAGATGGATTCGGAATGTACTCCGAACACGAAGGTGTGATATGGTTACCAATTTACCATGATATGGGATTGATTGGTGGAATTTTGCAACCCTTGTTCAGCAGTTTTCATACAACTTTAATGTCGCCCGTGTACTTTTTGAAGCGTCCATTAAGATGGCTTCAAATTATTTCGGATATCAAAGATAAGCCGGTTGTTAGCGGGGGTCCGAACTTTGCGTATGATTTATGTATCAAAGCCGCTTCACCGAGCAAAGTGGAAAAACTCGATTTAAGTAATTGGGAAGTTGCTTTCAGCGGGGCCGAACCTGTGCGTTCAGTTACCATTGAAGAATTCAGTAAAATATTCGAACCGGCTGGATTCAAGAAAAGTGCGTTTTATCCTTGCTACGGTTTGGCCGAAGCTACTTTGATCGTTTCCGGTATTGACCGCACGGAAATCCCCAAAGTATGCAAATTGAACAAATTTGCTTTGCGTGAAAACCGCATTGAGCCGGAAGATAATCCTGAGAATATCCAAGAATTTATCAGCTGCGGAACACAGTTGCTCGAAGAGGAAATAGCAATAGTCAATCCCGATACTCTTGAAAAATTAAACGAGAATGAAATCGGTGAAATATGGGTCAAAGGTAAAAATGTTGCCAAAGGTTATTGGGCAAATAAAGAAGTTACCGAAGAAATATTTAATGCATATACTTCAAACACAAATGAGGGACCGTTTTTAAGAACCGGTGATCTGGGATTCTTGAACGAAGGTGAACTTTACGTAACCGGGCGCTTGAAAGACATGATTATTATAGACGGTACGAATCATTATCCGCAGGATATTGAGCTCACGGTAGAAAGAGCGAATAATTTGCTCAGACCCTCAAGCGGTGCGGTATTTTCCGTGGAAATTGATAATAAAGAAAGACTGGTAATTGTACAAGAAGCCCGTGCAAAGAAAAATGTTGATTGGCAAGCGGTTATTAAAGATATAATTTCCGCCGTTTCGGAAAATCATAATATTCAAACTTATTCGGTTGTCTTAATTAAACCTAAAACCATTTTTAAAACTTCAAGCGGTAAAATTCAACGAAGGGCTACAAAAAAGGCATACTTGAATGGTGAACTGGAAATTATGGCGGAGTGGAAGCTTGGAGACAAAATAATTGAATCTGCCACAGGAGAAGCGCAGGCTGTTTCGAAAAAATCCGGCATTCCCGTTAATGACTTAAATAGTATAAAAAACTGGTTGATTGATAATTTGGCAAAAAGCTTAAGTATAAATAAAAACTCTTTGGACCCCGACGAACCGTTTACGCATTTCGGTATCGATTCAACAAAGGCTGTAAAGTTAGTGGGGGATTTGGAAAATCAATTCGGCATCGATTTACCCTCGACGCTTTTATGGGAATATCCTACTATTAACAAACTGGCAAATTATATTGCCGGGATGAGAAAACCCGTAACCGGTGAAAAACATACTGAAAGAAAAAGAACAGAAAAAGAACCTGTTGCAATAATTGGAATTGGACTTAAATTCCCGGGTGCCGAAACCAAAGAAGAATTTTGGCAAATGTTATCGGAAGGCAAAAGCGGAATATCCGATATTCCAAAAGACAGATGGGATGTGGAAGAATATTACGATCCGAGCGGAACGCAACCGGGTAAAATGATAACAAAAAAAGGCGGTTTCGTTAAAAATGTGGATATGTTTGATCCGCATTTCTTCGGAATATCACCACGTGAAGCAAAAAAAATAGATCCGCAGCAACGTTTTGTTTTGGAAGCCGTTTGGGAAGCCTTGGAAGATGCGGCAATTAATCCTGAAGAAATTGCCGGAACAAAAACCGGTGTTTTCCTCGGAATAAGCAATATGGATTATACATCATTTCAAAGAGGAATTCCGGAAAATATAGATGCTTACTCCGGCACCGGAAACGCATTCAGTGTTGCGGCAAACCGGATTTCTTATACACTCGATTTGCAAGGACCGAGCGTTGCACTGGATACAGCTTGTTCCTCCTCGCTGGTTTCCGTTCATCTTGCATGTAAAAGTTTGCAGAACGGTGAATCGGATATGGCAATTGCCGGCGGTGTAAACATGATTCTTACTCCCGATATTAACATCGCCTTTTCACAGGCAAAAATGTTATCGCCTACCGGAAGTTGCAAAACGTTTGATGCCAATGCCGACGGTTATATCCGTAGTGAAGGTTGTGGAATGATTGTCCTTAAACGGCTTTCCGATGCGGTAAAAGACGGTGATAACATAATTGCCGTTATTAAAGGAAGCGCAGTTAATCAAGACGGTAAAAGTAACGGAATTACCGCCCCGAATAAACTCGCACAAGCAAAAGCAATTCGTGAGGCTCTGGAAGACGCCGGATTAACTCCGGATGAAATTGATTACGTTGAAGCACACGGTACGGGAACAATTTTGGGCGACCCAATCGAAGTTCAAGGTTTGGCGGAAGTGTTTGGCAATAGAGCGAAAGATAAACCTCTGTATATCGGTTCGGTTAAAACAAATATTGGTCATTCCGAATCCGCTGCAGGTATTGCGGGTATTATCAAAACCGCTTTGTCCTTGCATCATGGTGTTATTCCGGCGCATATTAATTTCACAAAAATAAACCCGCATATACCGATTGAAACGTTACCGTTTGAAATTCCTACGGAAACCGTGCCTTGGAACAGTTCGAATGCAAAAAGAAGAGCAGGGGTTAGCTCTTACGGTTTTGGGGGTACAAATGCTCACGTAATTTTGGAAGAAGCTCCTCCTCATGAAAGAAAAGTAAATAAAACGGATAGAACTTCACATTTGTTTACGCTTTCAGGTTATAATAAAAAAGCCGTAGACGATTTGGTCGGAAAATATTTTACGTATTTGGATAAAAATGATTCCGTTTCGATTGGCGATTTGACATATACCGTGAATTCGGGAAGGAAACATTTTAAAAACAGATTTGCAACCGTAGTTTCTTCGGCCACAGAGCTGAAGAGTATTTTACAAAATTATCTGAGTAAGGGTACGGAGCCATCCGTTAAAACAACCGGGGAAATCGTAACGGGTAAAACGGCGTTTTTGTTTACGGGACAAGGTGCTCAATATTTCGGTATGGGAAAAGTGTTGTATCAAACTCATCCTGTTTTCAAGAGTACTGTCGATTACTGTAATAAAATCCTCAGCGAACATCACGGGATAGATTTGTTGAATCTTCTTTATTCGGATCAGGGGAATAAAGAGGAGATACATCAAACTCAATATACCCAGCCGGGATTGTTTGCAATAGAATATGCAGTTGCCAAATTGTGGGAATCGTGGGGAATCAAGCCCGATGCTTTAATCGGACACAGCATCGGTGAAATTACCGCTGCATGCTATGCCGGTGTAATGAGTTTGGAAGATGCCCTTCACATTGTAGCTGTTCGCGGGCGGTTAATGCAGAGTTTGCCGCGCAACGGTATAATGGCTGTTGTTTTTGCACCTTTGAATATTGTAAACGGTTTGATCGAAGAAGCCGGTAATGATGTTTCGGTTGCAGGTATCAATGGTCCGGACAATACCGTTATATCCGGAAAAACGGAAACCGTTGAAAAAATAATCGAGATTGCTAAATATAAAAATATTAAAACTGTAAAAATTAAAACTTCACATGCATTCCATTCTGCGTTAATGGAACCAATTTTGGAAGAATTTAAGAATTCGATTCAAAATATTGAATTTAAACAACCGGTAATTCCCTTGGTATCAAACATAACCGGAAAATTCATTCGGGAAAATGAAATTCAGGATGCTGAATATTGGACAAAACATATACGTAATGCGGTAAATTATTATGACGGAATTAAGACTTTAGCGGAATTTGATATTCGGAATTTTATAGAAGTGGGTCCGCACCCATCGTTATTGAGTATGGCACGAGCAGCCATGCCCGGTTTGGAAGCGCTCTGGTTGCCTTCGTTGAAGAAGGATACCGACGATTGGAAAGTTATACTTGATTCATTAGCTGTTTTGTATGTAAACGGCAATACGATCAATTGGAAAGGCTATGACAGTGTTTACAATAGAAATAAGTTGAATTTACCAACCTATGCTTTTCAAAAAGCACGTTATTGGGTTGATTTACCCGGGCAACGGGAAAGAAGCAAAAGCAAATCAATTTCGGACAGTGGGGATAAGATAATTAATTCACTGATTCATAAAAAAGTGGACTCACCGGTTATCAAACAACATGTATACGAATCGGTTATATCGTTAAGTAACATCCCATGGTTGAAAGATCATAGAGTTTTCAATATTCCGGTCTTTCCCGCCACCGCTTATTTGGTAGCTGTTCAAAGTGCAGCCGTTGATGCGTTCGGTAAACAACAATATTCTTTCAATAAAGTAACATTTGCCAATTTGTTGCCTGTTAAGGAAGAAAAGCCCGTAAAACTTCAAGTGATTTTCGAAGAACTAAACGGCTCGGAAACCGGATTTAAAGTTTTCAGCAAGGCAATTAACACGAACAATACTGATGATTCCGGATGGACGCTGAACGTTACCGGTACAATTGCAACATCCGTTACCGGAGATGTCAAAAATATTTTCGAGAGTAACGGAACCGATTTCGGTTCAAGCGAATTCAACAAGGATGATTTTTATACCGGCTTGATGAATAACGGATTAAACTACGGAAAAGTTTTCAGAGGGGTGAATAATCTTGTCATCCAAAGCGGTGAAGCGGTCGCCATGCTTGAGCTTGACGCCTCGTCTGTTGATGATTTTGATGAATATGAAATACATCCTGCTCTTTTGGATGCCGCTTTGCAAACCTCGGCTATTTTAGTGGACGATAATCAAGAAAATAAAAGAAATGATGTAGTTTTTTTGCCGGTTGGTGTAGGTGAATTTGTTTTGAAAAACAGCGCCAACGGTAAATTGATGAGTAAAGCGAAACTGGTTGAAAAGAAAGAAAACTCATTTTTCTTTGATGTATTGCTTACCGATAATGAAGGGAAGGAAATCGGTTATATCAAAAAGTTAAATGTAATAAAATTTAAACGCAATGTATTGTCTGCAGAGTTCAGAATTAATGCCAGTGAATGGTTGTACGATGTTAATTGGGAAGAAAGCTCTATTTCAACGGTTGATAATAATCCGAGTGATGATAAAATCTTTCTGGTTTTCAATATTAGCGGTAACGATAATGCGGATAAAGTATTCGACAGTCTGAACGAACGGGGCTTCGGCTCAATTAAAGTTCATTCAGGCAACGACTACGAAAAGATAAACTCCAATGAATATCGGGTTAATTTTTACTCGCAAGAAAGCCTGGGTAAATTATTTTCCGGTATTTTGGAAAATGCGAACGGTAAAAGCTTTGAAATACTTGTCGATTCAACACTTCCGCAATTCGCTGAATTTTCTTACGACAGTATAATCGACTTCGAACAAGGAATGTTATACAAACATCTGTTCGTTCTCAAAAGTATGATTGGCGCCGGAATTACAAATCCAGTAAATATATGGTTTATTACTAATCATGCCACGGATTCCGTAGAAAACGAAAATGTTAATCCTTTGGAAACATCGGTTTGGGGATTGGCTCAGGTGTTAATGTTGGAACATCCCGAATTTAATACAAAACTGGTCGATATGGGTGACGGAAACATTAAGCAACTTATTGATGAAATGCTGATACGGACGAACGATGACAGAATATCTTATCGAAACGGGAAAAGATACGTTGCCAAGTTGGTACCTGCTGAATTTAACGAAATTGATGGGAACGAAAAAAGTGAGCAGTTAAAAAACAGAAGGTTGGAAATTCATGAAAAAGGCGTTCTCGATAACATTAAATATGTGGAAGTTGAGAGAACGGAACCCGGTGATGAAGAAGTTGAAATTAACGTTATGGCTGCCGGGTTGAATTTCCGTGATGTGATGAATGCACTGGATTTGTATCCTGGCGATGCCGGTAAACTGGGCGGTGAGTGCGCCGGTATAATTACAAAGGTTGGTGACAAAGTAAAAGATTATAAAATTGGTGATAAAGTTTTCGGTATTGCACCGGGTAGCTTTTCGAAATATGTGGTAACCCGTGCCGCTTTGATTGATAAAATACCGGAAAATTTGACATTTGAAGAAAGTGCTACTATTCCCATTACATTCCTTACCGCTTACTTTGCTCTTGTTAAGCTCGCTAATGTGAAGGAAGGTAATAAAGTTCTAATCCATGCGGCAAGCGGGGGAGTTGGTCAAGCCGCCATCCAAATATGCAAAATGGTTGGTGCCGAAATATTCGCTACTGCAGGTAGTGATGAAAAAAGGCAATTTCTAAGGGACTTGGGTATTAAACATATAATGAATTCACGCACTACGGATTTCGCCGGTGAAATAATGCGAATAACGGAAGGAAAGGGAATAGATATTGTTCTCAATTCGCTTGCCGGTGAGTTTATCGAAAAAGGTTTTTCGGTATTGGGCGAGAACGGGAAATTTTTGGAAATAGGAAAGGTTAATATTTGGTCGCATGAAAAAGTGAAAGAATTCCGTCCGGATGTTGATTATCATATCATTGCTTTGGATGATATTTCCGATAAGCAGCCGGAAATAATCAATGATTTATTCAAAGAACTTGTACCTTTATTCAAGGAAGGAAAACTTACCCCCTTGACTAAAAAAGTTTATCCGGTAACCGAGGCGGTTTCCGCTTTCCGGTTCATGGCTCAAACTAAACATATCGGTAAAATAGTTATTACTATTGATAAACCTGAACATTCTGCTGGAAAGAATAATTTAGTAATTGACGAAGACGGAATGTACTTAATTACCGGAGGGTTCGGAGCACTCGGACAAATTGTGATGGATTGGTTGGTAAGCAAAGGTGCGAAAAATATTATTTTAGCGGGCAGAAGCGAACCTAAATCGCTTGTTAAAAATAAGATTGATAATATTAAAAATGTTAAAATTTATACTGTATTAAGTGACGTATCCGATAGCGTATTTGTTGAAAAAATTAAGGAAATAGCCGGAAACGCCGGGAAAAAACTGAAGGGAATAATACATGCCGCCGGTGTGTTGGATGACGGTATAATTTTGCAGCAAACACCGGAAAAATTTGCTAAAGTTCTTTCACCCAAAGTAGGCGGAGCTTTGAATTTGAATCTCTTGGCTGAAACGAATGACATTGATTTTATTATCTATTTTTCATCTGTTGCATCATTGTTAGGTTCGGCGGGTCAAGCGAATTATGCTTCGGCAAATGCTTTCTTGGACGGGTTTGCCAAATACCAGAGAAATCAAGGTTTGAATGCGGTCAGTATTAATTGGGGACCGTGGGAATCGTTGGGAATGACAAAAAGTGGCGTCAACCCGGGAAAAGATAATCTTGGCTTTAAAAAAATTACTCCCGATGTTGGAATGAAGATGCTCGATATTGTTTTGTCGAACGATTTCAATCAAATAGGTGTTTTCAACGTCGATTGGCAAAAACTTATAAATACAATCGGTGAAGAAAATGTCAGAACTTTCATTTCGGAGTTTGCAAGTTTCTCTTCCACCGGAACGGAGAATGCTGTGCCTTACTTGGTTGAAGAGCTAAGTACTATTAATCCCGACGAAAGGAAAGAGAAAGTTGTCGAATATCTAAAAGAACAGACAATCAGAGTTTTAGGATTAAAACCCGGTTTCCCGCTCGATACATCGAAAAATTTAAGTGAGATGGGCTTGGATTCACTTATGGCAATTGAGCTTAAAAATACGATTGATAAAGCTGTTGGCAAAAAATTGCCGGCAACACTTGTGTTTAATTATCCTTCGATTGATGCAATAAGTGAATTTCTGATAAACGATGTTTTGAAAATTGAAGATAAAAATATTGAGGAAATCCCAGCAACAGATGAAGAAGAAGCTGTTTTGGATGATGTATTGGACGAACTTGAAAATATGAGTGACGAAGAAGTTGAAGCTTTATTATTAAAAAAATTAGACGAACAAAACAATGAAGAGTAACATGACAGATAAAAGTAAACGTTTGGAAAACCTTTCCCCCTTAAAAAGAGCATTGTTAGCTGTTGAGGAAATGCGTCGAAAACTGGAAAAGCTCGAAAGGGAAAAACATGAACCTATAGCTGTGGTTGGAATGAGTTGCAAATTCCCCGGTGCCAATGATTGTGATGAATATTTGGAATTGCTCGAAAACGGTGTTGATGCAATAACCGAAGTACCTAAGGAACGATGGGATATTGATGAATATTACGATCCGGAACCGGCAAAAACCGGCAAGATGGTAACACGTTACGGCGGTTTTATTGAAGATGTTGATAAGTTCGATACGAAATTTTTCGGTATCTCACCGCGTGAAGCTATGAAAATGGACCCGCAGCAACGGTTGCTTCTTGAAACGGTATGGAATGCATTCGAAAATGCCGGAATAAAACCATCTTCATTGAAGAAAAGTAAAACCGGTGTTTTCATTGGTATTAGCAATAACGATTATACAAAAATTCAAAACGGTGAAATTAGAAGAATCGATGCATATACCGGATCCGGTAATGCGTTCAGTATTGCTGCAAACCGTATCTCTTATCTTTATGATTTTCAAGGACCGAGTATTGCGGTTGATACTGCTTGTTCGTCATCTCTTGTAACAATTCACATGGCAATACAAAGTTTGCGGAATAAAGAATCCGACTACGCCGTAGCTGGTGGCGTGAATTTAATCTTATCTCCGGAGCTGACGATAACATTTTCCCAAGCACACATGATGTCGCCCACCGGGAGATGCAAAACTTTTAGCGCCGATGCCGATGGTTACGTGCGTGGGGAAGGCTGCGGTATTGTTATTCTTAAACGGCTTTCAGATGCAGTAAAGGACGGCGACCGTATTTTATCGGTCATTAGAGGCAGTGCGGTTAATCAAGACGGTAAAAGTAACGGTCTTACCGCACCCAACAGTTTTGCACAAAAAAGAGTTATTCTCGATGCTTTGAAAAACGCAAAACTTAAACCTGAAGATATTCAATATGTGGAAACTCACGGTACCGGTACCATTCTCGGCGATCCGATAGAAATTGAAGCCCTCGGTATGGTGATGGAAAACCGTACGAAAGATAATCCATGTTACCTCGGAGCCGTTAAAAGTAATATCGGGCATTTGGAAGCTGCTGCGGGTATTGCAGGCTTTATTAAAACTGTTTTAATGTTAAAACATAAATTTATTCCGGAAACTTTGCATTTTACGAAAATAAATCCTCATATCCCGATTGATGAATTACCGTTTATAATTCAGACTGAAAAAATTAAATGGGAAACTCTTAACAAAAAACGAATTGCAGGCGTCAGTTCTTTTGGATTCGGCGGAACCAATGCACATGTTATTTTGGAAGAATATCCGGAACCTGAAATATTAACTAATGAAACCGACCGTACGGCACACTTGCTTACCCTTTCCGCAAAAGATAAAGAAAGCGTAAGAAGTTTGGCACATAAGTTTTCCGGATACCTACAAAAACATACGGAGTTTGATTTTGCCGATGTTTGTTATACCCGGAATGTTTTTAGAGAACATTTTGAAAACCGTGCTTTTATAATTGCCAAAAATACGGATGATGCTGTTATCAAATTGAACGGGCTTGTACAAAACCCCGATTTCTTTATAAAGACACTACCGGTAGTGTCCAAAAATCCGGAAAAAATTGCCTTTATGTTTACCGGTCAAGGTGCGCAGTATTTTGGAATGGGAAGGGAGTTGTACGAAACATCGCCCACTTACAAGAAACATTTTGATGAATGTGCCGCGATTATTCAAGAATTAATAGGGGAGTCAATTACCGGGATAATTTCCGGAAATAGTAATAAAGCTGATTTAATTAATGAAACACGTTACACGCAAATTGCGTTGTTCGTTGTTGAATATGCTTTGGCTAAATTGTGGATGTCGTGGGGCATAAAACCCGATTACTTAATTGGGCACAGCGTAGGTGAAGTAGTTGCTGCCGTAGTCTCAAACGTAATGACATTGGAAGATGGCTTGAAGTTTATTGAAGCACGCGGCAGATTGATGCAATCGTTACCCCGCAACGGTGCAATGTCGGTGGTTTTTGCCGGTTTTGAAACCGTTTCCGGAATAATAAAAGATTTTGAAAATGAAGTTTCCATTGCCGCTGTTAACGGTCCCGCAAATATTGTGATATCGGGAAAAATAGAAGCAATGGGGCAAATTGATAAAATATTAAATTCAAAAAATATAAATTCTAAAAAATTAAATGTATCACATGCATTTCACTCGCCATTGATGGAACCGGTTTTGGATGAGTTTGAGCGAACCGTGAAAGAGATGAAATTCGGTAAGCCCGAGATTCCAATAGTTTCGAATCTAACCGGTAAATTGATTACGGAAGCTGAATTTTCTGCGGATTATTGGAGAAATCATATCCGTAATGCGGTATTGTTTGAACCCGGAATGAATTTATTATATAAGTTGGGATGTAATGTTTTCATTGAAATAGGTCCGCAACCCGTTCTAACGGGAATGGCAAAAAGGTTTATAGATAACGAAAACGCTATTTGGGTTGGTTCGTTAAAAAAAGAACATTCCGATTGGGATGAGTTATTAAACGGCGTAGGTACACTGTTTACATCTGGGGTGAAAATTGATTTCAAGTTGTTGGATTCGGATTATAAAAGAAATTTTGTTGATGTGCCCACATACGCCTTTCTGAAAGAAAGGTATTGGTTCGATGACTTGGAGAAAAAACCGGCATCTCAAACAAAACCGAAAGTTGAACCGGAAATTGAAATTGAAGACAAATTTACTTTCGATGAAAAAGAATTACTTAAATCATTAAGTACTTCAAATGAAGAAGAAAAAACCGAAAAACTGAAGAATTATTTACGGTCGGCAGTTGCACACGTATTAAGATTAAAGCCGGAAAATGTTAATCCCGACAGCTCAATTACCAATCTTGGATTGGATTCGATTGTTGCAATGGAATTGAGGGCAAGATTGCAAAATGCATTGGGAATTGAAATACCCGTTGCAAAGTTGATTGAAGGACCTTCAATTAATAACTTAACCGGTTTTATTATTGAACAAATTAATTCCGGCAGCACTTCCAGATATCCGGAAGTAAAAATTGGCCGAGAGTCCACCGGTACGTTCCCGCTTTCGTATGGACAGAAAGCCATGTGGTTTCAACATCAAATGGCACCCGACAGTATTTTCAATCCGGCTTATGCAGTAAAAGTGAAAGCCGGAATCGATATTGATTTACTTAAAAAATCCTTTATTGAAGTTGTTAAGAGACATCCTCAGTTAAGAACCACATTCAAGTATGAAGACGGAGAGCCCAAACAAAAGATAAAAGAAAACTATGAAATATATTTTAAAATTGAAGAATTAGATAATAAATCAATTGATGACCTTAAACCGGTATTGAACAGGAATGCTAATCAAGTTTTTGATTTGGAAAACGGTCCGTTGTTCAAAATCTATCTGTATAAATTAGATAGTAAAGACTACATTTTGCAAATGGTTGCTCACCACATTGTTATGGATATGTGGTCGCAAGCAATTATTGTATTCGAAGTTGGGCAATTATACAATTCAAAATTAGGAAATGTTCAATTACCCGATAATCAAATTAAGTACACCGATTTTGTCGATTGGCAAAATGAATTGATTAACGGTGAGTACGGAAGTGAGTTATTGGATTACTGGCAAAAGGAACTCGAAGGACCTTTACCGGTATTGGCATTGCCTTTGGACAGAACGAGACCGCCGGTTCAAACATTTAAAGGAAAAACGGAAACGCTCATCTTTGATGCAGAACTATCAAATAAAATTAAAGAACTGAGTAAAAAGTTAAACACTACCGATTATGTCGTTCTGCTCTCGGCGTTTAACATATTGCTTAACAAATATACCGGACAAAACGACATAATTGTTGGAACGCCTACAACAGGCAGAACGGTTCCGGAATTCGAAAATATTGTCGGATATTTTGTAAATCCCGTTCCGGTGCGTAGTAAAATTGTTAATGAAGAATCTTTCGCACGATTTGTTGAAAATACTCGAAACAAAGTTGTTGAGGCAGTTAAGCATCAAGATTATCCGGTGAATTTACTCGTTGAGAAATTAAAAATCAAACGTGATCCGAGCCGTTCCCCGTTGTTCCAGACAATGTTTATTTATCAACAAGCACATTTATTAAACGATGAAGGACTTTCCGGATTTGCCATAGGTAAAGACGGAATGGAAATGAAATTGGGTGGATTACCGGTTGAATCCGTAAACGTTGACGATATGAAATCACCTTTCGATATTTCCATGATGATGGCGGAAACGGAACATGGCTTTGGAGCTTCGATAACTTATAACACCGCTTTGTTTGAAAATACAACCGTATTGCGAATGTTGAAACATTTTGAACAATTGCTTAAAAATATAGTAAAAAATGAAAATATTAAGAATAAAAATATTGAAATATTAACCGGTGAAGAGAAAGAATTGTTATTGAATAAGTGGAATAACAAAAATGTGCAGTTTCCGGAATTTGAAAACGTTGTGGATTGGTTTGATGAGGTTGTAAAACGCTATCCCGGAAAAAATGCCGTAGTTTCTAACGGTAAAGCGATTACTTATGAAGAATTGAACAAAAGGGTAAACAAACTTGCAAATTATATTCTCGGCAAAGGTATAAAACGTGATGATATAATCGGTATTTGTCTGGATAGATCGATTGAACAAATTATTTCGCTCTTTGCTGTAATTAAAGCTGGTGCAGCATATTTGCCGATTGATTGCGAGTATCCCCGGGAAAGAATTAAATATATCATTGAAGATTCCGGAATCAATTATTTATTAACTGAAAGTAACTTCATCCGGAAATTGGAAAATGAAAAATATAATACAATTATTTTAACAAATGAAAACGAATTGATTAATGTTATGCCGGACGATAATCCTCCGGTAAAAATAAACGGAAGTAATTTGGCTTATGTCATTTATACTTCGGGCTCCACAGGTAAACCGAAAGGTGTACAATTGTCGCATCTCGGTCTCTGCAATCTGGTTAAAGAACAGATTAAAAAGTTTAAAATTAACGAAAATAGCAGGGTGCTCCAATTTGCTTCTTTTAGTTTCGATGCTTCCGTTTCCGAAATATTTACTGCACTTTTAAGTGGTGGTCAATTACATCTGACTGCACAGGAAGAAATAATTTCAGGATTTGCTTTAATTAACAAACTGCGAAATGAAAAAATAACCAACTGTACTCTACCGCCTTCGGTCTTAAATGTATTGCAATCCGATAATTTGCCCGACTTAAAAGTACTGGTTTCGGCCGGTGAATTGTGTGGGACCGACATACCCAAAAAGTGGGGTGAAGGTAGAACTTTTATAAATGCTTACGGACCAACGGAAGCAACAGTGTGCTCAACCACTTTCGAGGCAAATTCAGGTAATTATGAAAAATCACTGCCAATCGGTAAACCTATTGAGAATGTTAATATTTACATATTGAATGAAAATTTGCAGATGAATCCGGTGGGTATACCGGGCGAGATTTACATAAGCGGACTGAATTTGGCCAGAGGTTATAAAAACAAACCGGACTTAACAGCAGAGAAATTTTTGCCGGATCCGTTTTCAAAAATACCCGGTGCAAGAATGTACGCTACGGGTGATTTGGGCAAGTACAATATTAACGGAGATATTGAATTTCTTGGACGTATTGATCATCAAGTTAAGTTCAGAGGTTTCAGAATTGAATTGGGTGAAATTGAAGAACAAATTAACGCTCATCCGCTCGTTGAGCAATCTTATGTTGTTGCTATTGAAAATTCCAATGGTGAACAAAGACTGGTTGCTTATTACATTAGAAATAAAAGTGCAAACGGTGACGAAATAAGGTTGAAAGAATTTCTACGCGACTTCTTGCCGGATTATATGATTCCGGGATTCTTTATGGAACTTGATGAATTTCCGTTGACACCTAATGGAAAAATCGATAGACAAGCATTGCCTCAACCGGTTATGGAAAAGAGCAATATCGATTTTGTTAAACCTACAAATGAAACCGAGAAAAAAGTTGCGGAAATCTGGCAGGAAATTTTGGATGTTGAAAATATTGGAAGTAACGATAATTTCTTCGATCTCGGTGGACACTCACTGAATGTAATTCAAGTTCAAACAAAAGTAAAAGAAGTATTCGATAAAGAATTATCGGTTGTGGATTTATTTAAGTATCCTACGGTTTCATCATTTGCAAAATATCTTATTAACGGTGGAACCGACTTGGAAGAAAAAGAAAAGAAAATGGAAAGAGCAAATAAACAGAAAATGAATTTAGCCCTTCAACGGGAAAGAATGAAAATGAGGGGACGAACAAAATGATTAATAAAGAGTTGATTGATAAATACGACGGATTCGAAATCGCTATTATAGGAATGGCCGGCAAATTTCCGGGTGCCGATAATGTAAAAGAATTCTGGGATAATCTGGTTCAAGGAAAAGAATCGATCTCGTTTTTTGATGATGAAGAATTAAGGGAAAGCGGCATTGATGAAGAGCTGTTGAATAATCCCAATTATGTTAAAGCAAAAGGTTACGTAAAAGATGCCGATAAATTCGACGCATCGTTTTTCGGATTTTATCCGAGGGAAGCCGAGATACTTGATCCGCAACACAGGTTATTTTTGGAGACTTCATGGGATGCTTTGGAAGATGCCGGTTACGTACCCGATCATTACAAAGGATTAATCGGAGTGTTCGGCGGCGTTGGAATGAATACTTATCTGCTTTCCTTTATTCAGGCTAATGACGGTTTCGTTAGCTCCTCCGAAGGATATCAATTGTCGATTGCAAACGATAAAGATTTTCTGACGACGCGTATTTCTTACAAACTAAATCTACGCGGACCAAGTTTGGATGTACAAACAGCTTGCTCAACGTCACTTGTCGCAACTCATATCGCTTGTATGAATTTGTTGAATTATCAATGTGATATGGCTCTTGCCGGTGGAGTAACAATATCATTCCCGGAAAAAGCGGGCTATCTCTATCAAGAAGGAATGATTCTCTCGCCAGACGGGCACTGCAAACCGTTTGATGAAAAAGCTAACGGAACTGTGGCAAGTAATGGAGCCGGTGTCGTTGTTCTGAAAAGATTAGCAGATGCAATTGAAGATGGTGACCATATCTATGCGGTAATTAAAGGTTCTGCATACAACAACGACGGTGCGCTTCGTGTCGGCTATACCGCACCGGGGGTTAACGGACAAATTGAAGTTATAAATTCGGCTTTGGCTGTTGCTAACGTTAATCCCGAATCAATATCATATATTGAAACTCATGGTACCGGTACGGAACTTGGCGACCCGATAGAGATTGAGGCATTGACCCAAGCATTCAGAGGTTATACCGGTAAAAAACGGTATTGCGCAATCGGTTCGGTAAAATCCAATGTCGGCCATTTGGATACTGCGGCGGGAGTTACAGGCTTAATAAAAACTGCTTTGTGCCTGCACAATAAAACTTTGGTGCCTTCCATTAATTTTGAAAAGCCCAATCCCAAAATAGATTTTGAGAACAGCCCGTTTTATGTCAATACCGGATTAAAGAAATGGGAAAACAACAATGCACCACGAAGAGCTGCGGTAAGTTCTTTTGGTATTGGTGGAACCAATGCGCACGTTATTTTGGAAGAAGCTCCGGTTCTTTCTTCTACTCCTCATCCCAAACCGTTTAAACTTTTAACTGTTTCCGGAAAAACTGCAGAAGCACTTGAAAGGAATACTTTTAATTTGGGAAACTACTTGAAAGAAAACAAAAATATTGAACTTGCCGATGTGGCTTTTACTTTGCAGACCGGACGAAAACCTTTCGAATACAGAAATGTTTTGGTTACGGCAAATATTTCCGAAGCTGCAAGTGAATTAAGTACGCTGAATTATAAAAAAATTTTAACCGGCAGAGTTAAAAATATAGATGAGAAACCGGAATATGTATTTATGTTTAGCGGGCAGGGTTCACAATATGTTAATATGGGAAAAGATCTTTATGAACATGAAAGAATCTTCAAACAATTTGTTGATAAATGTTCCGGTATTCTCAAATCTGTTATCGATATTGATTTGCGTGACGTTTTATTCCCCGCACCGGATTTTGAAGAAACCGCAAAAGATATGATTAATCGTACGGAAATAACCCAAGTAGCTTTATTCACAGTGGAATATGCACTTGCGCAACTTTATATTTCTCTCGGTATCGTACCTTCTTTAATGATTGGGCATAGTATAGGGGAATACGTTGCGGCAACATTATCCGGAGTATTCTCGTTGGAAGATGCATTGCAAATAGTTGCTTTGCGCGGGAAATTGATGCAGTCCTTACCGCAAGGTGCAATGTTAAGCGTTAGAGCCGATGAAACCACTTTAAAACAAATTTTAGATGAAAATGTTTCGGTTGCTGCAATTAACGGGAGCAATTTAACTGCTGTATCCGGAACTTTCGAAGATATCGAAAATTTGGAAAAAACTTTAGAATTAAAAAATATAAGATTTACAAGATTAAAAACTTCACATGCGTTCCACTCCAAAATGATGGAGCCGGTATTGAAAGAATTCGCCGGAGCAGTTGGGAAAGTAGAGTTACATTCGCCACAAATACCGTATTATTCGAATGTCAGCGGTCAATTGATTCAAGAACATGAAGCGATTGATCCTACCTACTATTCAAAGCATTTGAGATATACCGTGAGGTTTGCGGAAAGCATAAATGAAATTATACAAAACTCAAACCGCATATTGGTTGAGATAGGTCCTGGCAATACGTTAACTACATTGACAAAGAGCAATCCCGGTGCAAAAAATGTTACGGTAATTTCCAGTATGCGTCATCCGAAAGATAAAGTGAACGATGAATATGCCTTTCTTTCTGCTTTGGGGCAGTTGTGGCTTAACGGTGCCGGAATTGATTGGAATGAGTTTTATAAAGGTGAAACAAGATTGAAAGTTTCGTTACCAACCTATTCTTACGATAAGAAAAGATTCTGGCTGAATGTTTCGCAATCCGGAAGTAAGAAAAAAAGCAGAAAAAGAAAAAGTGAACAAGATTGGATTTATCTTCCTGGCTGGAAACTTCAGCCGTATTTTCCGGGGAAAAAGAAAAAATCGAATTATCTGATTATTGCCGATGTGCGCGATAGTTTTATGTTTGAAATAGAAGAATATTTAAAAGATAAGAACATTAAATATAAATTATACAATATTAAAAATGAAGATGTGCAAATTAGTGATGATTTTGATGAAATTTTATATTTCATCGATAATGATATAAATTCCGCAAATGCCGCTGCCGGTATATTTTACGATGAGTTAAGCCGGTTCCTCCGGTTTGTAAATTCGTTAAATGATGTATCGGCCGGAAGTGAAATGAACTTGACTTTAATCACCAA
>JALSTB010000035.1 GCA_026983955.1 Melioribacteraceae bacterium
GTCGATAGTTTTAGCACACGCAGACCTGCACTTGCGGATGTTAACCCCGGAAAATATTTAATCGGCCTTTACGGAAATAAGATTAATGTATTTTCGGTTGAAGACTCGAGTATGATTTCAAAAGGGATGCAGTTTACTTTCAATTCCTATCCGGTTGCTGTTGTTTCCGGTCAGGACATAATTATTTACGGTGGAACAGCCGGCGGTATTGCCGAACTTCGTTTCAACACAAACGGCAAATCTGTTGAGCTTGTTGATAAAATTGATTTCCCTACGACAAGAAATATAGCACTTGTTGCCGTCAATAAAAATTACGTGGCTGCAGCTTCGGAAAATGAATTATTTGATACTGACGATAACACGGTTCAGTTCAACAATAATATTTTGAAGATTTTGGTTACGCCTAATTCGTCAGGCGGTTATACAATAATAACATTAACGGAAGGAAATCATTTTTATATCGTTGAAAACGGTAAAGTTGCGCATGATTTTATTGCTGAAACAAAAGAAGAAATTCAAAATTTTTCATTAGCTGATTTATTTGGTGACGGTAACAACTATATTTTGGCAAATTCCGGTAACAGTACTTATGCGTATAATTTTCAAGGTGCAATGGCACAAAATTTCCCTTACTCTTTAGAAAATGGAAATATGCAAATGATTCCGCTGGTTGCGGATTTTGACAATGACGGTAATATCGAAGTACTTTCATTTTCGGAAGAAAATATTACCGGGTTCAGTGCCGCTACCGGTAAGAACATTAATCCTTTCCCGGTTTCGTTGGGCGGAACCGTATCCGCATGGAGTATTGGTAACGTTTCATCCAACTCGTTTGAATTTGTAGTGTTACTTAGTAACAATTCGATTTTGAGATGGAAAGGAAATTCTACCATAACGAATCTGTTTGTTGCCCCTTATTCGGATAATGCAAATACCGGTTTTGTTCAATCTCCCGCACAAAATAATAAAGTGCAGGAATTCTTCCCCGCCGAAAGAACTTACAATTGGCCCAATCCCGTATACGGCGACAAAACTTTTATAAGAACTTTCGTCAAAGAAAACGCGGATGTTACCATTAGAATTTTCGACTTGGGCGGGGATTTGGTGAAAGTCATTGAATTTAAAGCTATTGGTGGAACGGATAATGAAATTGCCTGGGATGTAAGTAACGTGGAAAGCGGTGCGTATTTTGCAAGTGTTGAAGTGAAATCCGTAACCGGAAAAACGGCTAATAAAATAATTAAAATTGCAGTGGTAAAGTAAAATATTGTTCAAATTATGAAAACATTAATTCCAATTATTCTAATTTTCAGCTACTTTAATTTACACGCACAGTTTAATGAATTTGATGCCGATTACGATTGGTACACAATTAAAGGTAAACATGTATATGTTCATTTCCATCCCGAAGCTGAAAGAACGGCAAGGGTGGTTCTGAAAATTGCAGATGAAGTTTGGGAACCTATTACTTCCCTTTATCAATATGAACCTGAAACCGTACATTTTGTAATAAAAGATATAGACGACTACTCCAACGGAGCTACATACTTTTTCGATAATAAAATTGAGATTTGGGCTTCGGCATTGGATTTTGATTTGCGCGGAACACATAACTGGTTGCGCAATGTTATTTCACACGAATTTACTCACATGGTTCAAATTCAAGCAGCCATGAAAATCGGTCGCTCCATCCCTGCTGTTTACCTGCAGTTTTTAAATTACGAAGACAAGCGCCGGCAAGATATTTTGTACGGTTTCCCGAATGTAATAGTTTCGTATCCACTTGCAACACTGAACATGCCCGCATGGTTCGCCGAAGGAACTGCTCAATATATGAGAAAGGAATTCAATTACGATAATTGGGACACACACCGGGACATGATACTCCGCTCGTATGCTCTCGACAATAATTTTTTAACTTGGAATCAAATGGGAGTTTTCGGTAAAACCAGCTTGGGAAACGAATCGGTTTACAATATGGGGTTTGCTCTTACCCGTTACATTGCACAAAAATACGGCGAGGAAAAACTCCGCGAAATTACCTACAAACTCGGTGATTTGTTTAACTTTACTATAGATGCTGCATTTGAAGATGTGCTCGGCAAAAACGGTCAGCAAATTTATAACGAATGGACAGACTTATTGAAAAAAACTTACAAGGAAAAAACCGCTGCAATTAAAGGGAATCTGGTTGCGGGCAGAATCATTGCCGGTGAAGGTTTCGGAAATTTTTATCCTCTTTTCTCGAATGGCGGAAAGAAAATTTATTACATTTCAAATAAAAGTGCCGACTATTTTTCCCAGTCGGGTATTTACGAATATGACTTGATAACAAAGGAAGATAAATTAATTAAAAACGGTATAAGGTCTTCGTTAAGCTTGTCGCCGGATGGAAAATTTTTAATTTATGCAAAACTTAGCGATGACAACCCCAAGTGGCGGAAAATACACGATGTTTATTCGTACGATATTAAAAATGACGAAGAAAAAAGAATTACATTCGGATTAAGAGCCAATAATCCTTCTCTTTCCCACGACGGTAAGAAGATAGTTTTTGTCTTTCAAAAGGATGGAACTTCAAATATCGGTATTGTTGATATTGATGGAAAGAATTTTCAAAGGTTAACTTTTTTCAACCATGGCGAACAGGTTTTCAATCCGAAATTTTCTCCCGACGATTCTTACATAATTTTTGGACATTCCATTCACCACGGACGCGATATTGCACGTGTGAATACCGACGGTTCGGGTTTTCAATTTCTATTGAACAATAAAAATACGGATGAGAGAAATGCGGTTTTTTACGGAAACAACAAATTGATTTATGCAAAAGATGAAAACGGAATATTCAATTTATACGAATTCGATACGGTAACGGGGCAGGAGAAACAATTAACCAATGTTCTCGGTGGTGCGTTTATGCCGGCTGTGGACGGCAAAGGAAACATAGCCTACGCCGGCTATACTTCGAAAGGATATAAAATATTCCTTTTAAAAAATGAAGACAAAAAAGAAATACCGGCGGAAGCAAAATACGAAAGGTTTACCGATTACCCCATAACCCAAGCCCCTTCGTTAAACGATTTTAGTAAGGAATATTTCAACCGGCTTAAAAACTTCGACGATACAAAAGTACCGGAAGTAAAAAAAGAACATTACAAAGGCTTTTTTACAAGTCTTACTGTATTGCCTTTTATCCGTTATGACAATTACAATACAAGCAATTCCGGTCTCGATAAAATAAAACCCGGTGTTTACCTCGGTTCAACCGATATGCTTAACCGTTACAGCCTGTTTGCCGGAGGCAGTATAAATAAAAGATTAGAGAGGGATTTGTTTTTATTGATTGAATACAGAAACAAATTGCCGTTGTTGTACGATTTGGGATTAAAGCCAGAATTATCGCTTGAGCTGTACAGCATAAGCAGAAAAACCGATGTGGACATTTTCTTTGGTGTGGATAAAACTTTTGATCCGCCGGTTTATGAAGATTCGGTGAAAACCAGTGTAACTTACAATTTGTTGGAGTTCGATTTATCCGCAAAGCACAAAATATTTTCCAGAAACAACAAGTTGGAATTGAAGTTCACATTCAGCAAATATTCAGCAGCTTTGGGAAGTTTCATACTTCCGAATACCAATATTTTGTATCCTGCAACTTCAGACGATTATTTCATCGGAAGAAGTATCATGCTAAAATATAATTATGAAAAATTAACTCCTTATGTTGATTCCGACATTAATCCGGTTGGCAGAAAAGTGGAAGTGAAATACAATTACGATTTTGATAAGTATAATCCTGACAGCGAATACGAAGTGGAAAACGGTGTTTTGGTGCCGGTTTTCAAAAAATACAATTTTCACAGAATCGAATTCAACTGGGAAGAACACTTATCGGTATATGATAATCATACGTTAAATTTACGATTGAGAACCGGCTCGATTTTGGGTCCCACTGTACCGGACTTTTTCGATTTTTATTTAGGCGGCTTGGTAGGTATGAAAAGCTATCCGTTCTATTCTGTCAGCGGTAATGAAATTGCATGGATTAATTTGACTTACAGATTTCCGCTATTTAGAAATATCGATACCAGAATAGGACACGTTTATATAGATAAAATTTATTTATCGGTTTACGGCGATTTGGGTAATGCATGGAACGGCAAAATACCGGAGTTTAATGATTTTAAAAAAGGTGCGGGAGCGGAAATCAGAATTAAAATGAATTCATTTTATTTATTCCCTACAAGCTTGTTTTTCAGTGCCGCTTATTCATTCGATACATACACGAGGAAAGTTTTTAACCAAACCGTTACTTACGGTAAACAATGGCAGTTATACGGTGGAATATTATTTGATTTTAACTTTTAATTAACGGTGAAAAAATGAAAACTGCAGTTATTATTCTTGTATTTTCAATTATTTCTAATATTTACGGACAAACTGACAAAAAATTAATTTCATACAGTATTAACCTTGATAATCAAATATCAAAACAAATTATAAAAAAGGAATATTCTCCGGAAAGTGCCGGTAAAAACAAAAAAAAGCATTCGCCTTTATTGGCCGGTGTACTGTCTTTTGCCGTCCCCGGTGCAGGCGCGGTTTATAATAACCAGTATCTTAAAGCTGCAATCTATTTAGGCGTGGAAGTTGCCGCCATTGCAATCGGTGTAACCTACGATAAAAAAGGAGATAATCAAACCGAATTTTTCCAAAATTATGCAAATCAACATTGGAGCGTTAAACGTTACGCACAATGGACGTTGGCAAACGCAAAAAGGATTAATCCGCTTGTGAACCCGGATGAATACAATGTTTTCGATAATAACGGAAACGTTAATTGGTCCGAACTCAACCGTTTGGAAGGAGATCTCGGCGGATATTATTCACACCGGCTTGCACCTTACGGCGATCAGCAATACTACGAGATGATTGGCAAATATTCACAGTTCAACGTCGGGTGGGAAGAATTTGGCGACGACCCCAACAAACCGTACAACTATGGTGATCCACTAACCGAACAGTTTGAATATTATTCGGAACAAAGGGGACTTGCCAATACCTATTACGATTACGCCAAATGGGCGGTAATTGCGGTAATATCCAATCATATTATCAGTGCTTTCGAATCGGCTTGGGCTACCAAACATTACAACGAGACCGTACGGATGAACGTTTCGGTGGACAAGGTAAATTACGGGTATTTTGTTGAATACTTTCCTAAATTTAACGTTGAAATTCAATTCTAAAAGTAAGTCGATAAAAAATGAAAATTCCTATTGTTGTAATTGTCGGGCGCCCGAACGTTGGAAAGTCTACACTGTTTAACAGATTAACCAAAAGCAAAAGTTCAATTGTTGATGATGTAAGTGGTGTAACGCGGGATCGAATTTACGGTGAAGTGGAATGGAACGGTAAAATTTTCAGAGTTTTGGATACCGGCGGATATGTTCCGGGTTCCGATGACAGATTTGAAGCGGCAATTCGCGAACAAGTGAAAATTGCTCTCGATGAAGCTGATGCAATTTTATTCGTTACCGATGCACGGACTGGTGTTACCCCTTTGGATGAAGAAGTTGCCAATTTGTTACGCTCATCTCAAAAACCTTCTCTTATTCTGGTTAACAAAGCTGATAATGAAAAATACGGCGAGTTGAAATCGGATTTTTATAAATTCGGTCTCGAAAATGTTTTTGATATTTCGGCACTCAGCGGCAGGAATTTGGGCGACGTGCTCGATTATCTCACCGGAATCTTAAATTTCAGTGATAATGAAATCGAAAAAGAAACAAGACTCAAAATAGCAATTGTCGGCAGACCAAATGTAGGAAAGTCTTCGCTTACAAACGCCTTGCTTGGTAAAGAAAGAAGCATAGTAACCGATATTCCCGGTACAACCAGAGACAGTATCGATTCCGTGCTCAAATATTACGGTGAGGAATTTATTCTTGTCGATACAGCCGGGCTCAGAAAAAAAGCAAAGGTAAAAGAAAATATTGAATTTTATTCGAATGTTAGAACATACAAAGCGCTTGGTGAATGCGACGTTGCCATAATTCTACTTGATGCTCAATCCGGTTTGGAAAAACAAGATCAACGGATTATCGACGAAGCAATACGCAGAAGGAAGGGAATTATTCTGGCGGTGAACAAGTGGGATTTGATTGAAAAGGAAACCAATACCGCAAAACTTTTCGAAGAAAAAATAAGGGAAAAACTCGGCTCGGTCGATTACATTCCCATTATTTTTATCTCGGCACTCACGAAAAAACGGATTTACAAACTGATTGAATTGGCAAAACAAATTCAGGCGGAAAGGAAAAAGAAAATTCCGACTTCAAAACTGAATGATGTTTTGTTACCCGAAATACAAAAAAATCCTCCGCCCGCAACCAAAAGGGGAAGGGAAATAAAAATAAAATATATTACACAAGTTGGTGAAAAGTATCCCATATTTTTCTTTTTTGCAAATGATGTGAAGGAAATTCCGCAACACTACAAAAGATTCATTGAGAAGTTGTTAAGAAATAATTTCGGGTTCGAAGGCGTTCCGGTTTCCATTATATTCAAAGAACGGTGAAATTTGCCGGAATAATTTATAACTTAAAGTTTAAGTTTATTTTTAATTGGATTTCCCAATTGCTTTGAAACTTTCTGAATTATCCGGGAAAATTTATTCAAGAATTTTATGATTAACTACGGTAAACAAAGAATCATTATAGTCGGAGGAAATGCCGCCGGTCCGGCTGCAGCAGCAAAAGCCAAAAGAGTAAACCCTGAAGCCGAAGTTGTAATGTTTGAAGCGGGCAAATTCATTTCGACGGGCACTTGTGAATTGCCTTACGTAATTTCGGGTGAAATTGATAATCATTCCAAGATAGTTTATTTCGACGAAGAATCTTTTTATTTGAAAAAAGGTGTTAAAGTTTATACCGAACATCCGGTTGAAAGCATCGACCGGAGAAGAAAATTTGTTGTGGTTAAAAATTTGAAAAACGGGGAGTACACTAAATTCGAATACGATAAACTGATTTTAACCACCGGCTCGAAAGCAAAAAGTTTGAAGGATTTGCCCGGTTCGCTTGAAAATGTTTTTTACTTGAAACAAGTATCCGACCTTGTAAAAATTAAAGAATACATGAATGAAAATCCGGTTGAAAATGTATTGATTGTCGGCTCCGGATATATCGGTCTGGAAACCGCAGAAGCCTTTACGGAATTGGGCAAAAAAGTTTCCGTTTTGGAAATTGCGGAATTGCCGTTACCTGCCGCCGAACCGGAAATTCAACATCTTGTTTATACTTTACTTGAAAAAAAAGGCGTTCGGTTTTTAGGGAATGCTTCCAATGCCGGATTTATAACTGCCGGTAGCAAATTTAAAAATTTGAAATATAACGGTCGTTACATCGATTTCGATTTGGTGGTGGTTGCCATAGGAGTTAAACCCAACGTGGATTTGGCTGTAACGGCAAATTTGGAAATTGGAAACTATGGCGGACTAAAAGTTGATTCCAAACTCAAAACATCCGACCCAAACATTTTTGCCGCCGGAGACAATATTGAAGTAATTAACGGGATAACCAACCGCCCCGGTTATCTTCCGATTGCAACCGTTGCACATACTTACGGTCATATTGCCGGAGCCAATGCGGCGGGTAATAACCTTTTCGCCAAACCGGTAATAAAAAACATGGCAGTGCAAATTTTCGGTAATGCCTTTACTTCTACCGGTTTAACTTTGGAGGAAGCAAAAAAAATTTCCATTTATGCCTCCGGGGTTCACGCGGTTGTGAACAACCTTGTTAAAGTAATGCCGGAAAGTAAAAAGGTGTTCGGTAAAATAATTTTCGACAGGCAAACAAGAAAAATATACGGCGCTTCATTTTTCGGAGGGAAAGAAACAACCGGTTATGCCGATTTAATTTCCGCTTTGATATTCACGAAAGCCGATGCGGATATCTTAACGGAACTAAACTTCAACTATACACCGCCTTTGTCGCCGTTTATAAATTTACTATCTGTTTTGGGAAGAAAAATACGGGAAACTGGAAGATGAGTAATTTGCACATTATCGAAAATCCGCTTATTAAACGGGATCTCACTTATTTGCGTGACAAGAATACAAAAGAATATCAATTCCGTTTGGCTCTGAAACGGATTTCTTTTATACTTGCAGCAGAAATAGGGAAAGAACTCTCCGTTACTGAAACAACTGTTGAAACTCCCTTGGAAACCACAACAGGGTACAAAATTGCCCAACAAATAGTTTTAATTCCGGTTCTGCGTGCCGGATTGAGCATGGTTTCTGCTTTTATCGAAATGATTCCACAAGCAAAAGTTGGTCACATAGGCATGGAGAGGGACGAAGAAACTTTGAAAGCCAGAACATACTACTTCAAAACTCCCAAAAATTTGGATCAATCAAAAGTAATTGTGCTTGATCCCATGCTTGCCACCGGTGGCAGTGCGACGGCAGTATTTAACTTTTTGAAAGAAAACGGAGCAAACGATTGTGTGTTCGCTTGTCTCATAGCTGCTCCCGAAGGTATCGCAAAGTTGGCGGCGGAGCATCCGGAGATTCCTGTTTACACTGCAGTAAAAGACCGTCAATTGAACGAAAGAGGTTACATTTTACCGGGATTAGGTGATGCGGGAGATCGTACTTTTGGCACGTTATAAATATTTCAGTTTATTATTGTTGTTTTTCATGCCATTAACGGTTTTGCCCCAAAAATTCCCCGATAAAAAAATCGACAGCCTGTTAACCGCAGGTATTACCGAAATTGTAAAACAACAATACAATTCCGCTTACAAAATTTTTACAAGAATTGATTCTTCCAAACCGGATTTACCTTTCGGAAAAATTTACCGTGCTGCGGTTTTGATTGCCAAATCCACAGATTATGCGGAGGGATATAACTTTAATAAAATAAATGAATTACTGAATTCAGCTAAAGGAAAAAGTGAAGCCCTTTTGGAGCAAAATGAAAAGAGTTTATGGAATAATTATTTTGTTGCGTTAACTTTAGGCTACCGCGCATATTTTAAAATTCTTACCGGCTCGTATTTGGATGCTTTTGTTGACGGATACAAAGCCGTTCAATATTTCGAACGATGCATGCAAATAAATCCTGGATTTTCCGAAGCCTACTTGGCGCTTGGAACTTATAAATACTGGAAAAGTGCGAAAGCAAAGTCGTTGAATTGGTTACCTTTTTTTAATGATGAAAGAAAAGAAGGAATCAAACTTTTGGAGCATGCTGTGGATAATTCCAGTTACAATAAATATCTGGCGCTTAATTCGTTAATTTGGATTTATATAAATGAAAAAAAATACGCTAAAGCAAAAGAACTTGCTTTGACGGCTTTAAAAAATTTCCCGGGGAGCAGGTTTTTTATGTGGGGGTTGGCACGAGCTTATGAAGATATTGATAAAACGAAAGCAATTGAAACTTACAAACAAATACAAAATTCTTTAGCCGCCGAAAATCATCTCACCAACATAAACAATGTGGAACTACTGCATAAAATGGCAATGCTGTATCATAGGCAGAATAAATTAACCGAAGCTTTGAAACTTTTAACAGCTATAGACAATATAAAATTAAACGGGGAAGAAATGCAGCGGTTGGCAGAACGGTTAAGCAGAATAGATGCACTAAAGAAAGAAATTATAAATAAACTCTCCGGCCGGTAAATTAAAATCCCAGTATTTCCCGACTTCATTTTTAGGTGGAAAATAAAAATAATTTTGATTAAGATATAAATTAATATTTTCGTAAAAATTAAAATGGAAACACCCGCAATAAAATACGATTCGTTGCTGAATTCATTATTGGATACTTGCAAGAAGAATTTGGCGAACGTGAATGAAGAGCTTATAAAAAAAGCTTTTCAGCTTAGTTATGAAGCCCACAAAAACGATTTCAGGGCATCGGGTGAACCTTATTTTAACCATCCTTATGAAGTGGCAAGAATTGTTGCCGAAGAAATGCCGCTCGACGATATCTCGGTTATCAGCGCTTTGCTTCATGACGTTGTGGAAGATACCGATATCAGTTTGGATTTTATTCACCAGGAATTCGGCAAGGAAGTAGCCGAAATTGTTGACGGCGTCACGAAAATTGGCGGTGTTTTCCGCGGGCAATACATTACACAAGCCGAAAATTACCGGAAAATGCTTCTTTCGATGATTAAAGATGTGCGCGTAATTCTTGTTAAATTTGCCGACCGTCTGCACAATATGCGAACACTTGAGTATGTTAGTCCGCACAAACAACGCAGAATAGCAAAGGAAACCCTCGAAATTTATGCCCCGTTTGCCCACCGTTTCGGTTTGGCCAGAATAAAATGGGAAATGGAAGATATTGCATTCAAATATTTGAACAGGGAAGCTTACGAAGATATTGCTCAAAAATTGAAAGAAACAAGAGCGGCAAGAGAAAATTACATCAATAAAATTTGTGAACCGATTGCCGAAAGATTGAAGGAGCACGGTCTGAAATTCGAAATTAGTGGAAGACCGAAACATTTCTACAGTATTTACCGGAAAATGATCAAACAAAATAAACCGCTCGAAGATATTTACGATTTGCTCGCAATAAGAATAATTATAGAAAGTGATGACGTCAACGAATGTTATTACGTTTTAGGCATAATTAATCAGTTGTTCAAACCGATTCCCGAAAGATTCAAAGATTTTATTTCGATACCTAAAAAGAACGGCTATCAATCGATTCACAATACAGTGATTGGACCGGATGGGAGATTGGTCGAAATTCAGATTCGTACCAGACGGATGCATGAGGTTGCCGAAAAAGGTGTTGCCGCCCACTGGAAATATAAAGAAGATATTGTGTCGACCGATAAGGATTTGGAAGAATGGGTTAATTGGGTTAGGGATATTTTCCAAACCGCTTCGGATGATGAAGCATCGAAAGAATTACTGGCAAGTTTCAAATTGAATTTATATCAAGATGAAATTTACGTTTTTACGCCGAAAGGGGATTTGAAAAGGCTGCCGATTAATTCAACACCGGTCGATTTTGCATTCGAAATTCACAGCCGGGTCGGTTATCATTGTATCGGAGCAAAGGTAAACGGGAAGATTGTTCCGCTAAATACGATTCTTCACAGTGGCGACCAAGTGGAAATTATCACATCAAAAAACCAACATCCCAACAAAAGCTGGCTTCAGTTTGTTAAAACTCACAAAGCGAAATCAAACATCCGCAAATACATTAAGAAAGAAGAAGAAAGAATAATCGAAATCGGAAAGCAAACTTGGGAGCGCAAAATCAAAAAGCTCAAATTGAGTTTTTCGAGCGACGATATAAACAAACTTGCCCGCAAATTGAAATTTAACAATTTGGCTGAATTTTATTCGGCAATAGCACAAGACAAAATTAATTTGGATGAAATACTCAATCCTCCCGCACAAGAAGAAAAAACCGAAGCACAACAGCTGCAATTTGACGACTTTGCGGAGCAAGCAAGAAAAACCGCCGGTGGTGTTCTGGTGGAAGGGGAACACAAAGGCATTGTTTACGAATATGCAAAATGCTGCAATCCTATTCCGGGTGATCCGATAATCGGGTTTATTACTGTGGGGCACGGAGTTAAAATCCACAGAAAAAATTGTAAAAACCTCATCTCAATGTCGCAAACAGAACCTAACCGGTTAATTCCGGTGGAATGGCCCAAAACAAACGGCAAATATTTCGTTGCTGGAATTACAATACGCGGGGAAGACAAACCGGGAATTTTGAAGGATATTTCGAACAGTATTACATCGTACAAAAATACCAACATAAAATCCGTTAACATTAATACAACCGATTCAATCTTCGTTGGACAAATTACGGTATATGTTGAAGATTTAAATCATCTAAACCGGTTAATAGAACGACTCAAAAAGGGTCAAGGAATATATTCCGTAGAAAGATTTGAAGCCGATTCAAGAACATTCGTATGATTGCTCCCGGAGAAAAAAATAGAATTTTAGGCATCGATTACGGCACCGTTAGAATTGGTCTTGCCATCACCGATCCGCTTGGCATGTTTGCATATCCGCTGACAACATTAAAAAACGATTCGACACTATGGAGCAAGCTTAGGGATATTAAACGTGAATATTCAGTTAAAGAAGTGGTTTTAGGTTATCCGTTGAAAGAAAACGGTGAAGTTTCTTCGAGCACATTGGCTGTTGAAAAATTTAAAAATATGTTGGAAGACAAACTGAAAGTTACGGTTCATTTGATTGATGAAAGGTATTCATCGGAACTAGCAAAAGATAGAATTTTGCAAACCACCGTATCGAAAAAGAAAAGACGCGATAAAAATCTTGTTGATAAACATGCGGCGGCAATAATTCTAGAAGATTATCTTGCCGGTTTGGAGTGAAAAACAATAAAAATCTTAAATTTATTATTTGACATTTTTACGTTTATAAGCTATTTTCACAAGGAATATAAAATCAAATTTGGGAGCACACACATATGACACTTGATGCACTTGGAATGATTGAAACCAAAGGACTGGTCGGCTCTATTGAAGCAGCCGATGCAATGGTTAAAGCTGCAAAAGTAGAATTAATCGGAAAAGAAGTAATTGGTGGCGGATATGTAACCGTTATGGTTAGGGGCGATGTGGGAGCAGTTAAAGCTGCAACCGATGCCGGTGCTGCTGCCGCACAAAGAGTTGGCGAACTTGTTTCCGTACATGTTATTCCTCGTCCTCATTCTGATGTTGAATTGATTTTACCTAAACGTTCATAACAGGTAAGATAAAATGGAATTAGCACTTGGTCTTATAGAGACCAAAGGTCTTGTTGGCGCAATTGAAGCGGCCGATGCAATGGTTAAAGCCGCAGAGGTAAAGCTCGTTGGAAAAGAAAAGGTAACCGGCGCTTTGATGCTTGTTAAAGTTATCGGTGAAGTTGCTGCAGTTAAATCCGCCGTCGATGCCGGTTCCGTTGCAGCGCAGAGAGTAGGTGAACTTGTTTCCGTGCATGTGATTCCACGCCCCGATGATCAGATCGATCCCTTGATAATAGAACAACTTAAAAAAGAGAAAAAGACCGGAATCCGGACCGAAACCGGAAGCAAACCTACCGAGCCGGTAAAGGAAGAAAAAACGGTTGCTTCCACACCCGAAGAAACCTCCGGAGAACCAGAAGCAGAATCCGCGGAACAACAAGCGGTTGAAATAAAAACTGCTCCGGAAAAACCAACCGGAAATATTCCGCCGGAAGAGGAACTGAATAAAATGAATGTTCATCAATTAAGAAAATTGGCGCGCAGTTTTGAAAATTTCCCAATTCACGGAAGACAAATTTCCAAAGCCAACAGACAAAAACTGTTAGATTATTTTAATTCTTTGCGCTAAAATGTTTACATAATCTTAATTTGAAACTCCACAACTCGTGGAGTTTTTTTATATTTAAATGATATGAAAAAGAAATTTACTCCGATAATTTTAATTTTTGTGTTTTCGGTATTGCTTTGGGTTTACGTTTCCTTTTCCGGTGAATATACGATAAATTTGAAGTTGCCCATCGAAATTAAAAACATTCCCGAAGGTTATGCAGTCAGTTCGTACTCTGCCGATTTCGTATCTCTGAGTCTCAAAGGAAGAGGATGGCAGCTTGCGCAACATACTGTTGGAAGAAACCCCAAGTTTTACGTCTATTGCAAAGGAACGAAAAAAAACCAATCGGTATCAATCAGAAACGAAGTGGAACATAATCCGTGGATTTCTTCCACATTACAAATTGTGGAAACATCACCTCAAATATTTAATTTCACAATTGAAGAAATAAAAAGTAAAAAAGTTGAAATAATACCGGTTATATCAATGGTGTTCAAACCTGGCTACGGGCTCGTTTCGGATATTGAAGTTGAGCCGGATTCCGTTGTTATTATCGGTCCGGAAAGCAGGGTTGAACCCGTGGATTTGGTTAAAACGGAATTGAAAATTTTTGAAAATCTCGATAGACCCGTGGAAGAAGTTTTGAAATTGGAAAAAATTGATTTCGTTAAATTCAACATCGACGAATGTAAAGTTAAGTTTGACGTCCAGAAAATTGTTGATAAAACGTTCGACGATGTAGTGGTTGAAACCAAAAATGTACCGCCGACTCAAAAACTGGTATTAACTCCCGCAAAAATAAAAGTCGTTTTGCGCGGAGGAATTAAAATTTTAACACAAATTAAAAATGAAGACATTAAAGCTTTTGTTGAATTTAACCAGGCGCTCAAAGATACTTTGGGTGCCATTCAACCGACGGTAATTGTACCCGAAAAAACGGTTTTAATAGATGTTAAACCGGCCAGATTGGATTACATAATTAAAAAATATTGATATGTTTATAACTTTCGAAGGATTGGATTTTTGCGGTAAATCGACACAAGTAAAACTTCTTGAGAAATATTTTAAGTCCGAAAATAAAACAGTTAAAATTATCCGTGAACCGGGGGGAACGAAAATTTCGGAAAAGGTACGGGAAATTTTACTTGACCGCAACAATTTTGAAATGTCGGACGAAACTGAATTGCTCCTTTTCACCGCCAGCCGTATTCAACTTGTGAAAGAAGTGATTATACCGAACGTACGTAAGAATAATGTTGTTATATCCGACCGCTTTCATCATTCGTCAATTGCATATCAAGGCTTCGGAAGGGGAATTGATTTGGAGTTTGTGGAAAACCTTCAAGCATTTGCAATTAAAGAAGCCCGCCCCGATGTAACTTTTTTCCTCGATATTCCCGTTGAAACGGTTGTGGAAAGAAAAGCGAAGGTTGAAAATTCGGAGTTAGACCGCATAGAAATTTCACAAACGAATTTCTATGAAAAAGTTAGGGATGGATATTATTATTTGTTAAACAAAGATAAATACATTGTGAAAATAGACGGAACTTTACCCGTTGAAGAAATTCATAAAATTATTATTGATAAAATAAAAGAAATTTAAGTTAAAAAGGAATAAATTTGCGATGCGAAGAAAAATATATACAACTCTAATTCTGTTCATTACCGCAGGCTTGCTTTTTGCACAAACCGATATTTATTTCAAAATTTCCAAAGCCATTGATATTTTCGGCAGAATCTATAAAGAGATTACATTGCATTACGTTGATGAAATTGATCCGGAAGAATTCATGCTTGCCGGAATAAGGGGAATGCTTGCTTCATTGGATCCTTACACGGTTTATATAGATGAGAACCAACAGAAAGACATCGAATTGATTACAACCGGCAAATATGGCGGCATAGGAGCCACGGTATCGCTGAAAAACGGTAAAGTGACGATTGTAGATCTTATTGAAGGATATTCAGCTCAAAGACAAGGTATCCGGATTGGTGATGTAATTTTAATGGTCGATTCGGTCGAAGTTAATAAAGATAATTATGACGAATTAAGTTCCTTGCTTAAAAAAACACCCGGCACCGAAATAGAAGTTGTTGTTAAACGGGAAGGCGTTGACGAAAATTTGATTTTTAATCTGGTAAGTGAAGAAATCGAAATTAAAAATGTTCCGTATTTTGCATTTGTCCCGGCAAACAGCAATAACGCTTATATCAAGCTCAGCGGATTTACGAGGGGCGCCGGCGCAGAAGTTAAAAATGCTCTGTTCGAACTGGAAAAACAAAAAGAAATTAAATCGATAGTATTGGATTTAAGGGGAAATCCGGGCGGACTTCTGGATGCTGCCGTTGATATTGCCGAAAAATTCCTTAAAAAAGGGAGTTTGATTGTTTCGGTCGTTGGAAGGGATACAACACGAATTCAAAAATACTACTCGAAGGAAGTGCCGGTTGTTGGTGATGCCAAAGTTGCCGTGTTGATAAACGGTGGTTCGGCTTCAGCTTCCGAAATATTAACCGGTGCAATTCAAGACCACGACCGGGGAATTGTTGTCGGTACTCCGTCGTTCGGTAAAGGTTTGGTGCAGACCGTCGTGCCACTTTCCTTCAACACATCGTTAAAGCTTACTACCGCAAAATATTATACTCCAAGCGGCAGGTGCATTCAGAAAATCGATTACTCAAAAAACAAGGTATTCACCGAACATAATCTTATTAAAAAGCTTGAATATAAAACGGATAATAAACGCTCCGTTTTCAGCAGTGGCGGAATCTTACCCGATACAACCGTACCGGAAAGAGCGGAATCCGAACAAATTGAATTTCTACTTGCACGCGGAATGTTTTTTAAATTTGCTTCATATTACTTTAATACCAACAAAATAAGTAAGCTTGATTTGATTGATAAGAACGATTTGTATAACAGGTTTTTGAATTATTTGGATGCACAACGGATTAACTACACATCGAAAGAAGAGAAATTATTATCGGAATTAACGGCTATGATAAAAGAGAAAAAATATAATTCCGATTTGGAAAGCGGATTAATGAAGATTAATAAAAAACTGCAAAAAATTAAACGGGATGAACTTAAAAAATTTAAAGATGAAATTATATTGGAAATTATGACGGAACTTGCCGCACGCCTGAAAGGAAGAAAAGGCAGAATCGAAGAATCGTTAAAGAACGATAAACAGTTCAAAACCGCTTATGAAATTCTGAATAATTCTAAACTCTACAATCAAATATTGGCTTACGGTGGTTGACGTTCTCATTTTTATTGCTTTGGTTTTCAGCGGAATTGTTACCGGAATTGCATCGAGCATGTTGGGTATTGGCGGCGGATTGATTTTCATTCCCGTCCTCACATTTCTTCTCCCGTATTTAGGTGTTTCACAACCGGAATTGATTCATATTGTTGTAGCTACCTCTTTGTTAGCAGGAAGTTTTTCTTCCGCCGGCGCATTTGTTCAGCATTATAAAATGAATAATGTGGTCTTCGGAAAAGCAATACCTCTTCTTACTGGCAGTTTGATTTCCGCTTTTATTATTCCAAGATTTGTAATTACAATTGATGCGGCGGTGCTGAAAATTACAATCATTACAATTTTACTGCTTGTGGCAATTAAAATTTTATTTGAAAAGAACGGCGAGGCGGTTCTGAAAAAAAAATTAAACGACAAATTCCTTTTCCCGTTCGGTTTGATTGTAGGCGGAATTTCTGCATTAACCGGTTTGGGTGGAGGTATAATTTTTGTCCCCATACTCACGTTCTTTTTCGCACTCGACATTAAAAAAGCAATTGGAACGGCAACGCTTGTTGTGGCAATTACAATGATTAGCTCTACTGTTGCTTACGGGTTGTTGAACTCCGGTGTGGAAAATATAGAAGGACTTATTGGTTTTATTCACGTTTATGCCGGTTTGTCGCTTGGTGCAGGCGCACTGTTAGGAAATTTTACCGGTGCAGGATTTTTTAAGAAACATTCATCCAAAACCATAAAAAAAATCTTTGCCGTATTTATCATTATTATTGTTTTGAAAACATTCATTTAGATTCAATCCGGATTACATAACACTTTTCGATATTAATTTTGCATCAAAAGCAATGAATTTAACAAAAACGAGTTTTTACTTCTTATCATTTAATTTATTTTAAGTATTGCAAATTTTGTATCTTTACATTTACTTTAATATTGATTTTAGCCGTAAAAACAAATAAATTCCAAGTTTCGAAATATTATTAATGATAGCCGAAAGACTAAAAACCGTTGAGAGGAAAATTGCCGAAGCATGCAAGCGGGCAAACCGGAAAAGGTCGGAAATAAGATTAATCGCCGTTTCCAAAACCCAACCGGATGAAGCTGTTTTGGAAGCATATAAGCTCGGTATTAAAGATTTCGGTGAAAATAAGGCGCAGGAATTAAAAAGAAAAGCATCGGATATAAAAGAAAATATCACTTGGCATTTTATCGGACATCTGCAAACAAACAAAGTTAAAGATGTAGTTAAGGTTTCGGAATTTATTCATTCGGTGGATTCAATAAAATTGGCAAATGAAATTAATAAACGTGCCGGAAAAGCGGGTAAAAAGCAAAAGGTTCTTCTTGAAATTAATACCTCGGGTGAAGAAACCAAGTACGGTTTGAGAGACGAAAAAGAAATTATTGCGTTAGCACGGTTTTGTACTGAAGCCGGAAACTTGGAGCTCACCGGTTTAATGACTATGGCGCCTTTTGTACAAGATGAGAAAATACTCCGTAATTGTTTCGGTTCGTTAAGGGAATTAAAAGAAAAGCTGAACCGTCAAGGTTTTAACATCACCGAACTTTCGATGGGAATGACAAACGATTACGAAATTGCAGTGGAAGAAGGAGCCACAATGTTAAGAATCGGTACGGCTATTTTCGGTTCAAGAAAATATTGAGGATAAAATGAAATTTACACCGTTTGGTATTAAAAGTCAGGAATTCACAAAATCCGTTCGCGGTTACGATAAAGACGAAGTGAAAGCCTACTTGGAAAAACTTGCCGATGAATTCGAAAAACTGACGGAAGAAAACGGCAAACTTAGTGAAGAGATTGCCGAACTTAAAGAGCGAATGGAAGATTACAAAAAAATCGAGAAAAATTTTCAAGAATCGTTAATTGCCGCACAAGAAGCATCGAGCAGGGCAATTGAAGATGCAAAAAAACAAATTGCAATAATGATGAAAGAAGCTGAGCTGAAGGGAAAGCAGATTATAGAAAAAGCCGAAGAAGAAGCTCAGTTTATCCGCGAAGGTGTTTTTCATCTGAAAGAAGAAAAAGAACTTTTAGTGGCTAAATTAAAAGCAATTATAAATTCACAATTGGAATTATTGGATATGAAACTATCCGATAAAGAAACGGAAATAAAAGAGGAAGAAATACCGGAAAGTGAAAACCCCGATTCGAAAGATGACGGCGAAATGGATATTGATGATATTGTGGAGAAATTAATATGAGTGAATTAATTAACAAAATAAACGAAACCCTTGAAGTAATAAGACAAACAACCACCGGGAAATATGAAATTGGTATTATTCTCGGAACCGGATTAGGAGGTTTGGTCAACGAAATTGAAATTGAACATGAAATAAATTATTCCGACTTGCCTCATTTCCCTTTGTCCACGGTGGAATCGCATAAAGGTAAATTGATATTCGGTAAAATCGGCAATAAAAATGTTGTGGCAATGCAAGGCAGGTTTCATTACTACGAAGGTTACTCGATGCAGCAAATTACGTATCCCGTAAGGGTAATGAAATTCTTGGGTGTGGAAACATTATTGGTATCGAATGCGTGCGGAGGCATGAATCCCTTGTTCCGCAAAGGTGATGTAATGATTATCGTCGATCATATTAATTTGCTTGGCGATAATCCGCTTATTGGTAAAAATGAAGATGAATTGGGTCCCCGTTTTCCCGATATGAGTGAACCTTACAGTTATGATTTAATCGAGCTTGCCGAATCGGTTGCGCTGGAAAATAAAATTAAAGTGCAAAAAGGAGTTTACGTTGCAGTTCCCGGACCAAATTTGGAAACAAAAGCTGAATACAGATTTTTAAGAACAATCGGTGCGGATGTGGTTGGAATGTCAACAATTCCCGAAAACATTGTTGCGAACCACATGGGAATGAAAGTACTGGGAATCAGCATTATTACGGACGAATGTTTCCCCGAAGCTTTAAAGCCGGTTGATGTAAAAGAAATTATTGCAACCGCAATGGAAGCGGAACCGAAAATGACATTAATAATGAAAGAGGTAATAAAAAAACTGTGAATGAAGTAAAAAAAATCTATTATATAACTCCCGTAATTTTGGCGCTGATAATTTTTTTCTCAAATTTTCTCGGAGCCGATTTAATTTCTGGGGAAATTTATAAGTTTACGGTCTGGTTTGTTCTTTCCCTGTTTGCATTTGCTTGCGGTTGGATAATCAACCTTACTTTGGGTTGGGAGTACGGTGGAAAAATTACATTCGCCGTAATTGTTGCCGCAACACTTCTCAGCTTGGTTCTTATCCTTGCTTTTGTAGGTTATTTCGAACAATCGGAAGAAAAAGCCGTGCTGCCTATGGATACTTTGGTTCTTTACAGTCTCCGGAATATTTTCGTGGGTTTGATGGGTGTTTTCGGAATGGCGGTATCGAATGTATTTCAATTGCAGCGCAAAGTTGAAAAAATGTCAGCCGGCTGGCATGGTTCCGAAAAAATTATCCGAAATGCCGAAAAGGAAAGCGAGATAATAGTAAAGGAAGCTAAATTAAATGCCGACAAAATTATCACTGATGCTAAAAAGCAAGCAAATCAAATTATTGAAGTTAGAAATAAAATAGAAAGGCAAATAAAAGAGTTTATTCAGATTGAAAAAGACTTAATAAAAAAATATGAAGAAAACGAAT
>JALSTB010000036.1 GCA_026983955.1 Melioribacteraceae bacterium
ACCGGTTTCATCATTGAGAAAATCTAGTAAACCTGCTTCATTGCATAAAGAAACCGTTTCAATTATTGTTCTCCAAGTTTCAAATTCACCAAGAAAATTGAGTGGAGAAGGAATATTATTCTTTTGCAAGAAACCGTTTTCTTCTAAAAATAAGGTATTTTGTCTTGCCCAAAATTCCTTTTTATTTTTAACAAATCGCTTCCGTCGTTTAACAATAAGAAAAATCACAGCAATTAAAGGAAGAATAACGGCAGCAATAAGATGAGAGAAGATTTGATTCATGACAATCTCCTTTCACTTATTATATTAAAAATATAATTATTTAATATTGAATTTAGTTAATTCAAAATTAAATGTTTCTTTAAGTCCTTCTTTCAGGTTCCTCGGGGTATAATTCAATTCTTTTTTGGCTTTGTTGTTATTTCCAAGATAAGTAACGCCGGCTTGTACTCTCATAGTTTCGGAGGAATACAACGGAGGAAGGGTAATAAATTTTTCCAAAACCTGAACGAAATAACTGGAAAATTTCAATAATTGATAAGGAATAGTTACCGGTTTTCTGATTCCGGTAATTTCATTTGAAATGGAAAACGCTTCGGAAAGAGTATGAGAAGGACCGCCGACAATATAAACTGTACCGGGCTTTGCTTTTTCCATGGCGGTAACATGGATTTGAGCCACATCATCAACGTGCGCCCAATTGTATGCCGATTTCGATGGAATTGCGGGTAATTTCTTTTTTAAGTATAATCTTAATGATTCGTCGCTCAGGCTTGTTCCACCAGGTCCGTATATTAAACCCGGCATAAGGATAACCAACGGTAAACCCCGGGAAATAAATTGCTTTGCGATTTTATGAGCTTCGGCTTTTGTCCGGTCGTATTCACTAATATGTTTCCCCTTAAATTCATAATTTTCATCCACTTCTTTTCCGCCGGTATCCGAATTTACCGCAAGTGTACTTGTGTAAACGCCTTTCGGAATTTTTAGTTCTTGCATTAATTCTAGCACGTTTCTAGTACCGTCGACATTAATCATTTTGGCAATGGATTTGTTTTTAACACCGATTTTGTACCAAGCCGCAACGTGGAAAACACCGTCGGCGCCATTCATTGCATGTCGCATACTGTCTTTATCGGTGATGTCTCCTTTAATTACGGTTGCGCCCAATTTCCGGAGTTCACCCGCTTTTGCCGGATTGCGGGCAAGAACAATTACCGTATCGCCTTTTTCCAACAATATTTTAGCAATTCTTCCGCCAAGAAAACCGGTTGCACCTGTTATAAAATATTTCATATAACTTCCTGGTTGGTTGTGTAGTAGTTTTTTTGAATATAAGTATTAAATAGATAAAAAGTGAGGTAATTTAAAATCAATCGCTGATTTTGAAACCAAGGTTTTCAATCAGTTTTTTTGCGTGTCCGGCTTCTTCGTCCGATTCGAATGACAAACGGAAAGTACCTCCGGTTCCTTCGCGGATTTTTAACAGCTCGATGTCTTTGATATTTATACCGTTTTCGTATAAAACGGTAGATATTTTACTTATCATTCCGGGTTTGTCTTCAACAAAAATAAAAATATCGTAAACCGGATTGAGGAACCCTTTTGTATTGCGCGGAATTTCGTCCCGGTTTTTCCTTGCCTCTTCAAAATACCTTTTAATTACATCCAATTTATTATTTGATATCCAATTTATTAATTTTTCAATCTCAAATGAAAATTTTTCGAGCGCTGTTAATATTTGTTTCCGGTTTGTATCGATTATTGATTCCCAAATTTCAAAATCGCTCGATGCAATCCGGGTCATATCACGGAATCCTCCCGCAGCGAGGTCGAGAAAATTATAATTTTCGGTTTTCAAAGAAGCTGTGTTCACCAAAGCCACTGCGGTTAGCTGCGGAAGATGGCTAACGCTTGCAGCTATTACATCATGTTGTTTTGCGGGAATGTATAAAATATTTGCCCCGAGTGATTCGATAATTTTTCTGAAATCCGTGAACAGGGCATTATCCGATATATCTTCGGTTAAAATGTAAGTGGTATTTTCGAACAAGAGCGGATCGGAATTGATGAAACCGGCTTTTTCTTTTCCCGTCATCGGATGACCGCCAATATAGAAACCATTGCCGTTATTCAGTTTTTCCCAATGTTCTTGAAAAATCAATTTGACGCTGCACACATCGGTTAAAATGTTACCGTCCAGTCCAGGAATCAATTCATCAAAAACTTCAAGTGAAGGTTTGATGGGCAGGCAAAGAAAAATTAAATCGCTTTTTAACGAATCTTGCACATTCCGCAGTCTGTTGTCAATTACGTTTTCCTTTATTGCCAAATCGAGAACGTCATCTTTATCGAAAGCATTGATCACCAAAGGCAGACCGCTTTTCCGCAGCGCCTTTGCCAGTGAGCCGCCGATTAATCCAAGTCCGATTATCGATACATTTTTAATTTTCACTTATCTGCCTTTTAATAATTAACAGGCAAAATATCAGAGATGCCGGCCAATTGCGTTGGCAATTACTTTTAGCTCATCCACAAGTTTCATATATTCACCGGGCAACATTGCTTGCGGACCGTCCGATAGTGCATTTTCGGGATCGTGATGAATTTCGATCATTAAACCGTCGGCACCGGCAGCCACAGCGGCTCTTGCCATAGGCGCCACTTGATCGCGCAATCCGGTTGCATGCGAAGGATCGGCAATTACAGGTAAGTGGCTTTTTTTATGTACCACCGGAATTGCGGAAAGATCGAAAGTGTTTCTGGTATATTTTTCAAATGTACGGATACCGCGTTCGCACAATATAACGTCTTTGTTGCCTTCGGAGAGAATGTACTCAGCCGACATTAACCATTCTTCAATTAATGCGGAAAGTCCCCTTTTCAACATAACCGGTTTGTCGGTTTTCCCGAGTTCTTTTAAAAGAGGGAAGTTTTGCATATTGCGTGCGCCGACTTGAAAAATATCCGTGTATTTGTAAATCAAATCGATTTGTTTTATTTGCATAACTTCGGTAATTACGAGTAGTCCGTATTCATCGGCCGCAGCACGTAATAATTTCAATCCTTCTTCGCCCAAGCCTTGGAAAGAGTATGGTGAAGAGCGCGGTTTGAATGCACCGCCTCGTAAAATTTTTGCGCCCGATTCGGCAACAACTTTTGCAAGTTTAAAAATTTGTTCTTCATTTTCAACGGAGCAAGGTCCAACCATCATTGTGATATGATTGTTACCAATCTCATATCCTTTGATATTTATCACTGTGTTGTCTTCCTTAAAACTGCGGCTTGCAAGTTTAAACGGTGCCGTTACCCGGTAAACATCGGCTACACCTTCGAGGATTTTGATTTTACGAATATCGAAATCGGGTTTAACACCAATGGCGCCCAAAACGGTTCGTTGCACGCCGGCGGATTTGTGTACTTGAAAACCGTAACCTTCGAGATGTTTAACTACGTTTTCTACTTGTTCTTCGGTTGCTTTGTTGTCTAATATTATTACCAATTTATTACCCCTTCAAAGTTAATCGTGAAATTTTTTTTCCCCTGCTTCTATTGCCAAATCGATGTAATCTTCTTTAGTCGGAATGGCACAAGTATAGTTTGCACTGTAAGCACAAAAGGGATTAAAAGCTAAGTTAAAATCTACAATATATTCGTGATTTGGATCACTATTGAGTGAAAATTTTAAATACCTTCCCACGCCGTAAGTTTCTTTGTTTGTTGTTCTGTCGGTAAACCAAATACTGTAATATTTTTGACCGTTTCCTTCGTCATTTTCGTAGACGTTAAGTTTGTATTGTTTCCCTTTGTATGTAAATGTCAAATATCCGTACCTTACGGCTTTCCGTTCTTCACCTTTCGTACCGTAAATTGTTACCGTGTCTTTGTTTTCGTATTCGGTCAGCTTGCTTTTAAAAACAAAATCTGGATTAACATCGTAATAGTTTAACGGATGAAAAACAGCATTGGGATCTTGATTGAACGGCGAATTGGGGTCTTGCATGAAACTCAAGTTTTTTTGTTTCCGCAACGCTTCAATTCTTTTGATATACTCTTCTTGTTCAGGTGTGTAATTTTTACAAGCTGTCAAAACAATTGTGAATAACAGAAGAATGCCCAATAGTAGCAAGTAATTGTTTTTTGTTTTTCCCATTTTCTACTCCCAGCCTTCTATTTATTATCGTCCGAAATTTTCTTTTTCAGTTCATTCAATTTATTTAATGCTTCAAGTGGCGTAAGTTCGTTAATCGGAATACCGGAAATTTCCTGCCGGAGTTCGTCGTCTTTAAATTCGAACAAACTTATCTGTATATCGTTTTCCTTTTTCATTTTTGCCAGTTTTGCTTTTTTCACTTCCATTGGAGTTAATTCCTTCCCCTCTAGGTTTTGCAGAATTTCCTTTGCGCGCTTGGTAACGGGAAGCGGGAGACCTGCCATTTGTCCGACTTGAATACCGTAACTGTGATCGGCTCCGCCCGGAGTTACTTTGTGCAGGAAAATCACTTTATCGTCGTATTCCCTTACTTCAACTTTAAAATTTTTAATTCGGGGGAACAATTCCGCCATTTCGTTCAATTCGTGGTAATGTGTTGCGAACAGTGTTTTTGCAGCCACATCGGGATTTTCGTGCAGATATTCCGTTATTGCCCATGCAATTGAAATTCCGTCGAACGTACTTGTTCCGCGACCGATTTCATCCAATAAAATCAAGCTTTTCGGAGTTGTATTGTTCAGAATGTTTGCAGCTTCTTGCATTTCGACGAGAAAAGTGCTTTCACCGGCGGAAATATTATCGCTGGCTCCAACCCGGGTAAATATTTTGTCGATTAATCCGATTCTTGCTTTGCTTGCAGGCACAAACGAACCGATTTGAGCCATCAAAACAATTAATCCCGTTTGCCTCAGGTAAACCGATTTCCCCGCCATATTCGGTCCGGTTAACAAAATAATTTGTGTACCGGAATTACTCATTTTGCAATCGTTTGGAGTGAATTTTTCACCCGGCGGTAAAATCCTTTCCACCACGGGATGCCGCCCATCTTTAATTTCTATAACGTCGGAAGTATCAATCAACGGTTTTGTGTAATTGTATTGGTCAGCACACTCTGCAAGCGAGTTGTAACAATCGAGCATTGCAATAAGTTTGGCGTTTTCTTGAATTTCTTTTGCTTTGGTGGCAACCCGGTTTCTTATTTCGTCGAAAATTCTGAATTCCAAATCGTAAATTTTTTCTTCGGCATTTAAAATTTTATCTTCGTAATCCTTCAATTCGGGAGTAATATACCTTTCGCTGTTTACCAAAGTTTGTTTGCGAATGTAATGCGAGGGAACTTTATCTTTATGCGCATTACTTATTTCGATGTAGTATCCGAACACTTTGTTGTAACTGACTTTAAGCGAAGGAATGTTTGTTTTTTCCCGTTCCGATTTTTGCAGATTGGCAATCCAGTTTTTTGCATTCTTGGAAAGATCGCGCAATTCGTCCAGTTCTTCGCTGTAGCCTTCGCGGATTACATAACCGTCGTTAATGTTCAAAGGCGGATTGTCAGAAATTGAAATTTCAATCAGTTCAACGATTTCTTCAAGGTCGTTTAACCGTTGCTTTATTGTGGCAATAACATCCGAGCGGGTTTGATCCAAAATTTGTTTCAGCAGGGGAATTTTTTTTAGTGAACTCTTAAGATAATTTAACTCGCGCGGATTAACCCTGCCGGTGCTGACTTTTGAAATCAATCTTTCGAGGTCGCCTACTTCACGCAATTCCGAATGTAAATTTTTTCTTACGGTTTTATTCTCAAATAAACTCTGAACGCCTTCTTGCCTTTTCAGAATCGGTTCCAGTTTAATTAACGGAGCGGAAATCCATTTCTTTAGCAAGCGGCTGCCCATCGGTGTACCGGTTTTATCCAAAATGGAAATGAGTGAGCCTTCACGGCTGCCTTCTTGCATTGTAAAAGTGATTTCCAAATTCCGCTTGGTGGACCAATCCAAAATCATATAATCGTGCGGATTATACTTCGATATTTTGGTAATGTGAGCGAGATTCGATTTTTGTGTTTCTTTCAGGTAGTTAAGTATTGCACCAACGGCTATTGTTCCAATATGGAATTGTTCAATACCAAAACCTTTTAATGTTTTAATGTTAAATTGAGATAAAATTAAATCTTTTGCATAATCTTCGTTGTAAATCCAGTCGTCAACTTTGGTAATGTAAATATCCGGCTTCACTTTACGGAAAATATCTTCGAAAATGAATTTTTGTTTTTTCGGTATTAAAACCTCGGAGGGATTAATTAATCCCAGCTGACTTTCCAAATCCTGCGCCGCTACTTCGTAAACGTAAAATTCCCCGGTTGAAACATCGGTAAACGAAATGCCCGCAATTTCTTTTTCGATGTAAACGGACATTAAATAATTGTTTTTGGTATGATCGAGTAACTTATCGGAAAAAGCAACACCGGGAGTAACTACTTCAACGACTTCGCGTTTTACAATTCCTTTGGCAAATTTGGGATTCTCCACTTGTTCGCAAACCGCTACCCTGTAACCGGCTCTAACCAATTTGGGCAAATAAGTATCCAGTGCATGATGCGGAAACCCGGCAAGCGGAACTTCCCCGGCTTTACCGTTTGAGCGTTTGGTGAGCGTAATTCCCAACACTTTCGATGTGGTTTTTGCATCCTCTTCGAACGTTTCGAAAAAATCGCCGACTCTGAACAATAATATTGTATCGGGATGCTCCTGCTTGATCTTGGCATATTGTGTCATTAACGGCGTTATGCTCATCTTCTATTCAATCTTGTGGTTTAGAAATTATATTTAAAAAAAGAAAACTAACAAAAATAAACAAACAAAGTAAATTTTATCCCTCGCCGGTAAATTAAATTTTTATGGGGAATTAAAGTTATCCACTGTTTATTATTGTTTTTATAATTCTTTATTTTGTACAATCGATTTTCGTCATTCTCAATATTGTGGATGAAATATGAAAAAAAGCACAGAAATGAATACGGCAATTAAGCCGAAATTCGAATTTCACATAGCTAAGCGAATCAGAGAGAAATATCAACTTGAGGAAGAATATTTTTCCATCACCGGAAATGTGGTTTTTGCAAATTTTGCCGCAGTAAGAAAATTTGTAAATAAAATAAATGCATACAGAGATGAACATTCGAAACTGAGGGCTGGCGAAGTAAATGCCGCCGGTTTGATTGATGAGATATATCATTTTATTCTGGGTGAGTACGAAGCGAAACAGAACCCCGGGGTTTTTAAAAGAGCACTGGAACATCTTTCCGCAACTCTTGGGAAAAAAGAACTTGATTCTTTATTGCTCAATTTTGTGGAGACCTTTCCACCCTTACCGGTTTACAAAAATCAACTCACTCCCAAAAACTATCTTGAACAATCTACCGGTGGGAAAGCAAATAAAGAAATTGCATTGGAAGAACTTGTTCTTTTATATTTATCAAATATAAATCCCGCCAACCGAAATTTGAAAGAATTTTTCGATGAAAATCATCTTGCCGAAAAAAAGAAATATGTACAAACAGTAAAAGAGCTCGATGAATTTTTTAAAGAAGAAAAACCGTTCGGTACAACCGGTAAGTCAATTATTGAATTACTAAAAATACCCATTCAAACTCATCCGGAAAGTTTGTGGGAACAACTTCGCTTTTTGCAGAATCGGTGGAAACCGTTTTTAGGGGATTTGATAATCAGAAGAATTTTGCAAAGCCAGGATTTGATGAAAGAAGATGCTGTAATAAATTTCGATAACATTGATGCCATCGGATTTCAGGGTGCACCGCCCACTATAGTTCCCGTGTACAAACCGGCATCCATTGAAGAAGAATACGAAAAGTTCACGCTCGGGAAATCACATTACAAATTTGCACTCGACGCATTCTCCGGTTACGATGAACCCGAAAAATTTACTCCTGATGTTAATTGGATGCCTAATGTTATTTTGATTGCTAAAAACACTTATGTGTGGTTGGATCAGTTGACGAAAAAATACGGGCGGGAAATCAAAACGCTCGATCAAATTCCGGATGAAGAATTGGATCAACTGAAAAAATGGAATATAAACGGACTCTGGTTAATCGGAATTTGGGAAAGAAGTTCCGCTTCTAAAAAGATTAAACATTTGATGGGAAATAAAGATGCAGTTGCCTCTGCGTATTCTTTGTACGATTATGTAATTGCCGGAGATTTGGGTGGTGAGGCGGCTTATCAAAATCTGAACAAACGGGCAAAGCAAAAAGGGATAAGGCTTGCAAGCGATATGGTTCCGAACCACACCGGTATTTATTCGAAATGGATTGTTGAACATCCGGAATATTTTATTCAAACGGATGAACCGCCGTTTCCAAATTATAAATTCACAAAAGAAAATTTGTCGGACGACCCACGCATACAAATTAGAATTGAAGACAATTATTACAAACGAACCGATGCTGCAGTGGTTTTCCAGAGAATTGATAATGCAACGGGTGAAGTGCGTTATATCTATCACGGGAACGACGGAACAAACATGCCGTGGAACGACACGGCACAACTCGATATGCTTAAAGCGGAAGTGCGGGAAGCCGTGATAGAAAAAATTTTCGAAGTGGCGCGCAAATTTTCCATTATCCGTTTCGATGCCGCAATGACTCTTACGAAAAAACACTTTGCTCGGCTTTGGTATCCCGAACCCGGCACTGGCGGGGATATCCCCTCGCGGGCTGATTATGCAATGACGAAAGAGGAGTTCGATGCTTATTTCCCCAAAGAATTCTGGCGTGAGGTGGTTGACAGAATCAACGAAGAAATGCCCGATACTCTTCTGCTTGCAGAAGCTTTCTGGCTAATGGAAGGTTACTTCGTAAGAACTTTGGGAATGCACCGCGTTTATAACAGCGCTTTTATGAATATGCTGAAAAACGAAGAAAACCATAAGTATAAAAAATTAATTACCAATACTCTCGAGTTCGAACCGGAAATCCTGAAACGGTATGTGAATTTTATGAGTAACCCCGATGAAGAAACGGCAATCAGTCAGTTCGGTTCATCCGATAAATATTTCGGGGTCGCAACAATGATGGTAACTTTACCCGGATTGCCGATGTTTGCACACGGCCAAATTGAAGGCTTCACCGAAAAATACGGCATGGAATACAAACGGGCTTATTACCGTGAAAGCCCGAACGAATATTTGGTGAAAAGACATGAGAAGGAAATTTTTACATTAATGGAAAAACGATATGTTTTCAGTGAAGTGGAAAATTTCTGGTATTTCGAATTCACGGATAAAAGGGGAAGAACGGTGGAGAGTGTTTTCGCATACTTCAACAGTTCCGGTAATGAAAAAGTGCTTGTTTTCTACAACAACAATTTCAGTACGGCAAGCGGAAAAATTTATCATTCAACTCTAAAAATGATTAAGGAAAAAGATAATAAGAAATTGAGGCGTACAACGCTTTCGGAATTGTTAAACATTAAACCGGATGACAAATATTATTATGTGTACAGGGATCACAATTCCAAATTATTTTATCTGAAATCCGGCAGGGAAATTTTGGAACACGGATTTGAAATTAATTTGCGCGGATTTGAATACAGAGTATTTTGGGAATTTAAAGAAGTTTATGATAAAACCGGCGAGTATCGCCGGTTAGCCGGATCGCTGGAAGGCAGAGGCGTGCCGAGCATTGAACTTGCTTTGCACGAAATTAATTTGGAGCCGGTACATCAAGCGTTTGAAAATATTTTCTCCGGCAATTCATTCGAAAAATTTGTGGAAAGTCTTGTTGATACTAATCCCGTTAAAACTGGAGCGGATGAAAATATTAAGTTTCTGAAAAATAAATTTTATCTACTTCTCAAATCGGTTAACGATTATTACAAAACATCAACGGACTTGAACCCGTTCGTAAAGGATTTCGAACATTGTTTGAAAGGGCTGCAACTTGTAAACCCATTGGTAAAAAAAGAATCGGTAATCAAACGTAAAATAAGATTGGTCAACCTTCCCAAAGCAATAGTTATTTCACGTCATTCGAACTACTTTGAAAATGCAATAATTTTAATGATGTTCTTGATTATCAAAAAAATCAGAACATATCTTGCCACTGTTTTGAAGAAAAAAGAAACGGAGTATGAAAAACTTTTACTTGGCAAACCCGTTAAGAGTTTGCTCAATCGTTTGGGCAAAGGCGAGAACGAAATTTTTAAAGATATTCTACTGCTGAATATCTTACTCCGTTACAACTCCGGTTTATTCGACGTGGAGGAACTTTACGATAAAATATCGCTTAAAAGCAGCATAGCAAGGGAAAGAAAACTCTGGCAGCAAACCAAAGGCAAAATAGTGAACGAAATTCTTGATGACGGTGACGTTCAAAAATTTATAGATGTAAATGAATACCAAGGAATTGTTTATTACAGTAAAGAAAGATTCGAAGAACTGTTGAATTGGTTATTTTCCGTAACTGTTTGCACTTATAGCATAAAGAAAGAAGACGAACTCACAAAGATGAAGATTACGGATCATTCCCGAAAAGAAATTGAACGGATTGATGCTGCGGAGCTGAAAATAATTTTATTGTTTGCAAAATCCTATTACTTGTACGATTTTTTGAAGCAAACTTCGATAGCCTCCAAATATAAATTATATGAGCTGAAGAAAAAACTGGAAGCCGTTGAACCGCCCGTAAAAAAGAACAATAAGAAAACTTCCAAAAGCACAAAGCGTGGGGTTAAACCCGGGAAAACAACAAAGAAGAAAAACCGTAAAAAATAAGAATAGCTAGCCGGAAGGCGAAAATACATTTAATAAGATAAAATCATCTTAAAATTTTTTAAAATCTTTTTCTTTTTGGAGTGTTTTTTTTATTTTATGGACGTCAACTTTCTAAAATTAAATACCGGTTTATGTTGAAAGTTAAAATCATATCTCACTTTAGCCTCATCAATGAAAATTACAACATAAATCATTCAAGGATAACATCGACATACAAAAATTCTTACAATAAATCGATAGGAGACGAAGAGTGATTATTTCAGTTCCCAAAGAAATAATGGAAGGTGAAAATCGTGTTGCCGTTACCCCGGATGTTGCCGGCAAACTCATCAAGAAAGGATTTGAAGTTCAAGTGGAAACCAATGCAGGTTTGAACGCCGGGTTCACCGACGAAGAATATGAAAATGCCGGTGCAAAAATCTTAGACGATATTGAAACACTATATTCCAATGCCGATATTGTGTTGAAGGTTCAACGCCCGGTGGAACATCCGTCCTCCGGTAAACACGAAATCGACTTGATGAAAAGCGGAACTATGCTTATCACGTTCATGTACGCTTTGCATTACCCGCAAGTTGTTAAACAATGTGCGGAGAAAGGGATCAACGTAATTTCAATGGACATGATTCCTCGAACAACCTTGGCTCAAAAGATGGATGCTCTCAGTTCACAGGCGAATATTGCCGGATACAAATCGGTTATAATGACTGCAAACGTACTCGGTAAAATTTTCCCGTTAATGATGACCGCAGCAGGCACCATTCAACCGGCAAAAGTTGTAATTATGGGTGCCGGTGTTGCCGGCTTACAAGCGCTCGGTACCGCAAGGCGCCTCGGTGCAATTGTTGAAGTTTCCGATATCCGTCCGCAAGTGAAAGAAGAAGTGCAAAGTTTGGGCGGCAGATTTATTGAAGTTGAAACCGATGAGAATATGCAAGACGAAGGCGGTTACGCCAAGGAAGCTTCTGAAGAATTTTTAAGAAAACAAAAAGAATTAATTTTCAAACATATTACTCAAGCCGATATTGTTATTACCACTGCTCTTGTTCCGGGCAAAAAAGCTCCGGTTCTTGTTACTGAGGAAATGGTTAAAAATATGCGCCCGGGTTCCGTTGTGCTGGATATGGCGGTCGAATTCGGTGGTAATTGCGAATTGAGCGAAAAAGGTAAAACCGTTAAAAAATATAACGTAACAATTATCGGCGAACCGAATTTACCCAGCTTGGTTCCCACAAACGCAAGCGAAATGTATGCGAAAAACCTTCTTGCATTATTGGAGCACATTTCAAAAGAAGGAAAAATGGAATTGGACTTGGAAGACGAAATTGTAAAAGGTTCGCTCGTTAGTTATAATAGCCAAGTTGTGAATGAAAGAGTTAAAAATTTAATTCAATAAAATTTCAATTAATTAAGAGGAAATTATGGAAGCACACGAATTGATAATGCTGATCTACGTTTTTGTGTTGGCAATATTTGTCGGGTTCGAATTGATTACAAAAGTTCCCCCGACGCTGCACACACCGTTGATGTCCGGCTCCAATGCAATTTCCGGTATCACAATTGTGGGGGCGTTATTGAGTGCCGGACTGGAAGAATTTACAGTCAGTACAATACTCGGTTTAATCGCTTTAATCTTTGCTACAATTAATGTTGTCGGCGGATATTTGGTAACCGACAGAATGTTAAAAATGTTCAAAAAGAAATGAGAGTGAATTATGCAAACTATAACTTACATAGTATATTTGGTTGCTTCCGTACTGTTTATATTCGGAATTAAAAAACTAGGCTCTCCTAAAACTGCCCGTCAAGGTAATATGCTTTCTTCAATCGGAATGTTATTGGCTGTGGTGATTACGCTGTTCGACCAAAGGGTTTTGACATTTGAATATATTATAATCGGAATTGTGGTAGGCTCTGCCATAGGGGCAACCATGGCGTTGAAAGTGCCTATGACCGGAATGCCGCAAATGGTCGGTTTGCTGAACGGTTTCGGGGGCGGTGCTTCGATGTTGGTTGCTTTTGCCGAATATTATCATATTTTGAATACTACCGGACCGGAAATTGAGGTTGCAACATCAACAACAATAGTACTTTCGGTTTTAATCGGTGCAGTAACTTTCACAGGTTCGTTAATCGCATTCGGGAAATTGCAAGGTTTGGTTACCGGCAAAGTTGTAAGGTATCCGGGTCAGCATCCTCTTAACGCATTGCTGCTTATTGCCATTCTGGTAGCGGGAATCATGGTGATTCTGGATCCCGGGAAAACCGATTTGTTAATCGGAATCGGTATTGTTTCGCTGGTGCTTGGAGTTTTATTGGTATTGCCCATCGGCGGTGCGGATATGCCGGTTGCAATTTCATTGTTGAATTCTTATTCCGGTTTGGCTGCTTCAATGACCGGTTTCGTTTTACAGAACAATATGTTGATTATTGCCGGCGCATTGGTTGGTGCTTCCGGTATAATCTTAACGATTATCATGTGTAAAGGAATGAACCGTTCTCTGATGAATGTTGTTTTAGGCGGTTGGGAAACGGCAGGTCAAGGTGGAGCGGCTGCTGCGGGTGGCAGTGAAGTTAAAGGCGATGTTAAATCCGTCGATGCAGAAGAGCTGGCAATGATTTTCGATGCCGCACAAAATGTTATAATCGTACCGGGTTACGGAATGGCTGTTGCACAAGCTCAGCATGCCGTTAGGGATTTGATGAATGTTCTGGAAAGCAAAGGCATCAACGTTCGCTTTGCAATTCACCCGGTTGCGGGAAGAATGCCCGGACACATGAACGTACTGCTTGCCGAAGCGCAAGTGCCTTACGACAAGCTTTATGCGATGGAAGATATTAACGACGATTTCCCGAATACGGATGTGGTTTTTGTTGTGGGTGCAAACGATGTGGTTAATCCCGCAGCACGGAATGACCCGAGCAGTCCAATTTACGGTATGCCTATTCTGAACGTGGATTATGCAAAAACCGTTGTGGTTAACAAACGCTCGTTGAATGTGGGTTATGCCGGAATTAGTAATGAACTCTTCTACTATCCGAATACTTTGATGTATTTCGGTGATGCGAAAGAAGCAATTACTAAATTGGTTAACGAATTGAAAGAATTGTAAAGTTTGCGGATTGTTTGTTCTGATACGTAATACCGTTACGGTTAATTACCATTTCATGCGGGAAGGGGAAACCGGTTCGGTATAAAGTACATCGGTCGAAAGTACTTCTCTGGCATAACCGGTGGATTTGAATAATACCATAAAATATTCGGGAAATTTATTGTTGAATTTTTCTTTTAATTTTTTCAATGAGGTTTTGTCCGTCATGTATTTTACGGCACCAACGGAACCGGTTGCATAAAAACTTACGAATGAATATATAGGATTACCGTTTGGACCGGGAACTTTAAGGAAAAGACAATAATCGATATGGTCGTAAGCGGGAACCCCTTCCCGGATATAGATTTTCCCGGTTTTACGGTTAAATCCTCTTTTTAAGACAAGTTTTTCCTTTCCGATAATGTTATAATCTATTTCGAGATCTTCCAGGATTTTACTTAATATTCCCAAAGTCCAAAACGATCCCAGAAATATTATATCGTTGTTTTTCAAATCATTTGATGTAAGTGTGGATGCACTTTTGATTATATATTTCGTTCCGAAAGGATCCAATAATTTTACAATATACGGCAAAGGCCAAACGGCAGCCTGATTGAAAAACGAAAAGGGCAGCTTTTTGAAATTTTCCCTCGAAGGATCTTCCGCTTTAAATTTTTCAAATTCCTCCACACTGTTGATTTTGGAATTCCTGAACATCTTTCTGACTTCGGTTGTATTAAATTCCGAGAAATCCGAAAAATAAATGAAGTCGTCTCCCAAAGAAATTAACTTGGGATTTTTTGATTGTATAAAATCCGCATACAAATTATAAATTTCTTCATCCCCGCCGGATGGTATGGGCTTGGAATTCAATTGCGATAATTTAACCAACAAAAATATTACTGTGGCGGCTAAAATAACTGTTAGTGGTACAAAAAATAAAAACGGATTCTTTAATTTATTGAGTACAGATTCTTTGGAGTAATTGAAGAATTGAACTTCATAATGCCCCTTGGGAATTTTTACCCGCACTTTTGCTTTTTTACCGGTGTTGGCATAATACCGTTCGAGCTTCTTTCTTAAATTGTAAACCGAAACACGAACGATTGTATCTTCTGTGGGATTAAAACTTGAATCCTTTCCGAAAACGTCAATGGCTATTGAATACTCGGTAGGTGTAATGTTTCTTATTGAACATTCAACCAAATAAGATAGTAATTTTGAATTCAGTTTGGAATTTTTAAAACTGTCGCTTTTTAAAATTTCTTCTAAAACAGCTCTTTTTGTATTTTCGTCAATCATTATCAAAGGTTCTAAATTTAATTCAAATATAAAAAGCCTGAAACATTTTTGCAATTATAAGCGGCTAAGCTGCATTTAACTTTGATTTAACAGTTAAATTCACTGTTTTTCACTCATTTTCACTACTTTTTAAATTTTTCCGTTTGTATAATCAACCCGCCGGAAAAGTTCGATTCAATAAAAACCGGAATCGTAATTGTTCAAGTCAAAGTGGGATAATCATGAAATCATTAAATAACCGCCGGATAAATATGAGTCTTTCACTTAAAAAAGTTACTAAAATTAAAACTAATTTATTCATTTTATTTTTTATTATAACCCTCACCGGTATTAAAATATTAGCTGCGAGTACCGGTAGCATAACGGGAAAAGTTATTGCCAAGGACTTAAACACACCCTTGCCCGGGGCAAATGTTATATTGAAAGGAACTTCCCTCGGCGCCGCCACCGACAAAGACGGAAATTTTATCATTTCCAACGTTCCGTCCGGAAAATACGTTGTACGGGTTTCTTACATCGGATATGAAAGTCAATCGTTATCAGTTGAAGTAAAGGAAAATGAAATTATAAAATTGAATTTTTCTTTATCACCACAGAGTATAGAAGGTGAAGAGGTAACGGTTACTGCCCAAGCCATAGGTCAAATGCAAGCTATTAACAAGCAATTATCCGATAACAAAATTATCAATGTGGTATCGGCGGCAAGAATTCAGGAATTACCGGATGCAAATGCAGCAGAATCGGTTGGAAGATTGCCGGGTGTTTCGGTGCTACGTAACGGTGGCGAAGGTAATAAAATTGTTGTACGAGGTTTGGCGCCGAAATATAACCAGATTAAAATTAACGGTGTTGCAATGTCTTCAACCGAACCGGGTAACAGAAGTTCGGATTTGAGCATGATTTCCTCAAATATGCTTGAAGGAATAGAAGTTTCCAAAACCGTAACTCCGGATATGGACGCAAATGTAATTGGCGGTGTGGTGAATTTCGAATTGAAAGAAGCACGGTTAAGTGAAAACGGATATGGCAATTATAATTTCATGATGCAAGGTGGCTATAATAATTTGCCGAATGCCAAAAACAAATTCAATAATTATAAATATTTGTTCGGTTTCGAAAACAGATATTTCGATAAAAAATTAGGTGTATTTGTACAATTTAATATTGAAAGAAAAAACCTGACTTCTAATGAATTGGGTGCAGAGTACGATCACTTGGGGAACAGTACAACGGATTATATAACAACCGCACTTAATCTGTATGATATACCAAGAGACAGACGAAGGTACAACGGTGCAATAGTATTCGATTATAAATATGCGACGGGAAAATTAAAATTCACAAACTTTCTAAGCTCGGGAAATACACAAATCCAAAAGCGTGGTGAATCGTTCAAAATTTCCGATAATCAACATTTCTACACCTTGACAGGTTCCGAGAAAAAATTAAATGTAATATCCAATTCACTTTCATGGAATCAAATTTTTTACGGTTTTAATGTTGATTTGAGCTTATCGCATTCGTATTCGGAGGCGAAAATTCCGAATGAATGGACGGCTACGTTTGTACAAACCTCAGCAGGGTTGGCAGAGTTTAATAATAAAGCAAATATAAATCCCGTTGAAATACCCAAAGCCGCCACGAACGATTTATCCAAAACGTTCTTACATAATTTTGTTAACAGTAACAGCTTCGGTAAAGAACGGAATTATTCGGCATCGTTGGATTTTAAGTATGAATTAAGACTCTCAACTGAAGTCTCGATGTTGTTGAAATGGGGAGCGGATTATACTTACCGGAAAAAATATTATAACTACGAACAATATGACGGACAAGGGCTCGATTTGGCCAGCGCCAGTTTTGTCGATAATCTGATAATTAACCATTTCGGATTGCCTTCCACATTGAATACCAGCATTCCGGTTACATATTTTTTAGACCCGGATTATGACTACGGAAAATTTTTGGGAGGTGAGTATGCACTGGGTGCCCCGTTAAATTTCGGAATGCTTTCCGGTTTATCCGGTTTGTTGAGAAACAATACTCAAAACATTCTGGATAATGGCGGGGCAATAGCCTACGGTCCGAACAACTTCCTTTCCACTACAAATGATTATTCAGGTAACGAAAACCAATCCGCATTTTATTTAATGACAACAATTGACATCGGGCGTACATTAACGGTAATTCCGGGAATACGTTATCAGAATTTAACTACGAATTACAAAGGCGCCCGGGGTATTGAAAGTCCGTTAAACTATTATTCATACAATCATTACGATACAACCGTAACGCAAAGCCATGCATATTGGTTGCCGGGAATAACAATCCGCTACAAACCTTTCTCATGGTTTGATGTACGGTTTTCTTACACCAACACTTTGGCATATCCCGATTACAATGCAATTATTCCCCGGATAGATGTTGCAACGAAAAGCATTGCTTGGAATAACTACGAACTTAAACCGTCGCGCTCAACAAATTTGGATGTATATTTTTCATTTTACAATAATACAATCGGATTGTTAACCGTCGGCGGATTTTTAAAACGAATAAACGATTTAATTTATCCATGGTCGTTTTACGTCTCCGGCGCGGATGCATTGGAATATTTTCCCCCAAGTCTAATAGGTTCCACAAATCCTCGTGGTACTTACCGGGTGGATACTTATATCAATAATTCTTATGAAATTAAAGACTGGGGCTTTGAAGTCGATTGGCAAACACATTTTTGGTATCTGCCCGGATTATTATCCGGTTTGGTATTCAACATTAATTACACACATATTTATTCCGAAGCGCAATACCCAATTACCATTGCAAAATCTACCGGAAGGGTAATCACTTATATAGACTCGTCGTTCACCGATAAATTGCTCTACCAGCCGGATAATATAGTCAATCTGTCGCTCGGTTACGATTACAAAGATTTTTCAATCAGACTTTCTATGCTATACCAGGCAGAGATATTTACATATCCGAATTTTTGGCCTCAATTAAGGAGCGGCACCTCGCCATATACCCGGTGGGATTTATCATTTAAGCAAAAATTACCTTGGTTCGGAATTCAAATTTACGGTGATTTAAATAATATCAATGGTGTGAAAGATGTTAGTGTTATTAAGAAAGGCGGAGTCCCGCGTTCGGAACAAGATTACGGAATGACAGCCGATTTGGGAATCAGATGGAATTTATAAATTATTTAATACTTTAACTAAACTATTAAAAGGAGGAATCTTATGAGAAAAATTTCAGCGTATTTGAGTTACATTGTGGCAATTACATTGATGTTGATGCCAATTAGTATCTCCGCAGCCGGTGATACGCTTACGGTTTATGCTAACGGTCCGTTTCTTGACGAAATAATCAATGCCGATACCTTGGCAAACGGTGCTCAAGCTCACGACGTCTATCTCTTGGTTTCCAGAGATACAACATATTTGTATGGCGGGCCCATTTCCGTAAAATCGGATTTGGTTGTTATCGGTCAATTGGGAAACGACGGTAGACCCCCGACAATTCAGCCTGCTGTGTTGGGAGACGGCTCGGTGCCCTCAAACTTGTTTGCATTAAACGGCAACGGTACCAAGGGAGTATTCAAAAATCTTTACCTTTTGGGACTTGCGCCAAACGGTACCGCAAGCAACGACGGAATTGCAATCCAAGTTTCGGCAGACAGTGTTAGAATTACAGTGGACAACGTTGTTTTTGAAGAATGGTTGGCTTTTGCTATCGGTTACAATGGAAACTGGGATAAATTTTTTATCACCAATTCAAAATTCAGAAATATGAACCACCCGAATCAATGGTACGTTGGCGAAGTATTGCGTAATGAATGGCCGGGCACGGCTTACACCGATTCTGTTGTTATGAAATACAACACTATGCTTGCCGTAAACGGTTATGCCGCAGCCCCCGTAACCAAATATTATATGACGTATTTCGAGTTTTCACATAACACGATCGTTTATACCTTCAAAAATCCATTCTTTATTTTCAACGTAACCGATGCCAAAATTAATAACAACATTTTCTTTGGTGCATGGGCAGGTGGAATCAGTAAAGTGGAATATCCTTGGTGGGACCAGTTATGGTCGCCCGAGATCGGTTCCATTATTGATTTGGATACATTGGATTTGGCAAAAGACAGCGTGTTTAATCCAAGTGACATAGGAGATCCGAATTTCAGATGGCTATCCGAAGCAAAAAGAACAATTGAAGTAAAAAACAATGTTTACTTCTGGCCGCAACAACTGGTTGATTTCTGGACATCTTGGAACGATACCGCAACGGTCGATTCAATTTATACTGTTACATGGATGAATGAACGTACAACAAATATGTTTAATGATAAGGAACATTGGCCGGGATTGGTTGAATCGGGTAATATGAACGTTGACCCGGGCTACGGTTCGTCCATTCTGGATGTTTTAACTAATAATTCCGGTAAAAACGGAGTCGGATTGTTCGAATGGTTCAGGCAAATTCGAACCGGTACGGCATCAACGGATGTTTGGGGTTATCAATTAACCGAAGTAGGAAGCAATGCCGATTGGGTGCCAACTTGGCCGCTTCCGGAAACACAAGATTTACACTATTCAAATACTTCTATTCTTAATGCAACTACCGACGGTTTGCCGATGGGTGATCCGTATTGGATTACAGGTGTAACCGGAATTAATCCGGATGGCGAAACTTTACCCGAGAAATTTACACTTTATAATGCATACCCGAATCCGTTCAACCCTTCAACCACAATAAAATTTGATATCGCTAAAAAAGGTACGGTTAGTTTGAAAATTTATAATGTGGTCGGGCAATTGGTTAAAACACTGGTTGACGGAGAATTGGATGCCGGTCAATATAAAGTTGCTTTGAATATGGATAATTATTCGAGTGGAATTTATTTTTACAGACTTTCACAGAATAA
>JALSTB010000037.1 GCA_026983955.1 Melioribacteraceae bacterium
TTTTGAACTTGTAGATTTACTTTTTAGAGTTTTTGAAGCCTTTGTTGCAACCCTTTTGCTCGTTACTTTCTTTTTTCCCATTTGTTATCTCATAATTATTTTAAAATTCCACGTGGTTTTCAAAAAGTTACCACTTACGTTAGTAATAATGTTTAAATATAACTATAGCCTTCATTACCATTCCCCTTCCGTCCGTTTTTTCTTACTATCCGGGCATTTTTTCCTAATATTATAAAAATTATTTCCTTTAATCAAATGATGCTATAAGTAAATTTTATCTTCATATATTTTAATTATCGTAATTTGACAAACAAAATAAAAATTGAAATAATCAAGATATAAATTATCTATTATTTCGTTAGTAAAATATTTTTATAAAGAAAAACGGTAGAGTCCTTCCAAGAAAAAGACGAAGTAACTTGCAGTGCTGTTTGTAAATGTGTTCCCGAATTCGGCGCCGAGCGCAACCGAAAATCCGTTTTGCGCCGGCCGGTCGAATGTGTATCGTACTAATAAAGTTGCGGTTAAACCGGAATCCCAGTCATCCGTATCGCTGAATGTTCTGTCGTTAACCAGAACAAAACCCAAACCCTCTTCAAGCCGGAAATTATTTGCAAGCGGTTGGTAAATAAATCCTGCTAACGAAAAAGCTTTAACAAACGGATAATATCTGCCGCGGCGGTCTTCCGGTAAAAAGTATTCCACTTTTCTTGCAATTAAAAATTCGCCCCTAAAAGTTACCGCTTTTAAAAAAACGGGATTATAACCGAAAGAAATTTTTCCGGCAAGGGAAGTTACCGGAGGAGAATTTCCTTTAATGGAACCGGATCCCACCCCGCCGCTTACTTCAAATGAGGTTGATTGCCCGGAAAGAATTCCCGCAAACAAAGTGAAGTTCAACACAAAAAATATTTTAATAATTTTTTTATTCATAAATTCTCCTCACGGAGCCGGAACATTCTTTCCATAAATTTTTTCACACGCAACTCATCCACTCCGTTTTGCCAAAATCCGTTTTCTTTAAAATGCGAACCGGTTATAAAACCGTCCGCATAGTCAAAATATTTTTCAATGTTATCGAATGTCACACCCGAACCGATAATCACCGGCAGCGAAACCGTTTCCTTTACACTTTTAACTTCATCAAGCGCCGTTTCCTCCGAGGTGGACTTCCCTGTTAAAATAATCCCATCGCTTAGAAAAAACTCCGCCGCTTTTGCCGTTTCCGCAATATCAACATCGGAAGTAATTGAATGTGAGCTGTGTTTCTTTTTTACATCGGTGAAAATTGCAATGTGTTCCGCGCCAATAAATTTTCTGTAACGTAAAAGTTCGCCTGCGCCGGCATCCATAAATCCCTCGTCGGCAATGTGCGCAAACACAAATCCTTCCGCACGGATAAAATCCAATCCTGCCGAATTTGCCGCCGCCAAAGCTTCTTTATTTGCTCCGGCTAAAATTTGCAAACCTACCGGCAGACCGGTTTTGTTCTTTACTTCGTATCCCACAATACTTAACAAAGTTGATATTTCATGTCCTACACTACGATTAAGATACGGCACATCGTGCATGTTCTCAATCATTATTGAATCAACTCCGGCATTTGAATACACGGAGGCTTCGCGAACGGCTTTATCAATAATTCCGGTTACGCTTCCTTTGTATTTCGGAGTGCCGGGAAGGGCTTCCGTGTGAATCATTCCGATTACGGGCTTCGGATTTTTGAATATTGAATCGAACCTAAGCATCACCGCCGTTTCCTTTGTCTGGTCCCGGAATGATCATCCAAAGAATAATATAAACCAAAATTCCCGGGAACGCCGCACTTAAAATGGAAAGCAAAACGTATCCAACCCTTACCAACGTCGGATCCCAACCGAGCCATTCGGCAATTCCGGCACACACGCCGCCAATCATTGCATTTTTGGATCTTGTTAACTGAGCCATAATATTTAATTTATTTATTCTTGAAATGAACCGCAAGCCATAAAGTTTTTTCAACCGTGGAAGTTTCTTCAACCCTGTGCTTAAGGTGAGCCGGAATCGTGATAAAATCCCCTTTCTTCATTTCGAGTATGCTTCCGTCTTCAAATTTCAAAACCGCACTTCCGCTCAAAAGCAATACAAATTCTGCGGTATCTTGATCGTACCAAAAACCTTCGGGCGATTTGTGTCCTTGCGAAATTATTCTTTCAATTTTAACGTTTTCATTTCCGGAAATAATTTCAATCAATTCGTCTTTCGAATCCGTTGCGGGAATATCGAAAAAGTTTTTCAGTTCGATGTTCATTAATAATCCGCTAAAATAATTCTGAGTTCATCGGCATTTTTTGCTTCTTCCAAAACGGAAACAACTTCCATAACATCTTGCGGATCGGAAATATGTTTGATAAAATTTTGATAACCGGCCAGAACCCGCATCATAATTCTTCTGTGAATTTTCTGCCCGCCGGTTGCACCGGCTTCTTTATTGTAAAGAATTATTATTTTCAGAGGGATTGCCCTCTCGAATGCTTCGATAAGACCAAGATGCCCAGCCGCAAGAAAACTGAAGTCGCCCGTAATTGCCCAAACATCTTTGTAGCCTGCAAGGTAAGCCCCGGTTGCCAAGGGAATACTTCCGCCCAAATGAGTAACCAAGTCAATTGAATTATAAGGAGGAAAAGCAAAACTGCTGGACACACTTGTATCGCCGGTAACAACATCACCCCTAAGATTTTTTAAGGCATCGAAAAGGACAACATATTTTTGTGCACCTTGTTTGTAACGCAACGGGAAATCATCCGGGAACGACGGTATTCTCGGCCGGGCAATGCCGGAAAAATCGGGAGAGATTTTCTTTGTTGTAAAAACTTTATATTGATAGTCCGCAAGCAAGGGATGAACCACTTGCGCCAAAATATTCCGCTCGAACCGATTTTCCGGTTGAGGAATATTTTTAGGTGTAAATTCGGTTTCCGCATTTATTTCATCGGCGTTAATCAATAATGCGTAAGGCATCTTGCGTATTTCCGATTCACGGTAACAACTTATTAAATTTTCGTAAATATTTTCCTTCGTTGCACGTTTGTATGGGAACGACATTCCTTTAAGAATTGGCTCGATTTCCATTATGTTATCGGAATGTTTACCCGTAAGGTCTTCAAAAATCAGAATTACAAAGCCGGCGGAAAGCGAAGTGTACAAAGAATCGACAGCCGCATTTCCGGCTTTAACAAAACCTTGCGCCTTCATCATTGTGGCAGATCTTTTCCCAACCAAAGCCGCTCCATGCGAAACAGAGTAAGCAACTTCTTCGTGAAACGAAAGCACCGGAATTTTACTGTTTACCAATGCGTAACTTTTGTATGCTTCACTTGCTCCGTAACCCGGAACGTTTGTAACTACTGAAACTTGTAAATCTTTTAGTGCTTCTCCAATTGCACCGGATAATGATGTTTTCATATATTCCCATTACTCAATTTATTTTAAAAGTTTTTTTTCGACCTCGGCAACAGCACGGAAATCTTTACCCGTGGGATTTTGGAAAATATTAAGCTCGAATTCATTGATCACTGCAAAAATATGATCGAAAATATCCGCTTGAATTTCTTCGTATTTTGTCCACACCGTGGTTTTGGCGAACACGTAAATTTCAATAGGGATACCGCTTGGACCGGGAGTCAATTGCCTGACCAAAAACGTAAAGCCCGGGTGAATATCTTCACGGCTTTTAAGATAAGCTTTCAAATATTCGCGGAAGGTTCCGATATTTGTCAATCTTCTGCCGTTAACCAAAACGGATTCATCGATGTTGTGCTTTTTATTATACTCCGCAATTTCTTTTTCTTTGCGTTCGATGTATTCTGTAATCAGTTGAAACTTTCTGAATTTGTTCAATAATCTTTCATCCAAAAACTTAACGCTGGAAAGATCGATATAAACGGAACGCTTTATCCGGCGCGCTCCGGCTTGTTGCATGCCCCGCCAATTTTTAAATGAACCTTCAAGAATTTTGTAAGTTGGAATTACTACGATTGTTTTATCGAAATTTTGAACTTTAATCGTATGCAGTGCAATATCAATCACATCGCCGTCGGCACCGTATTGCGGAACTTCAATCCAATCGCCTATTCTGATTAAGTCGTATGCGGAAATATGAATGCTTGCTACGAAAGAAAGAATGGTATCTTTGAAAACCAGAATCAGAATTGCAGTAAGTGCACCCAAGCCGGTTAGAATAGTCCACGGCTTTTGTCCGGTTAATATTCCGATTATTGCAATACCGCCGAAAATATAAACGATTATTTTTACTACTTGAAGATATCCTTTAATCGGTTTCCGGTCGTAACGTTTCGATTTTTCGTAAAGTTCGTTACCGGCATCAATAACCAAACCGGTAACGATAACAAAAATTATTATGAGAACCGATTCGAGAATGTTACCGATGATTTGCGAACCGTACGGCAAAAGGTAAACGAATTGGTAAATAATAAGAACCGGAAGTACAAGAGCAATCCGGCTTAACAGTTTTTCGTTTAGAACAATATCATCGATGTGGGTTTTTGTGCGTTGAACAAGTTTGTGAACGCCTCTTATCAAAATCTTCTTCGTTATAAGATAAGAGAGATAAGCAACAATTACAATAATTAAAAATTTAACTAAATTTTCCCAAACGGGATATTGCTCAAACCAGTTTTGAATTTCTTTCATAACTTCACTTGATTGTTACTTTTTCGTTTGCAAGTTGATGTAATGCTTTTCCGGTAACCCGGTGAATTATCCAATCATCCAATTTTACCGCTCCAAGGCTTTCATAAAACTTGAGTGCCGGTTCATTCCAATCGAGCACCGCCCATTCGAACCGCCCGCAATCTTTTTCCACTGCAATCTTTGCCAAATGCACAAGCATTGCCTTTCCGAAACCTTTGCCGCGGTATTCGGGAAGTACGAACAAGTCTTCCAAATACAATCCGGGCTTTGCCAGAAATGTTGAAAAATTAAAAAAGTAAATTGCAAAACCCACCGGCTTGTTTTCATAATAAGCGAGTAAACATTCCGCCACTGGCCGTTCACCGAATAAATTTTCCTTTAGCAAGTCTCCGGTGGCAGTTACTTCATTTTCAAGTTTTTCATATTCCGCCAGCTTTTTAATAAAATTCAAAATAAGTCCGGTATCCTTTTCTCCGGCTTTTTTTATTCTGAAACCGCTCATTCCGCTCTAATAACTTGTGAAAAAAGACCAGCTAAATTTACAATATTTTTAACTCAGATAACCAATTCTAATTAATTACTTTCGTAATTTCTTTGGTTATATTTGGAAAATCAATCAGAGAAAAGTCCGGATGCAAAAATACAATCCGAAAGCCTTTTTAGCATGGGTTACCATTTGTGTTGTTTGGGGCACAACATATCTTGCAATCAGAATCGGTGTGACGGATGTTCCACCGCTGTTCTTTGCCGGAATCCGTTGGATTATTGCCGGACCGTTATTTTTCGGAATTCTTAGATTAAAAGGATTTAAATTCCCTCAGGCAAGAGAGTTAAAACATATTGCCATAGTCGGAATAAGTCTTTTGGGAATTGCAAACGGACTTGTTGTAATTGCCGAGCAATGGCTTCCGAGCGGATTAACGGCGCTTCTAATTACCACTCTCCCTTTTTGGATAGTTGGTATGGAAAGCTTAGTTCCTCAAGGTCCAAAATTGAATTTCAAAATTACCGCCGGAATATTTTTGGGGTTCGTTGGTGTTGCGGTAATATTTGCCGGAGATTTGCAAGAGCTGACAGAAAGCAAATATTTATGGGGGATTTTGGCATTGACCGGAGCGGTAGTTTTCTGGTCGGCAGGTTCACTGTATTCGAAATACAATAAAATAAATTCCCATCCGTTGGTAAGCGCATCGGTGCAAATGATGTTTGCCGGGGTTTTCCAATTGAGTTTGTCAATTGCTAACGGTGAAGAAATCAGCTTCAATTTAACATCCAACGGTTATTTATCTGTTTTGTATTTGATATTGGTGGGCTCTATATTGGGTTACGGTTCCTACATATACGCGATAAGGCATCTTCCGGTTTCTTTTGTATCCACTTATGCTTACATAAATCCCTTGATAGCATTATTTTTAGGTTGGTTAATATTGGATGAAAAATTCGACATACAAATTTTACTGGCTTCGGTAATAATATTCACCGGTGTGGCTTTGGTAAAGAAAGGCGCTTCCGCTTCGTAAACTTATTACCGTGTTTAACATCTTATTAACCAAACCACATTTCGCTTGCGGTACTTTCATAACTACCCGGAAACGGGTTTACGGAGTTGTGCATTTTCTTTACGTCTTTTCCGGTAAGTTTTTCTTTTTTAACCGGATAAATTATAGCAACCGGCTCGTCCGAATCTTTGATAACAATTTCCTTCCCGTTTTTAAGCAGCGTTTTAATTCGCGGAAGCTGGTAGCGCAATTCGTTCATGTTGATTTCTTCTTGTCTCATGGTTCACCCCTCACCCTTATATTTAATTTAACAACGGTAAAAGAAAAAAGTTCTTTGCTAAAAGTAATATTCGGCTTGAATATAAAAAGAATCGGGGAAATGCCAATATTCGGTAAATAACTTCCCGAAAAACAATTGGATACCGGGATTAAGATAAAATTCTTCCGTTACGGAATAGTTTCCGGCTAAGCTTACAAATCCGCTTTCATCGTTCAAGTTCACAATTGAAATGAAGTTCATCAAGAATAAGGGCGAGATTTGATACATTCCACTCAGTGCCAAATAATTTCTTCCGAGATTTAAAATTTCCCCGTTGAGCAATCTGTAATATTCGTAACTGAATTCGTCTGTTTTCCCTTCGCCGTTGAAGTGATATTCGGCAAGCAAATAAAATACGGGAGAAAATTGATAATCGATACCCAAAATGAATTTCAAGAAATGTTGCTGTACTCCGGAATCAAACGAGTAAATTCCTTCTCCGCGGAAGCCGGCATCCAAAATATTACCGGCAAAGTCCATGCCTACAACGGTTTTCCCGCCGAATCTTCCACCCATAACCGAAAAATCATATTCCCAAAAATTCGTACGGAACCTTCCGGCAAAATTATACGACTTAAAATTTTTAATTGGGTTGTAAACCAAATTCAAATCGGTAAAACTACCGAGGCGTATTTTAGCGGAAACTGCATCTGCACCGGGTTTTTCAATCAGGTAATACGCGGCGGGATTAACAGGGTTGAATAAATCGACCGGATTCCAAACCCTGCCGGTACCCCAGGCAATGCGTTGCCTTCCAATTATAACATTTCCGAACGGGAGTTTCTGGCGCAAATACAATCTGTCTATAAAATGGCTCACTTTAATTTTTTCATCATCAACCGGAGTCCACATCAATTCCGTAAGTTGCCTTCGATTGTCCGGTACACCAAATTCACCGGTGAAATATTTTTGTGTAAAACAGCTTGCAGTCAGTTCATAATCGATATTGAGCCTTCCGCCTTTCCATAGATGGAAAACCGGTTTTAATCTCAGCCGGAATAAATTAACGAAATAAGAATCGTCAGCCCGTAAAATTCCGGCAAGTTCTTCGTCCAATTTTTGGTACACAGTGTAATTTTGTGCGTATCCGGAAAAATCGAACGAAAGCTGTGCAAATAGAGAAGTGCGAATAACGAAGTAAAACAGAAAAAAAGTTAAAGTTTTAGTTTTCACTTACAATCCGTCCGTCCTTTAATAAAATCAATCTTCTTGCTCTTTCAATCACTTGTTTGTCGTGGGAAGAAAAAATAAAAGTAATATTTTTTTCCTCATTCATTTTTTCCATTAAATCGAGTAGCTTACTACCGTTTTCCGAATCGAGATTGGCAGTCGGTTCATCTGCAAGAACAATTCTGGGATTATTAACTATTGCGCGTGCAACGGCAACGCGTTGTTGTTGCCCGCCGCTCATTTCGTTCGGGCGTTTATTTGCCAGCCCGTCAATTCCCAATTCCGCCATTAAATTTTTTGCACGTTCCCTCCGTTCTTTTTCCGGTACGCCGAGAAGCATCATACTGAATTCGATATTTTCCAAGGCAGTCAGAACGGGAATTAAATTGTATGCTTGAAAAATAAAGCCGAGTTTGCGCAGACGGAATTCCGATAATTCCTTTCTTGATTTGGAAGTAAAATCCGAATTCTCAAAATATATTTTTCCCGATGTGGGTTTATCCAATGTACCGAGCAAATTAAGCAGTGTTGTTTTGCCCGAACCGGATGGTCCGGCAATGGCAACGTATTCACCTTTGTTTATTTTCAAATTGATATTTTTCAAAGCATGAACCGGAACTTTGTTATCTTCGTAAATTTTGTTTACGTTTTCTGTTCTTAGAATTTCCATATTTTTACTTTAATTTATTAAAATTATACATAACTTATTGCGTAAACCGGCTCAAGTTTAATTGCTTTCAAAGCCGGATAAACGGCTCCGGAAATGGTAATAAAAGGAATCATGAACAACATTGCAATTAAATTTTCCAAAGTTAATTTGGGGTAAATAACCGCACCGATTCCCCAATTTTCAAGACTTTCGGCAAACAGACTGAAATCAATCCCGTGGATTGAAATTAATTCCGTTAATCCGATACCGGTTATCAAACCCAATGCTGTTCCCAGAAGTCCGATAAACAAAGATTCAAGTAAAATCATTGTGAAGATTTTTCCGTTCTTCATTCCGATTGCCATCAAAACCCCGATTTCATTAATTCTCTCGAACACAGCCATAAGCATTGAATTAATAATGCCGAATAACAATGCCAATCCGATAATCAGATTAATTATGTAAATTGTTTCTTTATACAATTCCATTTGCATTATCAACAACGGTAAAATATCGCGGTACGACAGTACTTCATAGCTTTCATCCAGTTGATTCCGGATTTCATTTTTTACATCTTCGGTAACTTTGTAATCCGTTGTAATTATTGCAAACTCGTGAATTTTATTGCCCAAACCAAGCATGTTTTGAAGTGTTTTTATGGGAACAAAAATATAAGCTTTATTAAATTCGGAGTTGGGTGATTTGAAAATTCCGGTTACACGGAAAACCTCCGAGCCTATCGATCCGTCTGGTCTGTTGGAAAGGACAATGACTTTTCCGCCCAAACCGACTTTTAATTTTTCGGCAAGTTTATTCCCGATAACAATTTCACGTTGCTTACCGGAAAAATATTCCCCTTTAATTATGGATTTGGAAATTGTTGTAATTTTAGCTTCGTCATCCGGGTTGATTCCCAAAATATAAACACCGGAAGAACTTATAGCCGAGCTCACCAAACCGAATGCAATCACGCGTTCGCTGAAATGCACGATTTTCTTATTGTGCGCCAGTATGCGTTCCACTTTTGCTTTGTCGGGTATGAAACTTTGAATCACTTTATTGTCATTAAAACCTTTTTTGTGTATTTGAATATGTGATATATTCAGATTGACTTGATTAAACAACATTTGCGAAAGGAATCCGTTGTTAAGTCCATCTATAAAAATAAGTGCAACTACACCAACAACAACAGAACCGGTAACGATTAACGACCGTCTTTTATTTCTCCAAATATTTCTCCATGCAAGTTTTACCAACATAAATTAACCTTTAAGTATATCTTATTCCTTTCAGAGGTTCCAATTTGTAAACTTTATAAACCGGATATATTGTAACGAACAAAGAAATAAGCAGAACGGCAATTGAAATATTTAAGAAAATTGAAGGTTCCAATGTTGAACGGATAACCGGCAAAAAACCATATTCTTCATACAAAGAACTCAACTCGCCGGAAAATTCAATCGGATTACGAACGAAATAAAGGTTAATAAAATATCCGGCGACGTTCCCCAAAAAAATTCCTATCAATGTGAGGAAAACGGTTTCCAAAAAAACCAAAATCATCAGTTTAATTTGCGACATACCGATTGCAAGAGTAACGCCGAATTCACGGAATCTTTCGGTAACCGACATTAAAACGGTATTGAGAATTCCGAAAGCGACAATCACCATCAGTATAAAAAGCATGAGAATTCCGCTCACGTTGTCCAATTCAATTGCCTGTTTGAAATCGGGCATAATCTCACCCCAATCGAGAACCGTTAAACCGGTTCCGTGCAGTTTTTCGGACAGCAGTTCCTTTGTTTTTTCAATTTCGTATGTATCGTAAAGATTAATTACAACCGCATGAATTCTTCCGTACAGAGCCAAAAGTTCTTGCGCCGTTTTTATAGGCATGAAAACTCCCATTCCGTCAATACCGGGTGAACCGAATTTAACCGTACCCGCGATTACGAATTTCAAGTTGCCTAATGAACCGTCGAAACCTTGCGAAAGTATAACAACAGTATCCCCGATTCCGGCTTTCAAGTTTTGAAGAAGTTTGTAACCGATAATTATTTCATTTGAGGAGTCCGACTCAAAAAATTTTCCCTTTTTAATGCGGGTGAAAATTTTTGTTGTATGCTTTTCCGTTTGCGGATTCAAACCGAATATCGCCGCACCTTGTGAATTTTCCTTGTAACTGATTAAACCGTCGGCTAATACTCGTGGCGACCAACTTTTAATCCGGTTATTCTTTTTAAGAATACTTAATATTAGTTTATTTAATTTAAATGCTTTATTTAATGAAGGATTTTCCTGGAAACCTTCGCGTTGAATCTGCAAGTAACCGGAGAACATATTCACTGCATAATCGATATTAACGGCATAAGTTCCCAATTGCATTCCACGGGTGGCAATAGCGGCGGTTGTTGCAAAAGAAATGGCGAGAAGTGTAAGGAAAGAACGTCTTTTGTTCCTCCAAATATTTCTCCATGCCAGTTTCAGCAACAATTTCATATTTAGTCGCCCCGTTCCAATTCTTCCAAAGAAAATATCGAATCGTCAATTTTAATATCAAACTTCATTTTTATCAACTTCAATTCTGTTGAATGTCCTTCGTTAACAACGCTCACCATTTTCCAACGTGTAGGTATTTTTCTTCCACCCATTTTTTTAAAATCTGAAAATTCCATATATCTGATTAATTTACCGTTTTCATCGAAATATTGGACAAGAGCGGGAAGATAATCCGTTTTTCTCACCCAATAATAAATTTTACCCCAAACAACGGGAGCATCGGGTTTTGGAATCAATTCTATTTTCCAACAGCCGGCTCCGTTAATTTTCTCTTCCGCAATTATTTTTTGGTCGTAATCATTGGCAAGGTTCGATTCCCTTACCAAATCGTCGTTAGTGAAATCGGAGCCGTTCCACGATTGCAGCATCATCGATGGTGGAATTTTTATAACCGTTTCGGTGTTCTTCAAATAATTCCACATTTCATTCCCTATCTTCAAAGTTTTATTTCCTTTTTCCCTTTTGGGCGATTTAATCACAATCAATGCTTTTTCGTTTCCCACCCACCAACTCTCCATTTTCAGAGTTCTTTCGTAATCGGGTGTAACAACTTTCATTTCGATGATTCCGTAAGCGGTTTTTCCCTTCAGAGTATTTTCGGCTTTACTTATAAGTTCACGGGCGGTTTGTGCGTAGAAAGATCCACAAGTTACAAGCAGAAACAAAAATATTTTGATTATTTTCATTCTCACACCTTTATAATTGACTAAACGGTCAGTCAAAAATACTATTTTTATCCACATTTGTCAAGTTAAATTCCATTCATATTTGTGTTACCAACATAACTTGAAAAACGTTTCCCAAAACAATATATTTATGACTGAACATTTAATCAATGAAAATGCCCAGAACCAAGCAACAATTCGAAGAAATCCGTGAGAAAACCAGAAAAACCATTCTTGATGCAGGATTAAAATTATTTGCCCGTAAAGGTTTTCACGGCACTTCTATTGCAGAAATTGCAAAAGAAGCCAAAGTAAGCAAAGGTTTGGCGTATAATTATTTTAAAAGTAAAGACGAACTTGCCGAAACTATCCTTTTCATGGTAATCGACTTTCTTGCCGGTTTCGATGCACTTCTGGATTCGGAGGAAGATCCATACAAAATTTTGGAATTATTAATAAAAGAAACATTTAATCATTTAAGGGAAAACGAAGAATTTTGGCGTCTGTATATTTCGTTCAGTTTTCAAAAGGAAATCACACCGAAGATGAAAAAAGTTTTTGAAGATGTGGATAAAAAATACGCCGCAAAAATGGAAAAAATATTTAAGAAAATCGGTTTGAGAAACGCCAAAGCCGAAGCTTATTATTTCGGTGCTTTGTTCGACGGCATTTCGGTCGATTATCTATTGAATAAAGAAAAGTACCCGTTGAAAAGCGTGGAAAAACTAATGCTAAAAAAATACAGCCGGGAAGTTCTGGGAAAACTCACCGGTTAAATTAATTCGCCTTTCTTTTCTTGCCGGTTAAAAGACTTACAACCACAGTAAAAAACAGCGAAAGCAAAAATCCCGGGACAAGTTCGTAAACCATTGCTTTTAACTCCGGCGTTTGCCTCCAAATAATTATAGTGAGCACCCCGGTAATAAAGCCCGTAAAAACACCTTCTTTTGTTGTGCGTTTCCAAAACAAGGAAAGCAAAATAGTAGGACCGAACGCAGCACCCAGACCGCCCCATGCGAATAACACCAACCAAAACACCAAATCGGATGCAAAGTAACCGAATATCAACGCAACAACCACAATAAGCAAAATGACCAAGCGGCTATATATTACAAGCTCTTTTTGTGTAAAGTCCCGCCTGGGATTTATAATTTTCTGATAAATATCACGTATCACTGCCGAAGCGCTTACCAGCAACATAGAATCTGCCGTGGACATAATGGCGGCGAGAATTGAAGCAATAACAACACCGAATAAAACCGGATGGAGATGAAGTTGCGCCAAATAAGGATAGAGATTTTCTGCGTCTTTGCCGGGAAGATATTCAACCGACGGGAAATAAGCTCTGCCCACCAATCCGATTACAACGGCTGCAATTGCCATAGTAGCATTCCAAAATGTTCCGACGTACGCGCTGAATTTAAGTTCTGCCGGATCTTTGATTGACATATATCTAACCAAAATGTGCGGGTTCCCGGGCGAACCCAAGCCAATCCCAACAAAACCGATTAACGCACCGGTGCCAAGAGCAAAGGGATCGACCAAAGAAGGATTAATATTGTATACTGCATTTACAACTTTATTCCAACCTCCGAAATCGACAATCGAAATGAGTGGCAAAATGAAAAGAGCAAACAACATGAAAAATGCTTGAATAACATCCGTTAGTGAAACGGCAAGAAAACCGCCGAGCATAGTGTAAAGCAAAACAATTACGGCGGTAATTAATATTCCGGTTTCCGGAGATGTTCCGAAACTTGATGAGAAAGCCTTTCCACCGCCTACAAATTGAGCGCTGATGTATGCGGTCATAAAAACTATAATAATTATCGCCGAAACGAGCCGTAATATGTGCGTTGTATCGTTAAATCTCGATTCAAAATAATCGGAAACCGTTATATCATCTTTTAGTTCCGTTTGCTTGCGGAGTTCAGGAGCAGCAAAAAGAAACATAAGAAACTCTGCGGTTACATAACCGGCAGCAGCCCAAACAGCCGAAACACCCTTAACGAAAGCCATGCCGGTAAAACCGATTAACAGCCAACTGCTTCTGCCGGAAGCGACTGCACTGAGCGCAACAACAAATTTGTTCATACTTCTGCCACCGAGGAAAAATTCGCCCAAGCCTTTGGAAGAAAACTTGGCGCTGTAAATCCCTATGCCGAGCATTAACAAAATATAAGCGGCAAATGATAATAAAGTATAAATGTTCGCATGAACAGAAAGTGCGGAACCGGTCTCCATAATTTTCCCATTAAAATTAAGCTATTGTCAAATTTACAAATTCGGGGAAAAAATATAAACGGTCAACAATGCACTTTACGATAATAAATTCGTTTCAGACAATACGGTTTGATACAGCTACAATTTTCTAAGATCCCGCATCATTTCTTCGAATTGGTCGAACCGTAATGCTTGGTCGGGATCGCTTAATGCTTTTTCCGGTTCGGGATGAAATTCAACCATAATTCCATGTGCTCCAACAACCTTAGCGGCTTTCGCAAGCGGCACTACTTTGTCCCTTTGCCCGATTGCGTGTGAAGGATCAACAATAATCGGGAGATGTGTCAACTCCTTCAAAATCGGGATGGCACTTAAGTCCAAGGTATTGCGTGTGGCCGTTTCGAAAGTTCTTATTCCCCTCTCACACAATATTACTTGTCTGTTTCCTTGTGAAAGTATATACTCGGCTGCATTCAACAATTCATCGAGGGAAGACATCATTCCCCTTTTAAGCATGACGGGCCGGTGGCATCTGCCGACAGCCTTTAGGAGTGAAAAGTTCTGCATATTCCGTGCACCAATCTGAAGAATATCGGCTTGCCGGGCAACAGCCTCAACTTGATCGGGTGCGAGAACTTCGGTTATAACGGGAAGTCCGTATGTTTTACCTGCGGCTTCCAATAATTCCAACCCTTCGAAACCAAGACCTTGAAAGCTGTAGGGTGAAGTGCGCGGTTTAAAACATCCGCCGCGTAAAATTTGAGCCCCGTGTTCTTTAGCTTCGTTTGCGCAAGCAAAAATTTGGTCGTGCGACTCAACCGAGCAGGGTCCGGCAATAACAATAAAATTATCGCCTCCTATTTCAATATCACCGACTTTAATTATCGTATCTTCGGGTTTGTAATCCCTGCTGGCAAGTTTGTAACTTCTTTTAACTTCCGGTTTGGGTTGTTTTTTATCCTCATCAATTTTGGCAGTTCCGGTCACTTCGTTGTTTTCAATAACTGTATTTCCGGTTTTGAAATAGTCCAGTTTGGTTTTTACTATATCTTTCGAGGGATAAGTTCCCAAAATTTTCAAGAACCTCGTATGCTTCCCGAGTTCATCGAGAAGTTGGCGAATCACCGGATCGGCCGGATTTCCTTCAAAATCGAGATAAAACATTTCCTCCCACGGATTTCCTAAAATCGGTCTCGATTCCAGTTTTGTCATATTCACATTATACTTTTGGAAAACGGCAATGGCGTTTGCCAAAGAGCCGGGTGTATGCGAGGTTGCCATAACTAGTGAAGTTTTTGCCGGAATACGGGGATCGACTTCTTTCGGTTTTCGTGCACAGACCAAAAACCTTGTATAATTTTCGGATTGATTGGCAATATTTCTCTTTAATATTTTAACATTAAATAAATTCGCTGCTTCTTCGCTGGCTATTGCTCCGTATGCCGGATTATTTTCCTCCACTATTTTTCTGGCGGACATAGCCGTATCGGTGTAAAAACTGATTTCACAATTCGGAAGCGATGCCAAAAACTTACTGCATTGTGATGCACCTTGATAGTGTGTGAAAATTTTTTTCAATTTGGATATTGTAGCATCCTGCGTTCCTATTAAACAATGCTTTACTTGAAATTTTTCTTCACCTACTATTGATAAAGTCGTGTGTAACAATAAATCGTAAACTTCGTTGATTCCGCCGGAGGTTGTATTTTCAATCGGCAAAACGGCATAATCGGCTTCGCCTTTTTCCACGGCGTTAACCACTTCGTCGAAAGTTTCCTTATAAAGAAAAATCAATTCCTCTTCGTTGTGTGCGAAAAATTGGGTTGTTGCCAAGTAACTGTATGAGCCTTCAATCCCTTGAATGGCAACGCGCAAAATACCACTGCCGGTTTCAGGTTTATAATCTTGCAAATATTTTTGTTGCAGCCGGACGGAATCGTCAATGATTTCATAGAAAATTTTTGTAACGAAATGCGAATCCAAATTATGCTCTTTACCAATGGAGATAATTTTGCTGAGCAATTCCATTTCACGTTGCTGGTCGCGAATCGGTTTACCGCTTTCCTTTTTAGCTACAACAACTTCCTTACTTATTTTTCTTCGCTCGGCAAGTAATTCTATTAATTTGCGGTCAATTTCATTAATCTTTTTTCGTAATTTTTCAATGTCGCTATTCATTTTGCTCTTTGTTTGCTTAATTCCTTAATAAAGTAAAACGGAAACTACAAATTTTTGGAATGATTGTAAATATCGATTAAATCCGGAACAACGGTACATCATTTGGCTTTGGGAACCGTGAAATAAAAAGTGGAGCCTTTCCCTTCTTCGCTTTCAACCCAAATTTTGCCGTTATGTTTTTCCACACTTTCTTTGCACAAAATTAATCCGAGTCCGCTGCCCTTTTCTTTTTCCGTACCGTATTCACTGAATGCCTTGTCAATTCTGAACAACTTGCCAATGTTTTCTTTACTAATTCCAACACCCGTATCGCTCACACTGATTTCGTATTTATCTGGTTGCTCGGAAATATTTATCGATATTCTGCCACCGCGCGGAGTGAATTTTATTGCATTGGTCAAAAGATTTTCAATCACGGATTCGATCATTTGTTCATCTACAAACACGTAAGTATCCGGTTTAACGTTGTTTTCTATTTTAATTTCCTTGGCATCGGCATTAGGCTTAAGCAAATGAATGGCGTTTAACACCAGCTCGAACAAATCAACTTTTTCGGGATTGAATTCCGCTCTGCCGGAAGTTATCCTCGACCAATTCAAAAGGTTTTCCAAAAGTCTGAATAAATTTTTACCGGCGCTGTTTATGTCTTTTACGATTTTAACAACTTCCTCTTTGGTTAGCTCATCGTATTCTTCCGCCACCAATTGTGATAAACCGAGAATAGCATTGAACGGTGTTCTTAAATCGTGTGCCAAAATCGAAAAGAATTTGTCTTTATCCCGGTTGAGCTCAAGCAATTTTTCTTCCGATTCCCTTAATTCTTTATTGAGTTTTTCGAGTTGAATATTTTTTTGTTCGATTGAATCTTTGCTTAATTTTAGTTGACGGATATAATTATCGAGAGCTTCTCGGGTTTTGCGCTGTTCCGTTATATCCAAAATTGAAATAATGAATTTATTATTATCAATTTTACCGGCTCTGAAATCAATTTGTTTGATATCACCGTTTTTACACTGAATACTTAAAGTCTTGATTATATTATTTTTATCTATTTCGGAATTCCATGTATCCGTTACAACTTTTCTATAACTGCTGTCGGGGAACGCTTTTTCGAACCAATCCTGCAAATTTACCAGTTCATGTTTCGAATACCCCGTAATCCTAATGAATTCAGAGTTAACAAATTCAAATTTCTCCCCCGAAATAACCGCAACGCCGTAGGGAACATTTTCCAAGACGGAAAACAATTCCACTTTTTCCTCTGTTACGTGTTTTCCGGATTCCTTTTCCGAACAATAAAGAATAAATTCATTCGAGCCGTCGCTCAGGTAGATGCAATAAACATTGCAGCTTACGGAAAACTTGTTTTCTTTATAAGAAATATTAAGGTTTATATTCTCATAATTTGAAATACCGCAGTCCAATTTATTTATAGTTTCGAGAAAATTGTTTTTATCGTTAAGTTCAAGCATGTCTGTAAATTTTAACCCGACAATCTCATTAACCAAGCCCGGTTTACCATTCCTTCCGTAATTTGCAAACTTAACGGTTAAACGGTCATCTAACGCAATTACAAATCCGGGTGAATTCGATAATATTTTATTTAATAATTCGGTTTCTTCACTCAGTTTTTTGAAGCGTGTAATTGAGCTTTTCGCCCTGCCGAGATGGAATTTCAATTTTGTTCCGGTGGATGGAGTAAAAACCACTTCGTATGGTGTTTCTTGGAATTTCGGGTTTTCAATTTCGTCTTCGCTCAAAACGAATAACACGGGAATATTATATGCTCCGGAAATTATATTTGCGGTTGTAAACTCATCTATGTTACCGGAAATAAATTTTCCCAGGAAAACAAATTCGGGATGTACACGGAATGCGATTTTTAACGCTTCTTCTCCATCGTTGGCAAACAAAACCGTTCCGCCGGTTGTACGTTTGAGCAGTTCAACAAATTCCGCATCTTCAATTATTCCGACGATTAATATTTTCTTATCCGTATTCATACCGAAATTTTTTTTATTCAATATACAATTAAAAGAATTTATTCCGAATGTAAAGGATAAAATCCGGTTGTGTTTGATCTGCATCACAAAACAATTTACCTGATTGCGCCGTAGTTTATACAACCGTGAAAACAAGCAAGTATTCCGTTTAGACAAATTCACTTAAAGTATATTGACAAAATCGATAATTATAAATATCTTTGAAATAAGATACATTTATCTTTTATTCCGTGTCTTCTTTTCATAAAAATGAAGAAGATATGAAAACCTTACTTTCACATCTTGTGTTTATCATTCTTTCCTTTCAAGTTAGCGGACAAGATAAATTTATTTGTATGGAATGCCATGGCGACGCCAACTTAACAATGCCGCGTAACGGAAAAATTATTTCACTCTATGTTAATTTATATGAATACAAAAATTCCGTACACGGTAAACTGGATTGTAACGAATGCCATACGGATTTCGACCCGCAAGACATTCCGCACAAACCCGGCAAGGACATATACAAAGTAGATTGCGCATCGTGTCATGAAGAACAAGTGGTTCAAAGCAAAAATGACATTCACCACAGATTGATTGATGTTGTTAAAGATCCGCCATCATGTGTAACTTGTCATGGAATACACGATACAAAATCACCGTCGGAGATTACAAATAAATCGGATGAATATTGCAGCGGTTGCCACGAGCAGGAAATGCTTTCCGTTTACCCGTATCACATTACAAAACAAAAGGCGGAGAACGATTGCGCCGCTTGCCACGATAGCGATATTATACACGAAGATTTGGATTATTCCGTACACCAAACCCTTTATTGTATCGATTGCCATATTTGTCCCGAAGACGATAAAGCCTTTTACAAAAGAGCGGTAACGGAAAATCCGGAATTAACTGTAACCAACTGCATTCCGTGTCACAGAGAAGAATTTAACGAACACCGGCAAAGTATTCACGGTCTTGCAATTCAAAAAGGAGATACGGATGCGGCGGCTTGTTGGGACTGCCATGGCGGTCATGATATTCTTGCCATTAACGACAGGGAAAGTCCGGTTTATATTACAAACATCACTAAAACATGTGGTTCTTGCCATGCCGATACTACATTCCAAAAAGAGCATCCCATTCCGATTGTGGACCCCGTTAGAACATATGCACAATCCGTTCACGGTAAATTGCACGAAGAAGGAGCCGTCAATGTTCCCACTTGTGTTACATGCCACGGAATACACGACATAAAAAACGTTGTTCAACCGGGTTCCAAAATTTCTCCGTTTAACCTTCCGGATGCCTGTGAAGATTGCCATCCGAAAGAAACGAAGGAATATAAAGAATCGATCCATTGGGCGTATGCTATAAAAGGGTTCAGATTTTCACCGGTTTGTAACGACTGCCACAATGAACACGGCATTCAAGCAATTACCGGTCCGGAAAGCCGTATTGAAGCCAGAAAAATTCAAGAAGAAACATGCATGACATGCCACCAAAGTAAAATGCTTGCGGACAAAGTAGGCTTTCATGCCGATGAACCGCATACATATCAAGACAGTTACCATGGTTTGGCGGTAATGCGCGGAGACAAAGAAGCGGCTATGTGCGTCGATTGCCACGAAGTTCATAAAATTCTTCCTAAAAAAAATCCCGAATCTTCCGTAAACGAAGCAAACGTTAAAACGACATGCCAAAAATGCCACGAAGATGCTACTCAAACGTTTGCCGAAAGCTACTCACATCACGACATAACGGTTGAAAGCAGATTTGTTGAAAGTCTTGTGAAAAACATTTACTTCTGGTTAATTGTAACTGTAATAGGCGGAATGTTTTTGCATAATTTGATTATTTACATTCACGAAGTTAAACGCAAGAAAAAACATGTTAAGTCTTCCCCAACGGTTCCGCGGTTCACTAAAAATGAAGTTGTTCAACACATATTGCTTTTAACATCATTTATTACTTTGGCAATAACCGGCTTTGCTCTGAAATATCCGCACAGCTGGTGG
>JALSTB010000038.1 GCA_026983955.1 Melioribacteraceae bacterium
ATTTAATAGCATCTCAGAATAATGCAAATTAATCCGGATGAAGCCCGTCTTTCTTTAAGAAACGACGGGCTTTCATTTCCGCATAAATTATTCAGCTGCCGGTAATTTTTTCCAGTAGCAAATCTTTATAAGATTTTTTTATTTGATTATCAAAATCCAGTTTCAAAAATTTTACAATTTCTCCGAATTCTTTTTTTGCTTCTTCGTCCGTTATTCCATCGGCAACCGTTTCCAACTCCAAGAACAAACCTAAATTTTTAACATCGTCCAAGTGAATACGTGTATGATTGAAAATGTAAAGAGTCCTCTTTTTTTCAACTGTAACAAGCTCTTCAAAAAGTCCGGTAAGATATTCAACCGGATCATCGCCCGATAAATAAAGTAAATTATAATTGCTCCATCTTTCCGGATTTTTTTCATCTCTGTTATACTTTATCAAACAGTATGTTCCGTTTTCAATCCGCAGCTTTAAAATTCCTCCGGAAACTTTATAGTAAATATCTTTCTGAACCAAAATTCCTTTGTAGTCGGCGTTCTTACTTTTTAATATCTCAATCAAATTTTCGTGTGAAGGTGTTTTTACCTTGATTTCCAAATTTTTTCCCATAATTTTTATTCCTTCCGTGGTACGGATTATAACATTGATATTAAATTGAAAATAATTATTTTTATAACTCAAATGAACCGGACAAAAATATGAAAAAACTACTATTAATACTTTTTCTATTACCGTTAATAACCGCTTTTCCGCAACGAATTGGTAAACTTGCGCCGGAAAAACCCCACGTAAAATTTCCACCGAATGCTTGGGGTGTCGATTTACTATTCGGTGAAGGCGGCTTCGGTTTGGGTACTTTTTACAGATATTCATTCACCGAAACATTAACGGGCTTTGTCGATTTTTCAATTTCGGAATCCAAAGACGAACGTGAATTCGAAAGATTCGATATTTTCGGACGTCCACTTCCGGTCTTTGGCAAAAAGAACAGGGTTTTTCTTTTACCTTTGAATGCCGGAATTCAGAAGCGCTTGTTTTATGATGATCTGACCGATAATCTTCGTCCATATTTTACGCTTGGAGCCGGACCTGTGATGGTTGTTACCACGCCGGCAGATGAAGAATTTTTTACTTCGTTCGAAAGGGCTCAGGCAAAATTCGGGGTTGGCGGCTACATCGGAATCGGTGCTAATTTCGGGTTGAGTACAAGTAATTTGCTGGGAATAAATTTCCGTTATTCAATAGCTCATCTCTTTGACGAAGGTGTGGAAAATTTTTACGGAACTTTTCTTAAAAACATCGGAAGTTTTTACTTTGCAATAAATTTGGGAATGATGTATTGAGTAATTTCAACGGATTCAGTGATGAATTATTTACTTTCTTTCGCGATCTTGAGAAAAACAACAATAGAAACTGGTTCCAAGAAAACAAAATACGGTATGATGAATTTTTAGTTAAACCCGCCAAAGCCTTTGTTGAAGCTATCGCACCTTTTTTCAATAATCTGGATCCGCAAATAAGAACAGCTCCGAAATTCAATCAAACTTTAATGCGGATAAATCACGATATGAGATTTCATAAGGGAAATCCGTATCGCACATACTTTCTGATTCATTTCGGTAAGTTTAAATTGGACAGCGAATTTTATGTTTATTTCGATTCCAGCTCTGTGCAAACCGGACTTTTTATTAATAATTCAACCAAAGGGAAAAATTATTTTAAAAGAAATGCACTCCAATTCCGGAAAGAAATTGAAAATGTTTTTACCGAATACAAATTGAACAACAACTATTCTTTATTTAAATTGGAAAAAGAACCCGTGTTGCTGAAAACCCATATCAATATTCAGAAACATTTGGATCTACTATTAAATGAAAAAATGATATTAATACAAAAAGTAAAACCTCCAACAAAAATAAAACTGCATTCCGCCTCATTTTTACCGGCAACAATGAAAATTTTCCACAATTTATTTCCGCTATATTGCTTTGCGGTTTCACCCGAGCCTTTAAAAAAAATTAAACATTTCGAAGATTACTCATGGGAAATTTTGTAATCGACCCGCATATTTTGATATGAATCACAGTTAAACGTATTATCATCATTAGATTTGAACCATAACAAAACAGACTGTAAAGCAATTCGCTTTAATCAAGATTGCGGGAGGCAAAAAAAATGAACACTGATTTATTCGATAGAAAAGTATATTTAAGCGGCAATACAATGCAGATGGACAAACGTGATTGGTTCTCATCTGTCTATCGCAAAGCAATAGGTTATACAATCGTAAAAATCAATACTCCGAGGGCAACAAGCAACGAAGCCGAGAATTTCAAAAGGTTTTTGGAACTGGAAGTAAAAAACAACAGCCTCAATTTTATTATTGATTTCGGTCAATGTGAATTTATCGATTCAACTTTTATCGGAACAATTGTTAAAATATTCAACAAAGTTAAAAAAGGTAATAAAAATTTAATTCTGGTAGTACCCAACAAAAAACAAGCGTCCATATTGACGATAAATAAACTGGACAGACTGTTCAAGATTTTTCCGTCGATTGAGAATGCCATTTCGTTTGTATCTGCGTAAGAAAGTTCGGATACTTAACCGGCTTTAATTGAATTATAAGAAGTCCGTTCAATTATTTCTTTGGCAAGATTCATATATGCTTTGGAGGCTTTGGCTTTCGGATTTATCGAAATTATCGGTTTGCCTAAAAATGTCGATTCACTCACTTCAACATTCTTCGGTATGGAAGTTTTAAACATAAAATTCGGATAACGTAACATCAACTCCTTTTTAATCCTGAACGCCACTTTGGTATTATATTCGTACATCGTTACCAGAATACCTTCCACTTCAATCTTTTCGTTGTAATTCTTTTTTATGTATCCGATGTGCTCCATTATCCTTTCCACTTCGTTGAGTGAAAACTTTGCGGGTTTAACCGGAATGATAACCGAATCGGATGCAATTAACACATTTGTTGTAGTACCTATTAACGTTGGCGGGCAATCAAAAATCACATAGTTATAACCGTAAACTTCCGAACCCATCAAATCGCTTAAAATCGATTCCCTTGAAGAAAGGTTTGCCAAGCGTTTCTCATCTGTGTACGAAAGTTTACGCATCGGAATAAAATCCAAATCCGGGTTATCCGTGCGGTGAATTACCGATTTAAAAGATTTATTAAAACTTAAAACATCAAGCAAGTCACCTTTAATATCATTATCGGAAAAACCCAGAGCAGAGGCACATTGACCGGAAGAATCTACATCAATTAAGAGCGTTCGTTTTTTGTTCTGGGCAAGCGCGTACGAAAGGTTAATTGCCGTTATCGTCTTCCCAACTCCGCCTTTGGGTATAACTACCGCTATTATTTTGCCCATGAACGTTTAATCTTGATTTTTAGAAACACTACCCTAATGGAGGTATTTAGAAATCAAATTTAATAAGAAGTAGAAAGAAAAAAAAGATATATTTGACTTTTGGAAAACAATTTTTATTTTTTCGTAATGACAAGCCAAACGCTACAGATAGATAAATCTCTCACCGTAAAGAGGATAACCGCACTTTGGGCATTCAGTGAAGCGGCACTAGGTGGAATTCTTCACGCATTCAAAGTACCTTTTACTGGACTTTTTATCGGCGGTTTCGCAGTAATTTTTATCAGCCTTATTGCATATTATTCCGGTAACCCCAAAGAAATTGTAAAAGCTACATTTATAGTTATGTCGGTTAAATTCCTTGCAAGTCCGCATACACCTTTGACGGCTTATTTTTCGGTTATGTTGCAAGGTCTTACGGGATACGTGCTTTTTTACAAAAAAACTTTTTTCCGTTTGTCCGCTTTTGCATTGGGAACTTTAACATTATTGTTTTCATCCCTCCAAAAAATAATTATCTCAACCCTTCTGTTTGGAATGACTTTGTGGGAATCCGTGGATTTATATTACCGTTTTATCATTAAACAATTTGCCAAAACATCCACAGCGTTAAGCGACGTAAGTTTCAGTTTGGTACTAATTTCCGCATACACCGGTTTGCATTTATTAGCCGGAATGTTTTTGGGCATTATTGCGGGAAAATTGCCCGGTTGGATAAACGACAATCATTCCGAATTGAAGCTGAAACTGATTGACGATAATTTTAACTTTAACAATTCAACAAGAAGAAAAAAAAGGAAATTCTGGTGGCAAAAAAAATCGGGTATTTTTTTGCTTTTCTTTTTAGTACAAATTGTCATAATTTCCTACTTCACTCCCGGTGCAGAGAAAAATTTTGCCGTTAGAATTGGATTGATGCTTCTACGCGTTACGTTAATTTTATTTGTGTGGTTAAAATTCATTGCTCCTTTAATCTTAAAATTCCTTCAGAAACTTCTGCAAAAATACAATTATAAATATTCTTCCGACATTGACTTAATCATTTCTTTGTTTCCGAATCTGAAAAAAATTCTTATTAGCAGTTATACTTATGCAAAAACCGAAAAAGGTTTGTTAAAAGTAAAATATTTCTTTGTTTATCTTTTCGTTATTCTTTTGGTAATGGATTTACATGAATGAATAGCGGCAAAATTTATATTCTCACCGGTGAAGTTAATTCGGGTAAAACTACTGCATTACGCAAATGGTGCAACAACATAAAAAGATGCGGAGGGATACTTCAACCGAAAATAAACGGTGAACGCTACATTACTAATATCCGTACCGGTGAAAAAAAACTTCTATCCGTTTCAAAAAAAACAACAAACCAAAATGTTATTTCCGTTGGAAATTATACCTTTTCCAATTTAACATTTACTTGGGCAAGAAATGTTTTATTAAACGAGGTTAAAAAAAATCCACCGTGGTTTATTGTAGATGAGTTCGGTAAATTGGAATTAAAAGGTTTGGGACTGGAGCCCGCAGTGGGCACTCTAATAAATTCCGTCTCAGCTGATACAAAAACAAATATGATTATTGTTATTCGTGATTATTTGGTTGGTGAGTTTCAAAAAAAATACAGGCTACCGGTTGAAATAATTGACAAAGACAACTTATCCAAATTGTTTTAGAACACATCAATGCATTCATAAAAAGAAAAGTTTTATTAACTTTACAGACTTATTAATTGAGAGGAACATTTTGAAAAAAGTACAATACGTTTTACTTCTTATTGCAATTTCCGTTCTGCATACTTACGGTGCAAACAAATATAACAACGGAAGTATAAAGCTTGTAGTGCAAATTGTGGTTGATCAACTTCGCGGCGACGTTATAAATAAATTCCGCAAAAATTTAAGTGATGACGGGTTTTTACGATTGGAAGCAAACGGTTTAAATTTTACTAATGCAAATTTTATCCATTCCGTTACCAAAACGGCTCCGGGACACGCGACAATTGCAACGGGCTCGGTTCCCGCTTTACATGGAATTATCGGGAATGACTGGTACGACGTTAAATTAGCCAAACAGGTTTACGCTTGTGAAGATCCCAATGCAAAAGTGTTCGGAGAAAGCAAAGGTTTATCCCCGAAAAACCTTGTTGTATCCACAATTTCAGATGAAATTTTCCTTGCAACCGGAGGCAAAGCTAAAATCTTCGGCGTTTCATTCAAAGACAGAGGAGCAATATTTCTAGCGGGGCATTCCGGTAAAGCATTCTGGTTTTCCAAACGCAATAACGGTTTTACTTCAAGCTCATATTATTATAAAGAACCCCCCGGCTTTTTGAACTATTTTAATAATTTGAATTTAGTTCATAAATATTATAAAAGTAATTGGGAACTGCTTCTGCCGGAAGAAAATTATATTTACAAAAGCAAAGACAAAAACAAATATGAACGGACGGAAGGAAATTTGGGTAAAACCTTTCCACACAGTTTTGCAAACATCAAAGAAAATGAGTTTGGCGGTGTAATTCCGTTTACACCGTACGGAGATAAAATAACATCCGATTTTGCTAAAGTTATTATTGATAAAAACGGACTTGGCAAGGATGACATTGTGGACTATTTATCCGTAAGTTTTTCTTCAACCGATTATATCGGTCACCGCTTCAGTCCAAATTCCCTTGAATACGAAGATCAAATTTACCGGCTGGATAGAGTAATTGCGGATTTTCTAAAATTTTTGGATGGTAAAATTGGTTTGGAAAATATCCTGGTTGTATTCACAGCCGATCATGGTGTTGCCGAATCCCCCGAATTTCTGGCAATGCAAAAGCAACCGGCGGGAGTACTTTCAACTTCAAGCTTTGTTGAAATGTGTAACGATTTCGGACGCAAAGAATATAAAATCAATTTCAACTTGGTTAAAAATTTAATTCCGCCTTACATATACTTGGATGAAAACAGAATATTGAAAGCCGGATTAAAACTTTGCGAAGTGGAAAACGATTTGAGAACAATAATTCTGAAAGACGAAGGAATTTACGACGTAATCACAAAATGCTTGGTAGAACGGAATGATATTATTACCAATCAAGTAACAATAAAAGTTGCAAATTCATTTTATCCGGGCCGCTCGGGCAATTTATACCTTGTAAATATGCCGGGGTGGTTTATGAGTTACAGCAAAGAAGAACGGGAAAACAGCGCCACACACGGTTCGCCTTGGAATTACGATACTTTCGTGCCCTTAATTTTTATGGGTCCCGGAATACCAACCGGTTTAGATTCTTCCGAAAGCGGTCCGCAAGATATAGCTCCCACAATAGCAAATCTTCTTGGAATTAAAAAACCTTCGGGCAGCGTAGGCCGTGTTTTGATAAAATAATCCGTTATGAAGCAACCGGCTTTAACTGAATATTCTTGTTAAAATTAACTCCAAGAATTCCCAGCTTTTCACTATTTTATTATTCATTTTTCGAATTATTTGCAGATTAACAGGAGATTATATGGAAAATTGGAATTGGGATATTCAAAATGAAGAATACCTCAAACGAACCATCCGGCGAGCCAAAGAAAGAAAAATTATACTACCGACATTCAAACAATTGAAACACCCCGAAACCATTCCAAATGAAATTCAAGAAAAATTAAGAGAGATAGGACTTTGGGACGTGCACCCGTTGAATTTGTTCAGAATAAACTGGGCAAACGATTATAAAACCGGTGGTATTGGAGATATAAATTTTCTGGAAATTCCGCAAGAAATTACCGGAGTTAAAGCCAGGATAATCGGACTTGTGGGAAAGTTTTTCCCGACCGGCGCGCATAAGGTCGGCGCTACTTACGGTTGTTTGGTTCCGTATTTGGTTACCGGAAGATTCAATCCCGATTACCACAAAGCCGTTTGGCCTTCTACCGGAAACTATTGCCGTGGCGGAGCTTTTAATTCCGCATTGCTCGATGTTCATGCCGTGGCAATTCTGCCGGAAGAAATGAGCAAGGAAAGATTTGACTGGCTGAAAGAAATAGGTGCCGAAATTTATGCCACGCCGGGTTGCGAAAGCAACGTAAAAGAAATATATGACAAATGCCACGAACTTGAAGCCGAAAGCGATGAATATGTAATCTTCAATCAATTCGATCAATTCGGCAATGCCGTTTGGCATTACGAAATTACCGGTTACACAATTGAAAAACTTTTCAATCAGATTAAAAGCGGAAAACAAAGATTAAGCGCTTACGTTAGTGCTACCGGTTCCGCGGGAACAATTGCCGCCGGAGATTATTTGAGAAAAGTAAACCCGCAGATTAAAGTCCTTGCTTCCGAAGCATTGCAATGCCCCACACTTTTGATGAACGGATTCGGTGGACACAGAATTGAAGGCATTGGCGACAAACACGTTCCGTGGATCCACAACGTTAAAAACACCGATGCTGTTGCGGCTATTGATGATGAAGACCCTCTTAGAATCTTACGCCTGTTTAACGAACCCGCCGGTTCGGAATTTCTTAAAAGCCTGGGCGTGGATTCCAATACGATTGAAAAGTTACCGTACCTCGGAATTTCCTCGGCAGCAAATCTACTGAGTTCTATTAAATTGGCAAAGTATTTCGAGATGAACGAAAATGATGTGATCTTCACAATTTTTACCGACTCAAAAGAAATGTACAACTCACGCCTGCAAGAAATGAGGGAAGAATGGGGTCCGTACACCAATGTGCAAGCCGAAATCGATTGGAATTCGGTGATTAAAAAACAATCGGTGGATTACTTTAAAGAACTTTCCTACTACGACAAAAAGGCAATACACAACTTGAAATATTTCACTTGGGTCGAACAACAAGGAAAAGATGTTGAGGAACTTAATGCACAATGGTACGATGAAAATTACTGGGAAGAACGTTTCAACATTGCCGGTACGTGGGATAAATTAATAGCGGACTTCAATAAAAAAGTCCAAAAGGATAATTAAACGCTAACATGAAAAGAGTACTGAAAAATATTTTCATCAACACAACGGGAAACAAAGTACGCTTGGGTGAAATACATTTTACCGGTAAAATTCTTGAAATAAAATTCCTTTCCGGTGAAATAGATTGGTCGGAAATTTCAACTATAGAAAAGAAGAACGGATTTTTAAGAAACTTAAATGTTCCCGGATCCGCGGGAAGTATTGATTTTATTGACGGAAATTACAATTTAGTAATTCCCGGTGCCATCGATCCTCATGTTCACTTCGATACACCGGGTTTTGAATTCAGAGATGACTTTGAACATGGTTCAACAGCTGCAGCGCACGGCGGTGTAACAACAATAATTGATATGCCGTGTACTTCGCTTCCTCCCGTAACAAACGGGAAAAACTTTGAACTTAAACTAAATGCCGTGCGAAACAGAAGTTTAATCGATTTTGCATTTTGGGGTGGGATTCGTGGAAACGATTTTTGTAAAACAATCGACATTGAAAAGCAGATTTACGAACTGATTGATTCGGGTGTAGCCGCTTTCAAAGTATATGTAATTTCCGGTATGGACACGTTTACCGATTTAACTTATGATAGAATTCGTGAAGTTGCAACAATTTTGGCAAAAACAAACATACCAATGGGAGTCCATGCCGAAGATAAAAACCTGGTTGTTACACGCCGCAAACAATTTAAACTGGAAGGTAAAAACGATTGGCGTGCCTATTGTGCTGCAAGGGATATAGAAGCCGAAGTTACAGCCGTTTCGGAAATCATAAAAATCGTACGGGAAACCGGTGTGCGGGCACACATTGTTCATTTAAGTTCTGGTGAAGGATTACGCAAAATTGCCCAAGCAAAGCAAAACGGGATAAGCATTTCCGCTGAAACTTGTCCGCATTATTTGTTCTTTACACAAAAGGATTTTGAAAACACCAGCATACGCAATTACTTGAAAACAGCACCCCCCGTGAAGTTTGAAAACGATAAAGAACAATTGTGGAACGGCTTGGCTACTGGTAATCTGAACTTTGTTACAACCGATCACGCCGGCTGTATTCCGGAAAAAGAAAAATCCTCAGGGAATTTTTGGGAAGTTTACGGCGGAATTCCCGGGGTTGAACATCGTGTCCCCTTCTTATTTTCCGAAGGATTTCTAAAAAATAAACTTACTTTGGAACAAACTGTCAATTTACTTTCAACAAATGTGGCGGAGTATTTCGGACTTACCTCAAAAGGTAAATTGGAAACAGGCAAAGATGCTGATTTTGCTTTAATAAATTTGTGGAAAACCCAAACTGTCAATTCAACTGAAATGCACAGCATGGGGAAATACACTCCATTTGAAAATATTAAATTCAATGCAATTGTTGAAGCAACCGTGTTACGGGGAAAAACTGTGATGGATAAGAATAAAGAGAGTGAAGAGAAAACAGGTTACGGTCAACTTATTAAAATTAAAAATATATAATTATGGTATTTTCAATATGAATTATAAAGTTTGTAACGCATGGATATGCCAAATTACCGGTGAAAACATCAAACCGGTTTTCGGTGATTTGACTGTTGAAAACGGAAGAATCGGACAGATAACCGAAAGGAGATTTCCCGGATTCCTTACCGTTAACAATGATGACAATGTTATTGATGCCGGTGGAAGAGTTTTAACGGTTCCCCTTGTAAATTTCCACGATCATATTTATTCACGCTTGGCAAAAGGTTTGCCGCTTGAAGGAGACTTCGGTAATTTCCAAAACATACTGAAAAACCTTTGGTGGAAACTCGATCTTGCATTGGAACCGGAAATGGTTAAGGCATCTGCAGAAATGGCGGCAATGGAATCAATTAGAAACGGAGTAACTTATATTTTCGACCATCATGCATCCCCTTCAGCAACAACTAACAGTTTGGAAACAATTGCCGGTGTGTTGGAAGATTTTAATTTACGTGGAGTTTTATGCTTTGAAACATCCGACAGAAACGGTAAGGAAAAAACCGCAGTAGCTTTTGAAGAAAACTATAATTTTTTTAAAAACAGAACGAATGAAAATATTAAAAGTATGCTCGGGTTACATGCATCATTTACTTTGGACGACGATAGTTTTGCCATAGCTGAAAAATACTTGCGGGAAAACGATTGGGCAATTCACATTCATCTTTGTGAGGATGTATCCGATAGAACAATCAGCCGGGAGATCGGCAATGATTTTCCTGTACAACGTTTGAAAAAATTCAATTTACTTAACGCAAAATCGATTCTTGCGCACGGAATTTACTTGAACGAATCAGATTATCAAATCATCAAAGAAAGCGGAAGCGCAATAGTATACAATATTGATTCAAACTTAAACAATTCCGTCGGACTGCCCGGTTACGCAAAAGTTCCGCAATCAATTCCAATTCTTACCGGTACCGACGGTATGCACGCCAACGTTGCACGTGCACAAAAGCAATTGTTTTTGATATACCGGCACCAAAATAATTCCTTCGATAAAACTTTCGAATATTTCAAAAAGGTGTACTTTGATCAATTTAATTTTGTGAAAAAGTATTTCCCCGATTTCGGAAATCTTGCAACCGGAGACCGGGCGGACTTTATAATTTGGGATTACGTTCCGCCAACACCTTTTAACGAAGAAAATTTTTGGGGACACTACATTTACGGCATCCTGGAAAGAACGGTAAAAACCGTGGTTCAAAAAGGAAACATATTGATGAACAATTTCCAATTGATAGAGGTAGATGAACATCAAATACATTTAAATATTTTTAATCAAGGTATAAAATTATTTAACAAATTCAAAAACAGTTAATGCGGGTATACTATGGAAACAAATGAAAAAATTTTGGAGCTTGCACAAAAGTACGAAACTTACACAGCTGAAAATCTTTCGAAATTAATCAAACACAAATCATTAAGTAAACAAGAAGAAAGTGCGGCAAACGAATTAAAACGGCAAATGGAGGAAGCCGGGTTCGATGAAGTCCGCATTGACAAACTTGGCAACGTAACCGGCAGAATCGGGAACGGCAGTAAAGTTATTGCAATCGACGGACACATAGACGTTGTCGATTTGGGTAATTTGGATAATTGGGAATTCGATCCGCTTGGCGGCGAAATTAAAGATGGATTTGTGCACGGCAGGGGCAGCGTTGACCAAAAAGGCGGACCGGTAGCGGCGGTTACAGCAGGCAGAATATTAAAAGAAACAGGAATGCCCGAAGATGTAACTTTACTCGTTACGGGAACCGTTATGGAAGAAGATTGCGACGGTCTATGCTGGAAATATTTGGTAGAAGAAGAAAATATTAAACCCGAGGCGGTAATAATAACAGAGCCGACAAACCTCAATATTTATAGGGGTCACAGAGGACGTATGGAAATTGAAGTTGAATTTTTCGGTGTTTCTTCACACGGCTCGGCGCCCGAGCGCGGTCAGAATGCAATTTATATGGCATCCAAAGCAGCCCTGGAAATTGAGAAACTTCACGAAAGATTGGCTTTCGACGAATTTCTCGGCAAAGGTTCAGTTACCGTAACCGAATTCGTTTCCAAAAGTCCCTCACTTTGTGCCGTTTCCGATTACGCTAAAATTCATCTCGACCGCAGACTTACCTGGGGAGAAGATAAGGAACTTGCATTAAACCAAATACGTGAAATTGTGAAAGATATGAATGCGACCGTAACTCTTCTGCAATATGAAGAAACAGCCTACACGGGCTTCAAGTACGGAATGGAAAAATATTACCCGACTTGGAAACTTGAAGAAAATCATCCGTTGGTAATCAAAGGCGCCGATACATTCCGGAAACTTTTTAAAAGCGAACCCAAAATTGACAAGTGGACATTTTCAACCAATGGCGTAACCATTAACGGATATTACGGGATTCCTGTAATTGGATTCGGACCGGGGAACGAAGTTTTGGCTCATGCACCTAACGAGAAAGTTCCCGTTGAACATTTGGTGAAAGCATCGGCTTTTTATGCAATGTTTGTTAAAAACTATTAGAATATTGTAAATTTAATTTATAATATTATCGATTTTTATTAATCTATTCCGGAGATATAAACAATGGTCACACAATTAAAAGGAAAACACTTTTTAACTACCGACGACTGGACAAAACAAGAGCTCGATACCGTTTTCGAGACTGCATTCGATTTAAAAAGAAAATTTGCTTTGGAAGAACCGACGATTTATCTTCCGCATAAAACATTGTTTATGTTATTCTTTGAGCAATCGACAAGAACCCGTAATTCGATGGAGGCGGGAATGACGCAACTTGGCGGACATGCTCACGATTTAACACCCGACAAAATGCAGCTTTCCCACGGCGAATCGGCTAAAGATACGGCGATTATTTTGTCTCGAATGGGACATGGCATAGCTTCGCGAAATTGTTTTTACGGTATTGGCAAAGATTATTTGGCTGAAATGGCAAAGTATTCCACACGCCCCGTAATGTCGCTTCAAGATGATGTTTACCATCCGTTCCAAGGTTTAGCCGATTTGATGACCATTTTCGAGTATTTCGGGAAAAACACAAAAGGATTAAAAGTTACCGTAAGTTGGGCTTACGCCGATACTCACGCAAAACCCCTTTCGGTTCCGCAAACACAAATACTACTTTTTCCCCGATACGGAATTGATGTTACGGTTGCACACCCTAAAGAGTTTCCGTTAAGTAAAAATATAATTGAAAAAGCAAAACAGAATGCCGGGAAAGGCGGTGGATCGTTAAAGTTTACAAACAACATGGACGAAGCTTTCGAAGGCGCACACATTGTGATACCTAAAAACTGGGGCGGCTTCGGTTATTACGGAGTTCAAGAATTTTTGGATAACGAAGAAGAAATATCGAAGCAAATGAAAGCCGATTTGGAAAAATATCATGATTGGATTTGTGACGAAAGAAGAATTAAATTAGCCGACAAACAGGTAAAACTTATGCACGCATTACCTGCCGACCGGAACCACGAAGTAACCGATGCGGTTATCGATAACCCCGGTATCTCAATTGTTTTCGACGAAGCGGAAAACAGATTACATACGGCTAAAGCAATAATGGCATTAACCATGTAAAAACAAAGGGGCTCTTCACAAGCCCCTTTATACTTTCTTCCCAATTCACTTTATATTACTATCTCAATAAAGTCATTTTCTTACTTTGGTATGCTCACCGGTAATGGAATAGATTTCCAAAGTAACTTGAGTGGTTGCGGGTAACGCGAATTTTATAGTGGTACTCGGATTAAACGGATCGGGATAATTTTGACTTAGTGAAAATTCCGCAGGTAAAGTTTCGGTATTTTGTACACCGACAATTCCGTTGGTATGAATATCTTCGGCGAAGGATGCAGCCCACGCCACATCTTCATCCGTATGGCAACGCAAGCAAGCGAAATCAAGTGTTACTGCCGGTTGTAAATCTCTGGGTTAACCGGAATTTTTCATTTTAAGTTTCTTTCGTCCGGCGTACAATTGAAATAGCAAAACCCAAAACGGTAACAATAACTCCAAGCCATACCAATCCGATAAAAGGTTTAATACTGGCTTCAACTGTAAACTTTTCAACTTTCTTTTGCGGTACCGGTGTTTCATCCAAAGTTGACAAAGCCAGCGTTATTGTACCGGCATTCAATCCGGTAAGTTCAATTCTTAAATCCGCATCCTTCAAAGTTACATTTTGGAACGAACGTTTTCCGTTGACCGTTACCAGTTTCGGTTCCACGTTGTAGTTTTGCTTTCCGTCAACTACCGAAATTTTGGCTCCTATGGTAAAATTTCCGCCGGCTCTCATTTTTGCCATTTCGGATTTAGGAAAATCGAACTCAACAAATTTTACCGTTTTACCTTTGAATTCTACTTCTTCCCCTTCTTTTAGTGTATATTCGGTACCGCTATGATTATGTTCATCTTCCCCGGTTGAATAACTCAAAGGTGTAACATAAAAATCTTTTGTTAACATGTTTAATATATCGGGTTCGCGCATAAGACTGTTATTAAAATCCGCCCGGTACATCACCGGCTCAATTATTTTAACGTCATCCCCGTTTTTTAATTGTACGTTAAAGGCAAACTTCTTACCGTTTTCTATAGGCTTATATCCCAAAAATGTAATTTCATATCCGAAGGCTTCAACCGGTTTGCCTTTTTCCAATTCAATTTGTTTCTCTTTTGTGAAACCGCCAGTTGCAATTACGCCAAGCATAAACAAAGCCAAACCCGTATGCGCCACATACGCCCCGGCGTGCAATGATTTGTTTTTGATTATTTTCAGCAAAATCTCAAGATTTACAACCAAAGCAAAAATTGATGTGAAAGTCATTATTGCAAGCATGAGATCATCTATCTTACCGAGAACAATTACTACTGCGGAAAGAATTACCGAAACGGCAAAAGAAAAACGCGTGCGTTTCCAAAAACTTTTTCCTTTTGTTAATTTCCAGCTTAGGAGTAAACTGAGTGCGTTTAAAAATCCGATAATGATTGCTATAGGCAAATTCAATTCGTTGTAGAATCTTGTTTCTACTGCTTGCCCCCAAATAGGTGCAGATGTTCCAACAAGAATTATTATTGCCGAGGCAATAAGAGCAACCGATCCGGTAAACAGAGCCAATTCGCGGGAAAGAAAATGGTCTTCGAAGTTTTCAAATTTTTCCAAATATTTCCAACGTATTGCCAAACCAATAATCCCAATTAAAAAGAATGTAAGCATTAAAATGATTAAGAAAAGATAAACCAACATTCCCGGCGCAACAAAAGAATGAACGGACGAATCACCTAAAATTCCGCTTCGTGTTAAAAACGTACTGTACAGTACCATAATAAACATCATAATCGAAAGGATGAGATTCGTTTTCACAAATCTTCCGTTCCCGCCTTTTGCCTGGTATTTTTTCTGAATTAAGAATGTATGGATGGCTGCAGCACCTATAATCCAAGGAATAAGGCTCGAATTTTCCACAGGATCCCAGCCCCAATATCCGCCCCAACCAAGCACCCCGTAAGCCCAATAACCTCCAAGCATAATTGCAAGGCCCAAAACCATTGTAGCGCCAAGCAACCACGGGAAAGATTGTTTCACCCAATCCTTGTAATCGTTTTTTATCAATGCAGCAATTGCAAATGAATACGGAACAGCCGACATTGCAAATCCTGTGAACAAAAACGGCGGATGAATCTGCATCCAGAAGTTTTGAAGCAGCGGATTAAGTCCTTTCCCTTCTATTATGAATTCATTTATTGGAATACCGCTTGTGTGCAAAATAGCATAAAGATCACTGCTCATCTTAACAAAACTTTGATTATTCGTCGTATCGGTAAAAATAAAATTTCGCATAAACGGCATGGAAATGTAAGTAGGATTTATATTTTTTATATCTATAAAGACCGGATCAACCCAAATGTAATTGAACGGACTTTTTAATGTGGGGTTAACTAAAATCAATAAGAAAAACACGACCAACATGTAAACCATCATTACCCGGGTTTCAAGGTCGCCACGTTTTGAAGTATAATCGAGTAATACCAAACCTACCATAACAGAAAAGAACACCCACAACATAAAACTTCCTTGCTGCCCCGCCCAGAAAGTCGAAAGTAACAGTCCGGTAGAAAGCCCGCTACCGCTGTATTCATAAACATATTTGTATTGATATTGATGGGTTAATATTGCGTGGAACAGAAGTACCGCGGCTGCAATTACGAAAATTGTTGTAGTGTGAACACCAAACCTTGCATAAAGTTTGGCATTGGTATAACCTTTAAAATCGAGGTAATACATTAAAACGGTAAAGATACTTGCCGCCAATGCCAGCGTAAGTAATATATTGCCAATCATAATTTCCCTTTCCGGTTAAATTGTTTTAGCTTCCGGCAACCGCTTGTTCTTGATATTTAGACGGACATTTGGTTAAAATATCGGAGGCATGAAAATATCCGTCTTTGTACTTGCCGGTAACAACAACACTTGTGGCAGATTCGAAATTGTTGGGTATGCTGCCCTTGTAAACCACTTTCATTAAATTTCCGTTTTCATCGCGCATGGTGAACATGAAAAGGTTTTTATCTTTATCGTATTTGTAATTCTGCTCTCTTACCCAACTTCCCGTTACCTTCAATGTTTTATGGGAATTCATCACTTTCGTAAAGTTGTTTTCGTAAGAAATATTTGTTTGGGTAAACAGATATGCCATAAAAGAAAAGAATATTAAAATGATTATTCCACCGAAAATATATTTATTTTTCATCTTCGTTTATCTCCCTTATTTCCTTTTGAATTTGCTTTAACCTTTTATCTACCGAGAGCAGATGAAGAAAAATGCCAATCCATATAGTTAATGTAATGAACAAAACGATGTATAACGAATTTTTTTCCAGAAAATCAAAAAAACTTTCCACAATAATCCTCAATCGTATTCTTTAACTAACTGATGTTTAAACAAAATAGATTTATATCCGAGTTTCCAAATCCACACAAACAAAATTGTAAAAGCAATGAGTGATATATAAAAAATCACTTGCATTGTTGAATTCATTTGGAAATCGACAACCGGTCCGGCATTTGTATCATCAGCCGAACCCGGGTGTAAACCGGCCATAATTCTCGGCATAATAAATACGAAGAAAGGAACGGTAAGAAATGCAAATATTGAATAAACCGCCGATAACTTTGCGCGTTTTTCTTCATTTTCAATTGCCGAACGCAGTGCGAAAAGTGAACCGTAAATTAAAAGCAATATAAAAATGCTTGTTTCCCGCGGATCCCAATGCCAAAATGCCCCCCAAGTAAATTTAGCCCAAATCGAACCGGTTATCGTTGCAAGTATTGTAAATACCATCCCGATTTGCAATGCCGAATTCGATTTTGCATCGTGCTCAAAATTATTTGTCCGCAAATACTTTATTCCTTGAACCATTGCGGTTAAAAACGCTATTACCGCCAACCAAGCGGTTGGAACATGAAAAAATATTATTTTTGCTTTTTCTTCCAAACCCGGAATGTTCGGTAATTCGTACCACACCGAGGGACTTTTCACAATCGGCAGTGTTATCCCGGCAATTATTACAATTGTCATTAAAACAAATAATGTAGCTTTCCAGAATGTATTCATTTGTAAAAAAGATCTTTATTAATTCGGCTTCACCGCTAACGAAAGATAAGAAAGTTAACTCTAAAACTCAAAAAAAGATATTCAAGTTTTATTTAATTTGTTATACATCTTAAGTATAATTTTGTTACAAATTTTCAAAGTTGTGTTTTAAAAATTTATGGCAAACAGAACGGAAAAAACTGTCCGTAAATACATTTTTTGAAAATATTAATGAAATTTTACGTATTTTCTCATTATCCCGAGGGAACAATAAGACGGTTTCCTTGTAAAAGAAAAAAGTTTCATAATTTCCGGAGGACTGCTTAGCGCGAAACAGTTACTGATTAATTTTCCAACAATCTAAAAGGGGGCAATATGTCCGTTACCAAAAATGAAAAAATGCACAATCCTCTTTCGGAATTAATCAGTGACGAGATTTTCGAAATGCTCCAGAGCAGAGGATTAATAAACAAAAAATCCCTCCGCGATTATGAAATCAGAAAAAAATTCAAACAAATGCGAAATGCAAACATTAGCGCCGCAGAGGCAATTAACCGCTTGCGGGACGAATATCCTTATCTTCAATTCGATACAATTAGAAAAATTGTTTATCACATTTATAAATAATTGTGCTTGACAAAAATTACAGCTACGTGTATATTTATAAATAATACTTCGGAGGTTTTTATCTCCGATGATTACTTAGCCCAGTGTCTCCCCCAACACTGGGCTTTTTGATAATTTAATCGGGAATATTATGGCACAAGTTAAAAGAAGAATCCGTTCACAGAAAAAAGTATTAAAATCACCTTTCAAGGATTACTGGACAAAAGAAAATTATTACATCTTGGGTTTCGGTTTCATTCTATTGATAATTGGAAACATTTTGCTTGCTCAAAGTCCTTATGAAAACCCGCTTTCCCTTTCCGTTGCACCTGTTGTTTTGTTACTCGCTTACCTTGTTGTATTCCCGTTTGCAATTTTATATCGTAAAAATAACAACGACAACTCGGAAAATGTTTCTGGCTAAAATAACCGGCAATGTTGTTGCCACACAAAAAAACAAATATTTGCAAGGACATAAACTTCTCCTTTTTCAACAAATCGATTTGAACGGAAACTTCATCGGGAAAGAGAATCAGATAGCACTTGATTTAACAGATGCCGGAATTGGCGATACCGTGCTGGTTGTAAAAGAAGGTGCCGCGGTGCAACAAATTTTAGGTCATAAAAACGCACCCGTGAACACAATGGTTGTTGCCGTGGTTGACGATATCGATATTCAAGAATAATAATTCCGTAAAATTGACTGACGATAAGCTAAAGAATCTGGTTTACCTCAAATTACTTCTTAGTATCGAAGGTATTGGTCCGCACAAACTCTTGAACCTCTACGCGAAATTCAACAGCTTCGAAAAAATTTTGGAAGCCGATTTATTTTCTTTGATGAAAACGGACGGCATAAGTGAAATTCTTGCTAAAAAAATTCTGAATTCACAAACAAAATTATCCGTAACCAAAGACGAAACTTTACTGGAATTGGAAAAACTTCAAAAACTCGATACCAAGTTGATAACGTTTTGGGACGAAGAATACCCGGAATTACTAAAATCCATTTTTTCGCCCCCGTTAATTTTATATATTCGCGGAAATTTGACAGAGCAAGACGAATTTTCCGTAGCAATAGTTGGAACCCGGCGCGCGACGAATTACGGGAAATGGGCGGCCGAATATTTTGCTGGAAATTTGGCAGAACAAAAAATCACTATAGTCAGCGGCATGGCACGTGGTATCGATTCCATAGCTCACCGTGCAGCTTTGAAAAAGAACGGACGGACAATCGCCGTAACCGGTTCGGGTCCCGATGTTATTTATCCCCCCGAAAATAAAAAATTGTTTTACGAAATAATTGAGAACGGCGCAGTAATAACCGAGTACCCGCCGGGTACAAAACCGGATGCTCAAAATTTCCCGAAGCGAAACAGAATAATTTCCGGACTTTCACTCGGTACGATAGTGATCGAAACCAAAATAAACGGCGGAGCAATCCAAACCGCAAACTTTGCCTTGGATCAAAACAGAGAAGTATTTGCCGTTCCGGGAAGTTTGAATATTCCGCAAAGTGAGGGAACCAATACCTTAATAAAAAAAGGTGAAGCAAAACTGATAATGAATGCCGCAGATGTTTTGGACGAATTGGAAATTAAACTAAAACCCGTAGTTGGTAAAAACATTCCAAAACCTTCCGTTGAATTGAATCTGTTTGAAGAAAAAATTATGGATGTTCTTAATTACGAACCCAAACAAATCGATACAATTTCAAGCCAATCCGGAATAAACACAGCCGAGTGTTTAGTCCATTTGCTTTCTTTGGAATTTAAAGGATTGGTGAAACAATTGCCGGGTAAGAACTTCATGCTGGTTTAACTAATATTTCTTTTTCCCTTTCCACAATTTTTTCAATCTTTCCCTGATGTTTTTTTCTTGTCCGTTTTCACCCGGGAAATAATATTGCGCGTTTTTCATCTCTTCAGGAAAATAATTTTCGAGAACAAAGTTATTTTCAAATTGGTGAGGGTATTTATAGTTTTCAGCATAACCGAGCTCTTTCATTAATTTAGTAGGCGCATTCCGCAAATGCAAAGGAACTTTATACACCGGTTTGGATTTTACATCGGCAATTGCACGTTCTATTCCTTTGTATGCAGCATTGCTTTTGGGCGCAGCGGCCAAATAAGTGGTACATTGTGCAAGAATTATTCTACCTTCGGGCATACCGATTTTTTCAATTGCATTAAATGTATTTACAGCCAAAACCAAAGCATTCGGTGAAGCGTTGCCTACATCTTCCGAAGCAAAAATTATCATTCTCCTTGCAATGAATAAAGGATCTTCCCCGCCTTCCAGCATACGGGCAAGCCAATACAAAGCGGCATCGGGGTCGCTGCCGCGCATACTTTTTATAAAAGCCGAAATTACATTGTAATGCTCTTCGCCGGCTTTATCGTATAACGTGTCTTTCTGTTGAACAATATTTTGTAAAACTTCTTTGGTCAGATTAATTTCGGGTTGATTTAATTCTTGAATGACCGCCGCTTCCAAAATATTCAGCATAATTCGAGCATCACCCCCCGAAAGATAAATTAAATATTCTTTATCAATATTTTTTATATTTAATTTTGAAAGAAATTCATCTTTCTTCAAAGCCGTATTTAATATTTCTTCCAAATCTTTTTTGGAAAGCTCTTCCAGTACATAAACCCTTGCTCTGGAGCGTAAAGCGGGAATTACTTCAAAAGAAGGGTTTTCCGTCGTAGCGCCAATTAAAATAATCTCGCCCGATTCAACCGAAGATAAAAGTGCATCTTGCTGGGCTTTGTTGAATCTGTGAATTTCATCGATAAACAAAATTGTCTTCTTGTTGTAAAACGCATTCTCTTTTGCCAGTTCAATAATTTTACGGATATCTTTTACACCGGCGGACACCGCATTTATTTGATAAAACTCCGATTTGGTTTGTGAGGAAATAATTTTAGCCAAAGTTGTTTTACCGGTTCCGGGCGGACCCCACAAAATGAAAGAGCTTAACGAATCGTTCTCAATCATCAAGCGGAGCGGTTTGCCCTTTCCCACAAGCTTGTTTTGTCCTTTGAATTCATCAAGTGTTTTGGGTCTTATTCTTTCCGCCAGAGGGGTTGCGGGTATTTCAACTTCGTTCGGGCTCATTGCTTTTCAATCAAAAGTTCTTCTTCGTTTGGTCTTTTCATGTGATATTTTTCGCGGGCAATTTTCTCTATTTTTTTATCGCTGTGTTTGAGTGAATCGATTTCCATCGTCAGGCGTTTTATTTCTTTTTGCGATTTTACTATCTCTTCATCAAGTTCGTTTATTTCCGCTTTTAATTTAAAATATTTAATTATGCCTTGATTGTTAAACAATAAAAACAGAATGGCAATAATTAACAACGCCAAGTAAATACTTTTAAGAAGTTTTCTATCCTTCCGTATTTTTTTTTGCTTTGCCATTACAATGCAGTTAAAATTAATTGTTCAACAAGTTCTTCAAAACTTTTCCCTTCGGCTTCTGCCATTTTGGGCACCAGGCTGTGTGAAGTCATTCCCGGCAAAGTATTCACTTCAAGGCAATATGAGTAATAATTTTCATCCAAACGGAAATCCACCCTGCCGTAATTGGTACAACCCAAAGCATTAAAAGCCAACATGGCTTGCTGTTGCAATTGCCCTGTTACATCTGCCGGTAATTTTGCCGGAACAACATATTCACTCATACCATCTGTATATTTGCATTCGTAATCATACAATTCGTGTTTCGGAATAATTTCCAAAACCGGTAAAACATGGCTTCCGATAATACCCACAGCCAATTCCCGCCCGGGAATGAATTCTTCGACCAGAACCGTGTCCGAAAATTTAAAAGCGAGAGAAAGAGCGCCTTGAATTTCATCACGGGTTCTGCATATCGAAAGTCCGATTGTAGAACCTTGATCGTTAGGTTTCAATATACAAGGGAATCCGAAATATTCTTCAATGCGTTTAACAACCGAACTTGCATCTTTGTTTTTATCATTTACAACAAACCATTGCGGGGTTTTCACATCGAAGTGCTGGAATAATATTTTGGAAGTTGCTTTGTTCATTGAAAGAGCGCTGGGCAAAACACCAGAGCCTGTGTACTTCACACCTTTTAAATCCAGCAGCGATTGAACCGTTCCGTCTTCGCCGTATTTTCCGTGCAATGCAATTACAACCAAGTCAATGTTATCTAATAAACCGGAATTAACCGCTTCAATTACGTTTTGGTTACTGATTCCGGTATAATCTTTCTCCGCGAAATAATCTTCGATGTTGACGGGTTGATTTTTTCCGTATGCAGGATCAATCAATTTAACATCGTAGCCCAACGAAAGGAGTGCGTTGTAAATTGCTTTACCCGATTGCTTGGAAACTTCACGTTCGGGTGAGGTGCCACCCAGCATCACTGCAATTTTCTTTTGTTGCTTAACCATACTGTTAGAACTTAAATTCTTTAATTATTTTGTTAATTTCTTCGGTGTTAATTGTATTCCGCTGATTTTGTTCATTTGAAGTAAAACGGGATTTCACATCGAAAGGATTTACTTTGGGATTACCGGCTCTCGATTTTAATCTGTTTTCAATTATTTCGGTATATGTTCCGGATTCTGAAGCGCCGGTTATACTTTTTTCGTTCCGGTTTGTAACAGCGGATACGTTCAATTTGAATTTCGGTTTAATCCCGTAAGTTTTTTCCGCAATGTTCAACAACTTTACCACATTTTCCCGGGAAAGCGGATGTGCACCTCCCAAAATTTTCGCTACGAAAATTGTTTGTGCGGCATGTTCCAGTTTTTCCATTTTGTAATATGCATCTTCAATTGAAACACCAAGCGTAACAGCACCGTGGTTTTGGAGCAAAAACGCCCACGCATAATTAATATACGGTTTCATGGAAGCAGGTAATTCATCGGTGGAGGGCGTGCCGTATTTACAAAGCGGGATTTCCCCAAGCGACAGAATCACTTCGGGGAAAACGGGTTCCGACAAATCTATACCGGCAGTTGCAAACGCTGTTGCATAAACAGGATGGCAGTGAACCACTGCATTTACTTCGGGTCTGGAATTGTAAGCTAGAAGATGAATTTTAGCTTCGGTGGAAACTTTACCGTTGCCATCGAGTTTACGACCGTAATTATCGATAGTAAGCAAATCTTCCGGCTTAACTTCCCCTTTGTTTTTTCCGGATGGAGTAATAAGTATCCTTTTGGAATCAAGCCTCAACGAAAGGTTTCCATCAGTAGCGGATACAAATCCTTTTTCATAAACTTTATGGCAAAATTTTACAAGCTCTAATCTTTTTTCCACTGCCGTTCCAGTTCCTCCATAAATTTTATGTTAATGTAGCCGTCGTATCCGGTTACTTGAAGCGGTTGATTTTTGAAATACGATTTTTGAACGGAGCGGATTAAATACAACAACTTGTTCGCTCTTTTTCTGAAGATCTTTCTCGATTCGCCGTCGAGATCAATTATTAGTTTCGCCGGAACATTTTTCTTCCCGACAAGGTTTTCGATACTGATTGAGCCTTTGTAACCGGTGATTTCAATTCTGTTAAAAGATTTTTTCGAACTGTACGAAACTTGAAATCCACCGTAACCGCCTTTTTCGAATTTTACCAGACCTGTTGCAAAATCTTCCACTTCGCTGGTGTAAATCACATTATCGAGGAAGCCGGTAATTTCACTAATCTCCCCGCCGAAAAATCTCAGTAAATCTATCATGTGTGTTCCCAAATCCCGCAGTGCGCCGCCGCCGCTCAGTTCTTTCTTAAATCTGAAATTATCGTTCGGTGGAAAATCAATATTGAACTGGGTTGATATCGATAATATTTTACCAAGTAAATTGTTTTCAACCAAATCCTTGGCTTTAACAATTAACGGATGAAACCGGTAAACATAATTAACGGTAAGAAAAACATTGTTGGCTTCACAAATATCAACCATTTCCTTCGCTTGACCGGAAGTTAAAGCCAACGGTTTTTCACACAAAATGTTTTTTCCCGCCTTTGCCGCTTTAATTACCTGCTCATAGTGATGTGCATTTGCACTGGAAATGTAAAGAATTTCAAAATCGCTTTTCAAAAACTCATCATAGTCGGAATATGCCCCATCGGCCATAAATTTGGATGCAATAAAATCCGCACGTTCGGCTGAAGAGCTGTAAACCGAAACCAGATGGCTTCTTTTAACTTGTTGCAAAGTAGGTAAGAACGTGTTTTCCAGAAAATGTCCGCATCCGGCAACACCCCATCGCAGTCTTCTTAACCTTTTCGGAATTTTTATCTTTTTCTTTTCTTTTTTAATCATTGTAAGTTAAATATTTAATTTTTGCATTAATTTTTTAATGGGCAACGTATTTTGCATTACGTAAAAATGGACTGCGGGAACATTTGCATTAATCAATTCTTCAACTTGCTTTAGAGCCCATTCCACACCGATATCCACAACGTGTTCGGGTTTTGCTTTGGCTACTTCCTCGGCCAGATCGCTAGGAATATCGACATGAAAATTTTTGGGAATCGAACTGAGTTGTTTTTGTGAAGTAATAAGTTTCAAACCCGGAATGATGGGAACACCGATACCATGCTGCCTGCACAAATCGACGTAATTGAAATATCTTTCATTGTCGTAAAACATTTGTGTAACTATGTAATCTGCACCCGCATCAATTTTGGCTTTTGTATGACGGATATCCATTTCGATATTCGGAGCTTCGAAATGTTTTTCCGGATATCCTCCCACGCCGATACAAAAATCGGTTGGTTGTGCATCGAGCAATGTATCTTCCAGATATTTTCCCTTATTTAAATCAGAGACTTGCTTTACGAGATCGATTGCATATTCGTTCACACTTCTGTTGAATTTAACTGGCTTCTCGTATCCGCTTTCATCACCTCGAACAACAAGTACATTATCTATACCGAGATAATGTAATTCGATCAGAAAGTCTTCCGTTTCTTCCTTTGTAAAACCCTTGCATATTACATGCGGTACTGCATCAATATGGTATTTGTTTTGAACGAGGGCACAAATTCCCAATGTTCCGGGTCTTTTTCTTTTAACTTTAATTTTATACCCGCCCCCGGGTAGTTCCTCGTATTCCACTTCCGCTGCGTGACTGGTTATATCAATAAACGGCGGGTTGTATTTCACCAAATCATCAAGAGCCGACATCAATTGCTGAAAATTGCCGCCGCGTTTCGGCGGAATTATTTCAAAGCTAATTAACGTTTCGCTTGCTTTTTCCAGGTGTTCGGTAATTTTCATCTTAATTTCTTTTTGTTCATTCCAAATTTAACATATTTTAAGTAAACTTCCTTTGCCGCAGGTTTATTCCGGTTCAATCCGCAGCAAATCGTAGCCGGAAGACGTTATGGTTTTAATATCCGTTTTAACTTTAATTAATTCACCATTCAACCATTTTTCCGTCATGTCTTTATAATGATCGCTGTAAAAATTTCCCGATTGACCGGTTGGCAAAATAAAATGAAATTCACCGGGTTTGGCAAAATCGTAGATGTAACGCATCGAAGGTCCTAAATTATTTGTGTACGGTTTGGTGAAAGAATACTCGGTGTTAAAGATTGTTGTTCCGTCTCCGCCAATCGGAAAGGGACCAATGTTTACAACTTTGGCAACCAGCGGTGAAGCTTTTTCAAACAAATGTTTAAAAACCACTTGATGCAGCTTGCCCCATTGCCAATAGGTTATATCATCACCGAAACGTTTGCTAAGTTCTTGTATTGCTTCATTCAAACTTTTCTTTATTATATCATCCCTAGTTTCAATTTCCGGCGTATTAACATCATCGAACCAGCCGGATTTGTTTTCTTCGAGCAAAACCGGAATGTTTCTGAATGGAACGTTTGCAAGGAAAACATATTCCATCATTAAATTTTTACCCATTTCGTCTTGGTAAATGTTCTTTATAAGATTTTGGAAAAATACGGCGTAAATTGTGGGGACTTGACTGTGTTCATCCATTACAAAATCCCAATTCCGGAATAGCTCGAGCGCCAATTTTATTTTTTCGTCCGTAACATTCGTATTTTCATAAGCTTGTAAAATATATTTCGTTATGTTTTTTGCATAGTGTGAAAAAAAATCGGTCTGGAATTTTCTGAAATCGTCAACATTAAATTTTTCTTTTGAACTCAACAGTTCCGTTATTCTCTCAATTCGCGACGGCGGTTCCCACACATTTGATATATGATATTTAAAATTTTTAACTGTTTTATTGTTTGCAGAAGCAATAAAGTTCTGTTTGGGATTAAACAACTTGGGCATCTCGCTATAGGGTACGAATCCGAGCCAATCGTATTTATCGGTAGTTCCGTCGAACACCAGTGTTGGACTGTAAAATTTACGTTTGGGTAACCTGGTTCCGCAAATATAACCGATATTGCCATCTTTATCGCCGTAAACGAAATTTTGTCCGGGCACTGCAAAATGTTTAACCCCTTTTTTAAATTCATTCCAATTCATACTTCTGTTAATGAGATAAAAAGCATACATTTCATCACTGAACTCATAAGCCGTCCATCTAATGCTTAAATCCGCTTTACTTTGCTGTTCATTGGGAAACAGCTTGTTATATGTATGAATTCCGCTTATTATTGGACCGCGATGAGTTTTCCGAACGGTTAAAATTACGTCGGAAGAATCTTTTACCTTAATAGTATCGTTATGAATTTCGAGCGGTCGCCATTCGTTTTTGAAAAGATAATGTTGTTTGGAAGAATCCAATTTCTCAACATAAAAATCACAATCGTCCGTCATAACGTTGGTAAGAACCCACGATATGTTGCCGTTGTTACCAATTACCACTCCGGGAATGCCGGGCAAAGTAAATCCTTCAACATTAAAGTTGTTACTTCTGATTACCGCCACCACCCACTTCCCGGGCGCTTGGAAAGCAAGGTGCGGATCGTTTGCTATCAGAACTTTTCCCGATTCCGATAATTTTCCGTTTACAACCCAATTGTTCGAACCGATATGCGTACCTACGAACCCGGTGAATTTTCTGAATTCCTTATCGACTTGAATCAAATCGAGCGGAATTTCAGCAAATTTTTTTATTTCTTGCGGGATAATGGTTGGTGCATTTTCATCGTAAGACGGCATAATCTCCTGTGCTTTTTCCAGTCCTAATTTCTGAACCAAATGGGTAAACGCCAAATCGCTCCACCAACTGATATTTAACTCCCAAGCCATTAATTTTACCAAAAGCAAACTATGTTCCGGTTGCCACGGTTCCGGATCATAACCCAACACGTCGAATTCGATTTGATATTTCCCCTTTGCTTCTTTAATATAAGCGTTCACACCTCTTGCATAAGCTTCGAGCATTGCACGCGATTCCTTATGCAACTTTGGATAAAACCGTTTAACCGTTTGATACAAGCCGAGCGTCCGGAACATTTTATCGAAAGCAAGGGTTTTACTTCCCAACACTTCACTTAACCTGCCCAATCCTGCGCGGCGTGTTATATCCATCTGGAACAGCCTTTCCTGTGCATGTACGTAACCCAAAGCGAAATATGCATCCATATCATCCTTGGCAACGATATATGCCACTGCATTTGAATCCCTGTAAATATTTACTCCGGAAGAAATACCCTTCGCCTTAACCTTTCCGTTGTATTGCGGCAAAGTTTGATTGAGCAAATAATATGAGAGAAAAACAATAAAAACAATTAATGCAAAAATTACGGAGGCGGCTCCGATAAGTATTTTCAGCCACTTTTTCATTTTTTACCGTTGTTAATGAATAAATGCGTATTACTTCCAAAAAACAATAAGAAATAAAAGTAGAAGTTTAGAAGTTGAAATGCAAGATTTTAAGTATACATAATTAATATCCGCATTTTAGTAGAATTGATTATATTTCGGAAAAGGACAGAATAAAATGGAAATTCTAATTTTAAATATTGTAATTTTAATTTTTGTAATTATAAGCGTTGTCTTTTTATTCCTCATTTACCGGAAGCTGAATATATTCGGTCCTTCCCGGTTGTTTGAAGAACTCTCGGCAAAGCTTAACGGATATTACAAGCAAACCGATGAACAAATTGAAAATGAATTTCAGAAAAACCGTGAGGAGTATCAAAAAAATTCAAAGTTAACCAGAGAAGAAATCAGCGGATCGTTCAAAACCTTGGGCGATCAACTTTCCGACAGAATCAAGGAAATTGCCGGAAGACAAAAAGATCAACTTAATATAATTGAAAACCGGATGGAAAAATTAACCAAAACAAACGAAGAGAAATTCGAAAAATTGAAAGATCAGATATCTTTGCAGCTGACTGGCATTCAGGAAAGCAATGAGAAAAAGCTGGAAGAAATGAGGCGCACTGTTGACGAAAAACTGCATGAAACATTGGAGAAAAGATTGGGAGAATCTTTCAAACAAGTAAGCGAACGGTTGGAACTGGTGCACAAAGGTTTGGGTGAAATGCAAAATTTGGCAAGCGGTGTGGGCGATTTGAAAAAAGTGCTTACAAACGTTAAAACACGCGGCACTTGGGGCGAGGTGCAATTGGGCAACTTAATAGAACAAATACTTGCACCAAATCAATATGAGAAAAATGTTAAAACTAAAAAAGGCAGTTCCGAAATTGTGGAGTTTGCGGTTAAGTTACCCGGCAAAACAGGTAATGAGAACGAAACCGTTTGGCTACCGATAGATGCCAAATTCCCGTTGGAAGATTACCAACGGTTGCTTGCCGCACAAGAAGCGGCCGATCCGGTGCAAGTTGAAAAAGCGGCAAAGGAAATTGAGAAAAAAATAAGAGCCGAAGCAGCAAATATCGCGGCGAAATATTTAAATCCACCGGCCACAACCGATTTTGCAATCATGTTTTTGCCCGTCGAGGGATTGTATGCCGAAGTATTGAGAATACCCGGACTTGCAGAACGTATTCAACGTGAAAACAGAGTGATAATTACCGGACCGACCAACTTGGCTGCATTGTTAAACAGTTTGCAAATGGGCTTCCGTACTTTGGCAATCGAAAAACGCTCGAGCGAAGTTTGGAAATTACTGGGTGTGGTTAAAACGGAATTCCATAAATTCGGAAACATACTGGAAAAAACAAAACAGAAAATCGATCAAGCAAGCAATACTTTGGGTGATGCTGCGCGGAAATCGAGAACAATAGAACGGAAATTGCGGGATGTGGAAGAATTACCGGAAGATAAAGAATTAAATCTTTTGGATTAAAATTTTTAATGTTATGTTTATCAATTTTCCGTTGCAGCCAAATCGTCCATCTCACAAGATTCGGTTAATTTTGCCAAACTTTCGGATGGACCTATTGCTATCAATTTATCGTTTTCTTCTATTACCGTATTTGCACTTGGATTGTAAATTAACTTACCGGTATTTTTAATTATTGCTACTATAATAATATTCCAATCCTTTCTCAAAGGTGAATCTTTCAGTGTTTTATTTACAAGTCTGGAATTCTTTGAAATGTTTACTTCTTCCAAACTGATTTCAACGTCCCGGCTTTTGGCGACACCGTCAATAAAATCAATTACTCCCGGTTTGAGCAACAAATTAACCATTCTGCTTCCGCCAAGTTCGATAGGTTTTACCACACGGTCTGCACCCGCTCTTTTTAATTTGGATTCGGTTCCCTCTTCGATTGCACGTGCCACTACAAAAATTTCCGGGTTAATTCCTTTGGCGGAAAGTACTGCAAACACATTTTGAGCATCGGTTGCAATAACTGCAACCAAGCCTTTTGCTTTTTTAATTCCCGCTTGCAAAAGTATATCATCGTGGGTTGCGTCTCCTTCAATAAACAAATATCCGATTTCAAGTAATTCTTCAATTTTTCTCGGATTGTTTTCTATCACCACGAAAGGCGTATTGTTATGTGCCAAATCCTCACAAATCACCTTTCCCATTCTACCGTAGCCGCAAATGATGTAGTGCCCGGTCAAACCGTCTATTTGTTTGTTCATTTTTCTCCTCCTGAAAAATTGCGTTTCCAAGAGCAATTGTACCGCCCTACCGCCGGTGTAAGCAATTGCCAGTACTCCGAAAATTATCAACATAATTGTGAGCACACGACCCGGAACGGTTAACGGACGCAGTTCCTTGAAGCCTGTTGTAGATATCGTAATTACTGTCATGTAAAAAGAATCGAATAAGCTCCATCCTTCAACAACAGTATAACCAAGCGTTCCGAATAGAATTACACCGATGATAAGAGCAAATCCTGCCCTCAGATGGGATAAAGAAGCCTGAGTTTTATTCATTGTAAAAATTTTATTTTTTCACATAAAGTTAGTTTCTTTGCCGACCGATATCAACCTGGTTAGGGCGGTTATCATCAAATTTGCGGTTTTTATTTGCTATTTTTATATTGGAAATAAATTTTAAGAGGTGAAGATGAACATTGACAAGGATATCCGTTCAATTCAGGAAATGCGGGATTTGGTAAAAACCGCTAAAGAAGCCCAACTTGAATTTAAACATTATAATCAAAAACAAGTTGACGAGATAGTAAAAGCCATGGCCGAAGCAGGTTACCGCGAATCGGAAAGACTTGCTAAAATGGCACACGAAGAAACCGGATTCGGCAAGTGGGAAGATAAAGTAATAAAAAATCAATTCGGTACCAAATCGGTTTACGAATCGATAAAGGATTTGAAAACGGTTGGAGTGATAAACATCGAAAAAGGTGGCAAAGTTATTCAAATAGCCGAACCGATGGGAGTTGTTGCCGCATTGATTCCATCGACCAATCCCACTTCAACGGCAATGTTCAAAGCGATAATTTCTTTGAAAAGCAGGAATGCTATTGTTGCAAGTCCGCACCCGAAAGCCGTAAATTGTACAATGGAAGCAATGAAAGTAATGGCTGATGCGGCGGAAAGGGCAGGAGCGCCGAAAGGTTTGGTTCAATGTATGTCTTTACCGACCTTGGAAGGCACACACGAATTAATGAAACATAAAGATGTGTCGGTAATATTGGCAACCGGCAGCACGCCGATGGTTAAAGCGGCATACAGCACTGGTACGCCCGCCTACGGTGTAGGCTCGGGTAACGTGCCGGCATTTATTGAAAAAACTGCCGATTACAAAAAGGCTGTTGCGGATATTATCGCAGGTACCACTTTCGACAACGGCACTCTTTGCTCATCCGAACAATCGATGATTGTTGACCGTCCGATACTTGAAAAAGTAAAAGAAGAAGTGAGAAAAAACGGCGGATATTTTGTAACCCCGGAAGAAAAAGCCAAATTGGAAAAGGCGATTCAGAAAAACGGGCGGATTAACCCGGAAATTGTCGGCAAACCCGCAACGTTCATTGCTGAATATGCAGGATTCGAAGTACCACCCGATACAAAAGTACTACTTGCCGAATGCACTAAAGTCGGGAAAGACGAACCTTTCTCGATGGAAAAACTCTCCCCCACTCTCGCATTTTATGTTGTTGACGGCTGGCTGGAAGGATGCCATAAATGTATCGACCTGTTGAGGTTCGGAGGAATCGGGCACACGATGGTGATACACTCGAATGACAAGGAAATCATTATGAAATTTGCAATGGAGAAACCGGCATTCAGAATTATAGTAAACTCCGTGGCATCGTTGGGAGCCGTAGGTTATACAACCGATTTGGATCCTTCACTCACGTTAGGAGTCGGTACATGGGGCGGTTCGATAATTTCCCAAAATGTAACCGCAAAGCATTTGTTGAACATAAAAACCGTAGCGTTCGAAACTCGTCCGTTAAACAAAGGCGAAAGTGTTAATTCTTTCGACGGTGTGGCAATCGGTGCAACGGATTATTCACGTACCGGAAGTTTTACGGAAATAATTGAAGAACGGTTAAGGGCGCGGGCTGGAAATCCGGCCGTTCCACCTGAAATCACAACTTCGAATGTTGGAACTGGCACTGCTCAAAACAAGCTAGGCAAAAATATTACTCCTGCGGAAGTTGAAAAAATAATAAGAGAATTTAAATTATAATAATTAAATATTAAGCTATCCGGTTTCATATTAATATTTAAGAACCGTTTTTATCGGGTAGTTTTGCTTTCAATTCTCCTGCCAATCCTTTGTAAGCGGTAAGTTCGGCATCAATCGAACCGATGATTACTTTTGTTTTAACTTTAACGGGAATTTTCAAATCGTCATCCGTCAGCCAAATTATAATATTCCCTTCGCTTTTAAAAAGACCACCCTCAACAACCAGAGGTTCAACCATAATGCAATTGAATGTACCGGCTTCCACGGTAATTGTTTCTTTACCAAGATAAACCACATCGAGCGGATAAACTTTATCTTTGTAAAAATTTTCCAAGTGGACACGGTCTCCAACTTTTTTATCCGAATAATCGAAAGTACGGGCGAGGTAAAACGCCGAGACGATATCGTTAACGTAAGGGGGAATTTTATAGGTCCCTTCGCTGGTTTTTGCAATTCCCCGTCGTTGGTCAAAGAACGCCGAAAAATCCCGTTTAAATCCGCCTTCGCGTATATGCTGTTCGAACCGCCAAGGGAACAACCCTTCCTTGTCCAAATAAGTTTCGTAACGGTCGCGCACTTTGTAAAACGGATCGAACGCCGGAACGGAATTTACTCTGAATACAACGTGGTAAACATCGCGGCCAAAAATACGTTTCATTTTCGGAATTGCCATTATTGCGGTGCCTGCGGTTACAAATCCGTACCGGACATCAAACGTTAATTTTTCACCAACGGCAAATGCTTTGTTTTCAACTTTCCTGAACTTTTTGTTTTGTGCAATGGAAACACTTCCCAAAACAAATGCAATAATTAAATATTTAACTACTATATTTTTCATTAATTCCTCTTTAATATTTGTTTAACCGCTTTTACCACATCTTCAATTTCAATTGTATTCATACAATCCAGTTCTTCGCATTTTTTTCTTGTGCAATTTTCACAATCCACATTTGGTGTGAAAATTTTTTTCTTTTTTGTATAAGGTCCCCATCTTTTGGGCGACAGGGCGGGTATTTGCGGATAAAATCCGATAACATACTTACCCAACGCACCCGCAATGTGAATGGGTCCGGTTGAATTTGCAATTAATATATCCGATTTGTTAATTAAAGCAATAAGTTCCCGTAAGTTAAATTTACCGGATAAATCGATACTTTTTGAATTTCCTTTTACATCATTGCAAATATGTTTTTCTTTATCCGAACCCGTAATCAATAAATTCAAGTTCAATTCGCGTGCCAAAACCTCTGCCAAACGCCGGAATTTGTGAACAGGCCAGTCAATCGCACTTCCACCGCTTCCGGGATGAATAATTACAGTAGGTATTTTCGGATTAAATCCGGTTTTTTGTAGTAAATCGTTTACTTTTTGTTCACTTTTATCGTCAATCCGGATATCGAACGAAATATCTTTTTCCGGATCAATTTTGTCAATACCGATTAATTTCAGCAGGTTAATATTATATTCAAGTTCGTGTTTTTCGCCGTATTTTCTGTGTTCGTAAAATCTTTTATTAAAGAGAAATGAATACCACCGGTAGCCGGTACCTATTCTGTTTTTTATTCCGGCAAAAAAAAGAATGAGAGAAATTTTAAATGTCGGATAAACTACAATAGATGTATCGAATTTATAATTTTTAATTTTTGTTATATTCTTTTTAAATAATACGGTTCCGTTTTCTTCTTCCAAAAGAATCAATTCATCTATGTATGGGTGGTTGAATGCCAAATCTTTTGTATAGTTTTTCAACAAATAGGTGATTTTTGCACCCGGAAATTTTTCTTTTATTATTTTTGCCAACGGTAGAGACAGAACGACATCGCCGATTCTATCGGTACGGACAATTAAAATATTTTCCGGTTTCTTAATCATTTTTTGGATACGAACGGATTATTCCTGATGTAAAACCGCCACGGTAATTCCGTTGATTTTTTTATTCCTATTCTTGTTGTTTGAACTGTCATCCCATCACTTACCGGCTCGGAATTAAGAATGTAAATTTGATTGCCCAAGAGTGAAATTCCGTTTTCGGATCGCTTAATGTTGAAAGCCTGGCAAATTTTTCCGGGTCCGTTTGTCAAATTAAGTTTTTCCTTTTCCGTTATATCGCTTTTGTTAAAACGCCTTTCTGCAAGCAAATCGAAATTATTTAGCGGTTCGAAAGCACGGAGCAAAACCGCCGTTCCTTCGTCCTTTTGCCCGGTTACAACGTTGGCGCAAAAGTGCACACCGTAAGTAAAATAAACATAAAGTACTCCGCCTTCTTCAAACATTACGGCATTCCGTTTGGTTTTCCCGTTGTAAGAATGCGCCGATTCGTCGGTCGCTCCGTCGTAGGCTTCCGTTTCAACAATTTTCCCCAGCAAGGTAATGCCGTTTTCACGTCTTACAAAAATTTTACCGAGCAATTCACGCGCTACGGTTAGCGGATCGCGTGTATAAAAATTTTTATCAAGCTTTTCGGCTTTTTTAATTTTGTTGAGTTCCATCATTTCCGTAAAATTAACAAACCGGAAAGAAAATAACGGAAAAATAAATAAAATAAAGGGCAGGTTGTAAATTAATCTTTTTTTCTTTTTGCAATTATTTCCTCAATCCTGGCAATTTTTTGGCGATAGAAACCGGCTTTTTCCGGACGGATATTAATCAATTCTTTGTAAATTTCGAGCGCTTTATCCCAAACGTTTTGATCCAAGTAAATACCGGCTAATGTTTCGGTAATAATTTTATTGTTCGAGTCCGTTAATTTTTTATGTTTTTCAATTACTTCCGCTGGAATATCGACAGCTTTAATTTTTGCGGTTTCAAGTTCTTTTGCCAATATTTCCAAATTGTCTTCAAACTCGGTTTGGTCTTTCTCATTACCGGATGTTGTGGCTTCAAATTTATCCGGAGTTGTTCCGGTTTTGTCCTGACTTTGAATCCGGGTATCGAAAATTTCATTCACCAAATTTTTATACCGTTCCCCGCTCTCATCATAACCAAGTAAAGCGGTGGCTTTGCCCAACGCCCCGTAGGCTTCTTGTTTTTTCCCGGCTGCGGCAAGTACTTTTGCATAAATCAAATAAGCGGTTGGATAATCGGGATATTTTGCCAAACCTTTTTCCAAAATATCAATTGCTTTTTCCACGTTACCGGCTTTCAAAGTTTTATCGGCAGCGTAAGCAAAAAGTGGCGACTCATTGTTAATTTCATAGATAAGAATAAACTTATCGGGTTGATTAACCAATTCAGTGTTATTTTCCATTTATTTAAATCTGCCTTTTAATTTTGCTTGTTTCAGAGAAAGAGCTGCAACCGAGCTAAAGCCAAGGAAAAACATCAAGTGAAACGGCAATGCCGCAATTTCCATAAAATAGATTGAAGCAACAACCCCAATAAAACAGTATGCAGCTAAAATTATTTCAATAATTGTTGATGAATCGAGTCTGCCTACCGTTAGATATTTATTCTTCATAAAAGAATCGTTTTTATTTACAATTCTAAATTTCGGGGTTCTTACAAATTCGCTTTTACGGTCGAGCAAGCCTTCGACCACGGCACGGGAATTATTCACAGCAAATCCCATACTTCCCGCCATAAAAATAGGAAACAGAGCCATTTTTTTCCGCCAATCTTTGGAAATATCTTTTTGAGCGTAAAGATAAAACAGAAAGGAGCTTATGAAAGCCAAAACGAAAACGGACATTAAATTGAAGAACGGTTCGTAAGGTCCGCTGTTTTTGATGAAAACCAGCGGTACGTTCAAAATTCCCGCAAGCAAAATAAACGGGAAAACGATATTGTTGGTAAGATGGAAAGTTGATTGCAATTTAATTCTAAAAGGCAATTTCGATTTCCAAACTTCGGGGAGCAGTTTTTTAGCGGTTTCGATAGCGCCTTTAGTCCATCTGAATTGTTGTGCTTTCAGAGCGTTAATTTCCGAAGGTAACTCAGCAGGAGTGGTAAAATCTTTCAAGTAAACGAACTTCCAGCCTTTAAGTTGTGCGCGGTAACTCAAATCCAAATCTTCCGTAATCGTATCGTCGTGCCAGTTTCCGGCATTAATAATACATTCTTTTCTCCAAACTCCGCCGGTTCCGTTAAAGTTTATGAAAAATCCCGCTTTGTTCCGCACAGCCTGTTCAATAACAAAATGTCCGTTCAAAGCAAGGGCTTGAATTTTGGTTAAAATGGAATAATCTTCATTCAGATGTTCCCATCTGGTTTGCACCATTCCGATGTTGGGTTTAACAAAATATCTCAAAGTGTTTTTCAGGAAATCTTTTTGGGGGACGAAATCGGCATCGAAAATTGCAATGAATTCACCTTTGGCGGTTTTAAGTCCTTCTTTCAAAGCTCCGGCTTTAAATCCTTTCCGGTTTGTGCGGTGAATATGTTTTATGTCGAAACCTTCCTTCTTTTTTTCCGCAACCAATTTTTTCAGAAGGTCGTATGTTTCGTCGGTCGAATCGTCCAATACTTGAATTTCAAGTTTGTCTTTCGGGTAATCTATTTCGCAAACGGCATTAATTAGCCTGTCAACAACATAATATTCGTTGTAGATGGGTAGTTGAATGGTTACGGTTTTGTCAAATTTTTCCGTATCAACTGCGTCGTGTGCATGTTTGAAATATTTCCGGTAATAGTAAAGCATAATGAAACCGTGGCTTGCAAAAATTAAAAGCACGGTGAGGGAAATTATATATGTGATTAAAACAATTTCGTCAAGTAACATTTTTCCTTCTAAAAATTAGTTAGTAAATAAGAACAACAACGGTAAGAGGAACAAGTTCAATATAAATTTGGATGAAGTGCAAACATTCGAAAATCTTTAAAATGATAATCTTAAATATAACAATTTAACAGATATTTTATCTTATTTTAATTTTCACCAATCGGATACGACACCCAGCAAAATATCTTCGGTAATTTTATCTATTGCATTTTTTATTGCCTCGTTACGCTGGGAAAGAATATCGCCGGTGTTATTGTAATCGCTGTAGTTGGAAAAGGTTCTTTCGAAAATTTTTTTCTTTTTTACCAAATCTTTATAAACTGCTCTCACATTAATTTTCACCCTTCGTTTTGTAACATCCTCGCCGCCGGCAATAACCACCGGTTGGTCGGTTAAAGATACTATTGTACATTCGAGCAAGGCATCGGCATTGGTTTTGCTTGTTACCTGAAGCGAATTATCGTTGAGGAATTTTTGAATCAATTCATTCGTAAAATCGTCGCGCAAATTCGGTTCGCCCGAGCCGCTTCTATCGATGGCATTAGGAATTGCAATGGTTTTCAGATGCGGCGGAACCGAAGCACCGGTAAACGAATAACTGCACGAGGAAAGGACGATTGCCATTCCGGCAATCACAAATTTTATAATTTTACGTTTAATGTAGTCTTTACGATATTCCATATTCTTTGATTTTCCGGTAAAGTGTTCTTTCGCTTATTTTTAACAATTGCGCCGCTTTCCGTTTATTTCCCTTTGTAAATTTCAATGCTTTTTTGATTGCGTTTTTTTCCAATTCATCCAACGGAATTATTTCTTCAACCTCTACATCATGGTTTCCGTTTTCATTTATGTTTTGATTTTTATAAGCAAAACCTTTCAATTCATTTAAGTCTTTTTTGATTTCAATCAGTGCACCAAGAATCATTTCACGGTCCATCGATTCGGCCGATTTGTAAACTTGCATCGGCAGATGACGCGGATCGTCTTCAATCTGTCTGCTTGTAAGCAAGGGCAGAAAAGCGCTTGAATCCAAAATTCCGTTTTTAGTTAATGCAATTGCCGATTCGATTGTGTTTTTCAATTCCCTTATGTTTCCGGGCCACGGGTATTCCATCAGTAATTCCAAAGCATCATGTGTAAGTGTAGGAAGCGGGATTTTGTTTTTTTCAGAATATTGTTTGAGAAAATGTTCCACTAATGCGGGAATATCTTCCTTCCTTTCACGGAGTGGTGGAATAACAAGTGTAACGGCTTTTAGCCGGAAATACAAATCTTGTCTGAATCTTTTTGCATCTACTTCCTTTTGCAAATCGCGGTTGGAAGCAGCAATAATTCTAACATCTACTTTTTTAACGGTTTCACTTCCGACGGGCATAATTTCCTGGGTTTCGAGAACACGCAAAAGTTTCACTTGAGTGGTAAGGGGCATCTCACCAATTTCATCGAGGAACAAGGTGCCACCGTCGGCAAGTTCGAAGTAACCTTTTCTGTCGTCCACCGCTCCGGTAAACGAACCTTTTTTATGGCCGAACAATTCACTTTCCAAAATTCCTTCGGGTATGGCACCGCAGTTAATCGAAAGCAGCGGTTTATCAGCCCGCTTGCTCGCTTTGTGAATAACTTTAGCAAAAACTTCCTTGCCTACGCCACTTTCACCGTAAAGCAGAACGGAAATATCCGATTGTGCAACCTGGAGGGCAATATCCACCAAGTCGCGCATTTTTCTGGATTTGAAAATTATACCGAAATTCTCTTTTTGCAAATCACTTTGCATTACCGTTACCCAGCGTTAACCGATTGAATATTTAATTTACAACAAAATAAAATTAAAAAAACAATAATATATCAACCGGAAAACGAAAATGTTCCAAAATTAATTTCATTTACAAAAGGAATTCTTTCCGGTCTTCCGCAAGAATATATTTACCGTCGTTAATTTTGCTCAACCAATTGATTAAATCGGCTTCATCTTCTTCATCTATGTGTGTAAGAAAAACTTTTGCGGGTTTAAGTATTTCCACAGCCGTTTGAATATCGGCGGTTGTCACGTGTGTAGTTTCCGTAATAAACCAATCTATTTTTTGATTTTCAAACATCAATAAATCTCTTGGGTCTCCAACGTCGGAAGTATAGAAAATTTTCTTTCCGCCGGTTTCGAATAAAAAACCGGAGGAAACAAAGCTGACATTTTCAGTGGGAAGTCCGTGTGAATTTTTTACGTGGTTGTTTTGTTTCGCAATTATATTCAGGTCGTTTGTAATTTCAAATTTTTCCCCAAATTCGAACCCGTAAGTTTCAACTTCGAATCCTGCGGTTTCAAAAAACAGATAAGTTGAATTCAAATAATTGACCAACGGTTCAACGAGTGATTTATGAGTAAAAAATTTTAATTTTTCCGTTCTGCCATGCAATTTCATTTGTGTAAACAGAGAAGCTATTCCTCCGAAATGATCGGCATGATAATGGGAAAACAGTATTGCATCAATGGAATTAAAATCCACATTTGCCAAAAGTAAAGCTTTGGAGACCCCGTCACCCGCATCGACCAACAAATTAAATCCGTCGATTGAAAAAAGCAGGGAAGAATGGAAACGATCGATTCGTGTTTTACCCGAACCGGTTCCTATAAAAGTAAGTTTCATTTTATTTGCCGACTTTTTTTATCCTGCCTTCGAGCGAGAAATCACGTTTCAGAATTTTAAGAAATTTTTCGGCTTCCTTACGGGAAGAATATTTTCCTACAGTTACAATATTGAGAAATGAACCGCCAACTTGTTTCGAAGTGATTTTCGATACATAACCGGCAGAAGTTAATTTTTTTTGTAACTTTTTTGCATTTTCGTAATTAGTGAAAGCTCCGGCTTGAATAGTGAAATATTCTTTTGTTTGCAAACCTTGCTTTTCCTTCACAGGCTTATCCGATTCGACTGGCGAAACTTCATCATCACTCGGAATTGTTCTGTCAGCAGCTTTAATGTACGGGGAAGCTGGATACCGGGTTTTTAGTTCGTTCAAATATTTTTGCGCCCTTTTGTAAGAACCAACAGCATAATAATAAGAAAACATCCTGTAAAGTGAAGCGTCGGCATATTTGCTTCCGGGATAGTTTTCGTAAACCGTTTTGTATTTTTCCAATGCTTTGTTTCCGTCGCCAATCAACACTCCTTCCAGAAAAATAACGGAAGGATCGGACGGAGATTGTTTTTTCAGTTTTTCCAATTTGCTTTTCGCTCCGGAAATGTTTCCGTTTTCAATATCGTGCAATGCAGCCGTAACGTTTGTGTTTTGGGCAAAAAGCACAATTGTTAAAAGCAAAATTATTAAAATTGTAATTTTAGACTTGGTTTTCATTTTATTACCCGGTTTTTGTAATGCTTGTTTTTTCTATTGCCAATATTTTTTCCACTTCCCCGAACAGGGTAGCGGAAGTTGCCCGGTTTATTTTCACACTGACGTAATCCCCTGCTTTAACTCCGTTCATTACGGGGAAAATTACCACTTTGTTTGTTCCGGTTCTTCCCGAATGGAATTCATCGGATTTCCGGCTGAAACCTTCAACCAAAACCGTTTCTGTAGTGTTTATTAACGTTTGGTTTATTTCATAGGAGATTTTTTGCTGCAAATCTATAATTTCACTCAATCTTCTTCCCTTTACTTCTTCGGGAACGTCGTCTTTCATTTTGTACGCTTTGGTGCCTTCGCGGGGCGAATATTTAAACATGTAAGCGCCGTCGTACCGGACTTTCCTCATTACTTCCAAAGTCATTTTATGGTCTTCTTCCGTTTCGGTCGGGAAACCGGCAATTATATCGGTTGAAAAACTTACACCCGGAATTATCTTTCGTGCTTTTTCGATAAGATTCAAATAATGCTCAATAGTGTAAGTGCGGTTCATCAACTCCAAAATCCTATCGGAACCGGATTGAACCGGTAAGTGAATATAATTGCATAGATTCTCATGCTCGGCAATGGTGTACAAAAGTTTATCCGATAAATCTTGCGGATGCGAGGTAGTAAACCTTATGCGCATGGAGCTATCGACAACTGCAACGGCAGCAAGTAGATCGGCAAAATCCCTTCCGTTATCGTTGTAAGAGTTTACGTTTTGACCCAGTAACGTAACTTCTTTAAATCCTCTTCCGGAAAGTTGTTTTACTTCATTAACCACCGAATCGAGGTTACGGCTTCTTTCCCTTCCGCGTGTGAACGGAACGACACAAAAAGTACAAAATTTATCGCAACCGCGCATAACCGAAATCCATGCACTCAAACCGTCTTCGCGGTATGGAATTATATCATCGTATGTTTCGGTTTTGGAAAGTTTGACACCGATTCCTTTTTCTCCTGCATAAGCCGTATCGATAAATTCGGGAAGTCTGCGGTATTCGTCGGGCCCAACAACCAAATCGACGATTTGTTTTTCTTCGATTAAATCTTTTCTCAAGCGTTCGGCCATACATCCGAGAATGCCGATAACCGTACCGGGATTGTTATCTTTTTGTTTTTTAATGTTTCCAAGGCGACCGTAAATACGTTGCTCTGCATTATCACGCACGCTGCATGTATTAAGCAAAATAACGTTAGCGGAATTCAAATCGTCGGTAAAACCATAACCTTTGTCTTTCAAAATGCTTTTAACTATTTCCGAATCCGCCAAGTTCATCTGGCAGCCGTAAGTTTCTATATATACTTTATTTTTTTCCATTTATTTACTTTATGCATTAATAAAAATTTGAGTCCGAAATTTAATTATATTGCGTTCTAATAACAAGGTTAATGAATTTTCCCTATTTTAGTAAAATAAAATATTTTTTTAACTATTTCCAATAGAGGATTAAATGAATTCTGAAGAATTAAAGAGAATTGCAGCCGAAAAAGCCGTTTCATTCGTTCAGCCGGGAATGATAATCGGATTGGGCACGGGAAGCACAACCAAATATGCTCTGTTGAAAATTTCGGAAAAATTAAAATCGGGTGAACTTCACGATATAACGGGCATTCCTACATCCGGAAAAACGGAAACTTTGGCAAAAGAATTGGGAATTCCGTTAACAAATCTTAACCGTAATCCGGAAATCGATTTAACGATAGACGGAGCCGACGAGGTTGATGAGAATCTTAACTTAATCAAAGGCGGAGGTGGCGCACTGTTACGAGAAAAAGTGGTGGCGCAAGCAAGTAAAGCGGAAATTATAATAGTTGACGAGACCAAAATATCCGTAAATTTGGGTGAAAAGTGGGCAGTGCCGGTGGAAGTTCTTCAGTTTGCATTAGAACCGGAAAGAAATTTTTTATCCCGTTTGGGCGGAAAACCCCGGTTGAGATTAAACGGAAACGGGGAACCTTATGTAACCGATGAAGAAAATTTTATTTTGGATACGGATTTCGGAACGATAGAAAACCCCGCAGCTCTTGCGCAAAAACTTGAAGCACGCGCCGGTATAGTTGAGCACGGTTTGTTCATAGGGCTGGCAAGCAAAGTGATTGTTGCCAAAAGTGAAGGTGTTGAAATTTTGCGAAAAGGTTAAATAAAAACCGCTATAAGAAGTTAACTCCGCTTGTTCTTAATTTTTCAAACTTTCGAAAATTTGTTTTACGAAATAAATTTTTCGGGTATGCTTATTAATTATCCGCCAAATTTATTTTTTATTTCTTTCTCCACCTTCATTATCAAAGCAATTACAATTACCATAAAAATAAAAATCATCACACCGGTACCAATTAACGTTTCAGCACCTTTTTCCGGTTGAAAAATTATTCCCACCAGCGAAATTAACAATAAAACCCAACCGTACTTTATCATTTCTTTGGCAGAATACGTTTGAGCGAAATCCCACCTTGCTTGATTTTTCATTGAATTGGCGGTACGGTATCCGTAAAAATAATTGATTTTTTTCGGAGGGAACTTCAACATCACAAAACCGGTAACCACAAAAATCAATCCAGTGGTTAGCGGAATTAAAAAGAGCGGATTATTCAACAAATTGTTCATTTTAACAAACCTAAAAATTTAATGAACCGGGCGGAACACTTCAATAAAAAATCTATTTTATTTTTTGTACAAGTATTTCCGGGTTATGTTTCCTGCACAGCAGTTATTATGCTTTACAAGCGACGGTTATTCAAGGTTTATTTTATCTAAAATATTTTTCAAAGAATTTTCACTTTTAAAATACTTTTCCTCAATCCGTTTCAGCAGTTTATCATTTTGCAACACACTCTTCAAAGTAGAGACCAAAAAATTATAACCGGTTAAAACGTTGCCGCTCCGTACGATTTCACTCAACCATTGCCACATTTTGTTTTCACCGATTTCTTTTTCCACAGCCAAGAAAACAACGGGCACATAAACGTAAGCATAAACACCCGTATTTTTGTAATCTTTTTCGGAACGGATTTCTGAAATGGGAACGGCATTGAAATTTTGGAGTGTTTTGATTTTCTTCAAAACAATTTGTTCATAAACCTGCCGGTCAATCAAATTTTTGGTTAACAAAGAAGACGAATATTCGGCAAGACCTTCCAAAAGTGCGTAGCTCAATGGCGAATTGAAAGTTTTGTAAGTTCCGAAATAGTAATGCGCCAGTTCGTGTGCGAGAAATGCCCGGTACATGTTTTGAAGTTTCGAGCCGTCTATAATCACTCTGAATTTATTATCCCAACCAACGCTTATGAAAGAAGGAAACGAGACAAAAAGCCATGATTGTTTTTTGGAAACCGGAGTTGTATTAATAAAAGATATAGTATTTCCCCCGTAAGGAATTTTTAACTTTTCCGAATAATAATTTTTGAAGGAATCTACAACTTCCGAAAATCTTTTCATTTCATCACGGGAAAAATCCGTGTTCAGAAAATATGTGTTTTTACTTCCGGAGAAATTATAGTTACCGCAAAACAATGCAAGTTCGAACGGTAATTGACTCTTGAAATTACTACTTTTCAGTTTCACCGGCGGCGAGCCGTTAAGGTACAATACAGTGCAGTCTTCACAGGTTATGGTAAGGTCATACCTAACTTTGTAAAATGCCTTATCGTTCTTAACGTCGTACAATACCGGATACCAACAAGATTGCATTCCGTCCGTTCTAACCGAATAACCGTTAAAGGCAATGTTCCCTTTCCAATCCACTAACATATAATCGCGTGCGGTATCTTTAACAACAGGATATTTTCCCACATACTTAAATCGTAGAGCGGAGGGAAGATATTTCCCTTTCCCGTTTTTACCGGGAAAATAGTAAGCGGCAGATTCACCGGTCGATAAAGTATCAACCAAAGATTTTTCATAATATAAAAGTGAATCATCATCCGCAACGCTTTTAATGTTGAGCAAATTCATTCCCGAATTGAGCCGGATAAAATAATCTTCCACATCCGGCAAATCGCTTAAAGTCAAATCGCATGAAAATGTACCTTTGGTTATTGAAATATTTACCGTGCCTGTTAGTAACGGTGAACGGTTTTGGGCTAAAACTGAAATTACCGGTAGTAATGAAATTAATATTGTAATGATGCTTTTCATGATATTTTTATTTTAAAATTGCAAAAAATTGTTTACCTGCTCCGATATTTTCAAATGTTCTTACTTTTTTGAAAGTATCAATTCCTTTCCGGTTACAAAGTACTAGATCCGGAAAACTATGTTTTCTACAATTAAAATTTAATAATATCTTCCTTCAATCACCCATTATTTCAACATCAAGCAATTATCAAGCGTTTTTTTTATTTTTCCGTACGATGAATAACGATTCGTTCAAATATGGAAACGAACCGGAACTCCATCCGTCCGTATCACCCGTAACCGCAGCGGTAACGGGATTAATCGGGGTTTTTATCCTTTACCAATTGGTTGGCGGAATACTAACCCTTCTGATTTTCGGAATGGATTTCCAAAATGCGGACATTAACGCTGTAAGATTAATGACCATGGGCGGTCAAATTCTTTTCATACTTTTCCCCGCATTGCTCCTGTCCAAAATGGTTTATGAAGACGTTACCACAGTGATCCGTTTTCGTTATCCTTCGAAAGAACAAATTGTTCTTTTTTCTGCCGGAATAATAATTCTAATTCCGCTGCTTCAAAATTATTTGTATATACAAAATTATTTTATCGAACAGTTGGCACAAAACAACCAACTGGTTCAACATACAAAACAAATTTTGGATAAACTTGATAAACTTGTTGAAGAAACTTACGGACAAATCCTTACGGCAAACAATTTTATTGATGCGCTTTTAATAGTGGTTGTGGTGGCAATTACGCCTGCTATATGCGAAGAAGTGTTTTTCCGGGGTTTTGTTCAAAAAAGTTTCGAGCAAAGGCTTAAACCGTATTGGTCTGCTTTAATTACCGCAATTTTTTTCGGACTGTATCATTTTAATCCGTACGGTTTGCTGCCGCTAATTGCACTTGGATTTTATTTAGGTTGGGCGGCTTATACTACAAATTCTATTTTCATCCCGATGATTTTACATTTCATCAACAATTTTACAGCCGTAACGGCTTACTTTCTTTTCGGGGAAGAAGATTTAATCGAATCGAACGTAGTTCCGGAAAGTGGGATAACGGAACCACTAATTATTTTCTTTTTCCTGTTGATTTTATTCGGCGGATTGGTATTTTATATTAAGAAAAAATATCCTCAAACAAACAAACGGAGCTATCAATGATTTGTCCGAAATGCGAAGCCGAATATGTTGACGGAATAACCGTGTGTGCCGACTGTGGAGTGGAGCTGATTCCCGTTGAAGAATTCGAAGGGCATCTGGTTAAACCGGAAGACTGGATTATAATTTACACCACCGATAATTCTATTGAAGCTGATATGCTAAAAGCAAATCTGGAAAGCGCAGGAATTGAAACACTGGTGCTTTCGCAAAAAGACCAAAGCTTTCCTGCGGTTGGCGATTTGGCCGTAATTAAAGTATTGGTCAGACGTAACGACCTGAAGACGGCATCCGAAATAATTAACGATATTAACAAAGAAAATAATCCGGATACAAAATAGTGGCATTATCAAACCGGCTCACCAGAATACTCGTTTCCATTGTGGCAATTCCGTTGATAATCGGCGTATCGTATTACGGAAAAATTCCGTTTCTCGTTTTTGTTTTGGGCATAGGACTTATCGCATTCCACGAATTTGCCATAATGGTTAACAACAAATCTGCAAATGTGAATATAAAAGTCGGTTTAGCTTCTGTGTTTTTGATAATAACCAATTCATATTTCAATTATTTTAATTTTAAATTATTGGCATTGTTGATTGTTATCATAATTCTCATTAATGAATTGTTCCGCAACGAAGGTTCGGCGATACTGAATTTGGGCACAACGCTTACCGGAATTTTTTATATTGGATTTTTCGCCGGAGCAATAGTTGAATTGCGCGAATTGTTTAACATAACACAAAGCAGCTATACCGGCGGCGGATATTTAATAATTACATTATTCGCTTCCATTTGGATTTGTGATTCGGCTGCATATTTTTTAGGAACTGCTTTCGGTAAACATAAACTGTTCCCCCGCGTTAGTCCGAAAAAAAGTTGGGAAGGTGCAATTGCCGGATTCGTTTTCGCAATTGTTACAATGATTGCGGCAAAATTTTTAGGATTGAACATTTTAAGTTGGAAAGATGCCATCGTAACCGGGATGATTGTGGGAATTATCGGGCAAATTGGTGATCTGGTTGAAAGTTTAATTAAACGTGACGCCGGTGTGAAAGATTCATCTTCCATTATTCCCGGGCACGGAGGAATATTCGACAGATTCGACTCATTGCTTTTTACTGCTCCGGCAGTGTATTTGTATTTTACTTTATTCTAGTTCTGTTATTGCTACTCCTCAAACTGAAACCGGCTAACAATTAAAATAAGAGAAGGCAAAAATGAAAAAGTACCGGAACAAAACTCCCGAAGAAGTTATGAAAATGGTTACCACCGAAATTATTGAACGTGCAATCAAATTGGGGAAAAAACAAAACCGCACAATTTTTATCAGTAAAACTTCGGGCGGAAAGGGTACGGACGTAAACACTTTGAACCCCCGCACACAAGAAGGAAGGGAAAATCTGGAAAAATTTTTAACTCCCGTGCGGAGACATTACACTTTCTCCGGTTTGGGCGATGCGGAAGAAAAAAATTCAATCAATTGGCGCAAACTTAATTTACCGTTCTGCCGAAGAGCATTATTGTTATTTCAAGTTGCCGTTTCCTTTTTCTTGAAAGGCACACCTGCAAAAAACAAATTTCTGCGTTGGATGGGTGTGCACGTTGGCAAAGGAGCCGAAATTATGCAATTGGTGTGGCTCGATCATTTCAGACCGGAGTTGATTTTCATCGGCGACAATACTTTGATGGGGGCTTTCACACGCGTGACGGTTCATGCATACGAAGGCGCCGGTAAATTCAGATACGGTTTGGTCGAAATCGGTAACAATTGCAAAATCGGTGCCGGTACGGGAATAGGACCCATTCAATTGGAAAACAACGTGAGAACTTTACCAGGTACAACACTTTCACCCTATCTGGCAAAAGTAAAAGAAGGTTCTGTTGTGGGATGGAATCCGCCACCGGTAAAAACTCCGGTAAAAAAAGACTAATTTCTTTACGTATTTGATTTTCAAATATTTTAAAAATATTTTTTGTTATCAGTCTTATAAAATTGGGAATATTTATGAATAAAGCGTTAAAACATTTCGGGATTTTTTTATCCGTTATCTTATTCGTCTATTCATGCAGCACGGTTCCATTGACCGGCAGAAAACAATTGAGTTTGATTCCAAGCTCATCACTTCTTTCAATGAGTTTCCAGCAATACGATTCGTTTCTGAAAGAACATAAATTAAGCAACGACAAAAAGAAAACGGCATTAATAAAAAATGTAGGGAAACGGATTAAAACAGCCGTCGAAAAATATTTAAATGAAAAAGGAATGGCGGACAGGTTGCAAGGATACGATTGGGAATTCAATCTGGTGGAAAGCCCTAAAGCAAACGCTTGGTGCATGCCGGGTGGCAAAGTGGTGTTTTACACCGGAATTTTACCAATATGTAAAGACGAAAACGGAATTGCCGTTGTAATGGGTCATGAAATTTCGCATGCAATTGCCGAGCATGGAGCCGAGAGAATGTCTCAAGCATTACTTGCACAACTTGGTGGCGTAGGTCTCGCTTATGCATTACGCAACAAACCGGAACAAACCCAGCAACTTTGGATGGCGGCATATGGAATAGGCGCTCAAGTTGGTGTATTACTTCCATTCAGCAGATTGCAAGAGAGCGAAGCCGATCATCTAGGATTAATTTTCATGGCAATTGCCGGATACAATCCAAATAACGCATTAACATTTTGGCAACGGATGGCAAAAATGAAAAAGGGACAAGCTCCGCCCGAATTTTTAAGCACGCATCCGTCCGATGAAACCCGAATTGCCGATATCAAAAAACTTCTTCCCGAGGCAATGAATTATTACAAAGGTTCAAAATAATTTCTGATTTGCTTAACTATTATTTAAGTTTGAAAACCGCTTTTCATTTTTTTGGAAGCGGTTATTTTTTATAATGAAAGGAAACAATGAAAAACAAAAAGAACATAGAAGTTATAACTCTCGGTTGTGCAAAGAACATTGTCGATTCGGAAAGATTAATCAGGCAATTAAATGCACACGATTTTAATATAGTTTCGAACCCGGACGAAGCCGATACAATCATTATCAATACTTGCGGATTCATCAATCCCGCCAAAGAGGAATCGATTAATACGATTTTAAATGCAATCGAATTAAAAAAGAATAAGAAAATCGGAAAAGTAATTGTAGCCGGTTGTCTTTCCGCCCGATATTCAAAAGAATTGAAGAAAGAAATTCCGGAAGTCGATGCATTTTTAGGCACTGAAGATTACGAGGGAATTTTGAAAGAACTGAATCTCGATTTAAAAAACAATCTTTTGGGCGAGCGGATTATCACCACACCGAAGCATTATGCATATTTGAAAATTTCGGAAGGGTGCGACAACCCGTGCTCGTTTTGCGCAATTCCTCTCATGCGGGGCGGACATAAATCATTTCCGGTGGATAAACTGAAAGCCGAAGCCGAATCGCTTGTTTCGAAAGGCGTTAAAGAGTTGATAATTATCGGGCAAGATACTACGGATTACGGAAAAGATATTTACGGCAAACGGAACCTGGCGGAACTTTTACATCAACTGAGTGAAATTGAAAATTTGGAATGGATACGCTTGCTCTATGCTTATCCGTCACACTTTCCTGTTGATGTGATGAAGGAAATCCGTGATAATCCGAAAATATGTAACTACATCGATCTTCCGCTTCAACATATTTCCGACCCGGTACTCAAATCGATGCGGCGCGGAATCACAAAGAAATCGACTATTAACTTAATTGAAAAATTGCGTACTGAAATTCCGGAATTAACACTCCGCACAACTTTTATCGTCGGATATCCGAACGAGGGAGAAAAAGAGTTTAATGAATTGTATAATTTTATAGAAGAAACCGGATTCGACCGGATTGGAATTTTCAAATATTCGCAAGAAGACGATACATACAGCTACGCTATGGGCGATCCGGTTCCGGACGAAACAAAAGAAGAACGGTTGGCTCAATTAATGGAATTGCAAAGTAAAATATCTCTTAACAAAAACAAAAAATTGATTGGAAAAGAGCTTAAAATTGTCATTGACGAAGTTCAAGATAATTATTACATTGGAAGAAGTGAACGTGATACCCCGGAAGTTGACGGAGAAATTCTGGTTTCCAAAGATAAAATTAAATTGCAAGAAGGTGAGTTTTATACCATAAAAGTAACCGATGCGGACGAGTACGATTTATACGGGGAGATACCTTCTTAGCGGGAGATTAAAAATGAAAAAATTATTAGCAATATTACTTCTGCTGGTAACATCGGTAATTTCCGCTCAAGTTGAAGCGTCCCAAAACGAGGTTGTTTTCCAGCCGCGCTTCTATTTCGATATTGCAAATTATAAAAGCGATAAGGTGGGCAAAACCAAAGTTGCCGTTTTTTTAGCCGTACCGTATTCGAATATCCAATTTGTAAAATCCAGAGATCAATTTGAAGCTAACTATTTCGTAACGGTTACCTTCTACGACGAAGATGAAAAAATTGTTACCGAACGCACTTGGAAAGAGAAAATTGTTACTCCGTATTTTAACCGGACAATTTCGAAAAGCAGTTCGAATTTAAGTTATAAAACATTCGACTTGGTACCGGGAAAATATATTCTGGGTTGCACCATAGAAGATTACGATTCGAGAAAAAATTACCAAATTAAAACACCCATAGAAGTATTGAATTTCAAAGATTCGGTTGAAGTAAGCGATATAATTTTGGCCGACCGGATTGTCAGAACTAAATCGGGTGACCGGATATTGCCTAACATTTCGCAAATTATAACCACACGGGATTCCTCAATTATTTTCTTCTTCGAAGTCTATTCCGATAAAGAACGGACGATACAAATCGATTACTCATTAAGAAACCAGAAGAAAAAATTGGTTGCACAGAAAAGCGGTTCCTTAAAACTGGACAAAGGTAAAAATGTTATTTATCAAAGTTTTGAACATCAAAGTTTTACGCTTGGCAATTACGATTTACTTGTGCAGCTGAAAAACGAAGAGGGCAAAAATATTAAGGGAATAGGTAAACGGTTCGTATCGAAAATTTACGGATTCCCAAGCAATATAACCGATTTGGATCAAGCAATAGAGCAAATGATTTACATCGCTTCGCACAATGAAATCAATTATATTAAGGAAGGGAAAACTTACGAAGATAAACTGAACCGGTTTATTGCATTTTGGAAGAAAAAAGATCCTTCTCCAAATACAATCGAAAATGAAGTTTTGAACGAATATTTCAGACGGGTAGCGTATGCCAACGCCCACTTCAAGAGTTATTACGACGGTTGGAAAACGGACATGGGAATGATATACATTACTTTGGGTCCGCCCAACCAAGTTGAACGCCAACCAGTTGCCATCGACTCCAAGCCATACGAGGTTTGGTTATATTACGATTTGAACAAAACCTTTATATTTGTCGACAGAACCAATTTCGGCGATTATTATTTGGTTAACCCGGTCTTCGGCGATTGGTACAGATACAGACAATGAAAATTAAAACGACGGTTAAATGATTCTCACGGTTACTCTCAATCCGCTTTTGGAACAACGCTTTGTTTACAAATCTATTTTGTGGGGTACTGAAAACCGCAATGCCGGTTTCAGGTACGCAGCCGGCGGTAAAGGAATTAACGTTAGCAGGCAATTGAATAAATTAGGCGTTAAAAATCTTGCAATTACTTTCCTCGGTGGGTATAACGGTAAAATTTTACGAAGGGTTCTTGAAACGGAAGGAATTAATCACTCCGTTGTTTCCACAAAATCGGAAACAAGAACCGCAGCGTTGATTATAGAAAAAGAGAAAAAACAACTGACCACTTTTTTCGGTCCGGACTCCGGAATTACCGGAAAAGAAGTTTCCCATTTTATTGAAAAACTGGAAAAGGCAATAAGCAATTATTCAATAATTGTATTTTCCGGTAGCTCGCCAAATGAATTAACTGATGAAATATTTCCGTACGGTATTGAACTTGCGAACAAATACGATAAAATTTCAATACTCGATACTTACGGCAATCACCTTAAAACATGCTTGGAAAAAGGTCCTACAGTCTTTCACGGTAACATCGAAGAAATTTCCGGCTCGCTTCAGATTCCGCTTTCATCTGAAAAGGAAAAAATCGGTTTTCTTAATTATCTGTATTCACAAAATATCAAATTGGGTTTCCTTACCGACGGTGCAAATACCGGTTACGCAAGTAAATTTAACTTTCATTACAAATTTGAAAACCCATCTGTAGCGGAAATTGACGGAACTGGAAGCGGAGACGCATTTGTTGCCGGAATAGTTTACGGTTTACACAAATCGATGGTGTTCGATGATTTTACAAAACTTGCTGCTGCACTTGGCGCCGTTAATGCTTCACAATGGAAAGTATGCTCGGTAAACCTTGAAGATGCTGAAAAATTATCCGGTGACGTAAAATTGATGCCTGTCGGGAAAAAAATGAAATTGATTGATGACTCTCCAACAATTTAAATATTTAATATTTTTATTTTTTCTTCCGGTTTCTTTTTCAGCCCAAACCATTGGGAAATTTTCCGTAAAAGGGAATAAAATTTTTAAGACCGGAGATTATTTGAATTGGATTAAAATTCAAAATATTAAAAATATTAAAAATCAAAAATCGCTTCACGATACAATAGCAAACCGGATTTCAAAAAAATTGGCGGAAGAGGGGTTTTACAATTTTAAAATCGATTCAATCTCAATTGATTCTCCGGCGGATTCCGGAAAAATAAATATCACACTAATTATAAACGAAGGGAAACCGACTTTAATTAAATCCACAAGCATACAAAATCCCCTTCCGGAAAAAGATTCGCTCAAAATCATGCCGGTGTTACGCTCGCTGCATGGTCAAATTTTCAGCAAGCAGATTATTGAAAACAGTATCTCACGGATAATTAATTATTTTGAGAATTCGGGATTCCCTTTCGCAACCGTAAAAATTCATTCGGTAAATTTCTCATCCGGTCCACCGGGCAATGGGCATTATGCCGGTATAGTATTTCTAATCAAAAAAAATCAACTCGGCAAAATCGATAAAATACAAATAGAAGGAAACACCAAAACCAAAGCCGGTGTAATAATCCGGACAGCCGGCATTAAGCCCGGAGAACTTTATTCCGAATCGAAAATTGCCGGAATTCCACAAAGACTTAACCGCCTACGATTTTTCGAAAAAGTGGGGAAACCGGAATTTTATTTTAATTCTAAAGGTAAAGGAATTTTATTAATTAAAGTTAAAGAAAAACAAACCAATTTCTTCGATGGTATTCTCGGCTACGTTCCGCCTAGCGGGACGAACGGAAAAGGATATTTCACCGGTTTTGCGAATGTTAAATTGGGTAATTTATTCGGTACCGGGCGGGTATTTGCTTTTAAATGGCTTCAGGAAAACCGGTATTCGCAAGAACTGGAATTAAATTATCTTGAACCTTGGGTTCTCGATTATCCGGTTAATTTCAAAACCGGTTTATACCAACGCAAGCAAGATACAACTTACATCAAAAGGAAAATCGGCGGAAATATTGAATATCTCACGACGGAGGAAATTTCGGCATCGGTATTTATTGTAAGCGAATCGACTATTCCGGTGCTCGGGAATAATAATAAATTTACGGTATTCAATTCAAATTCTATTTCCACCGGTATTGAATTAAAAATAGACACACGGGATAATCCGTTGGCGCCCAAATCGGGTTTGCTTTTTGTGAACTCATACAGTTACAGTTCAAAAAAGATTAACGGACCGGAACAATTTTTAACTCCACAAACTCAAACGGTAACCGGCTTGCAACGATTACAGCTCGACTTTTCGTTTTATTACGAACTCTTCACAAACCAGGTGGTACAACTTTCCGTTCACGGTAAAGAACTGCGCGGAAACTCTCTTGAAGTAAGCGATTTATATAAATTCGGCGGGACGAACTCAATGCGCGGATACCGGGAAAAACAATTTTCCGCCAACCGCTTACTTTGGTCGAATTTGGAATACCGTTATTTGATTTCGGAATTTTCGTATGCTTTTCTATTTTTCGACGCCGGCTATTACTTGCGGAACAAAGACGAACAAACCAACACACCGGAGGTTTCGGATGTACTAAAAAGTTTCGGATTGGGTTTTAGTCTGGAATCCGCACTTGGAATACTTAACATAAGTTACGCCGTGCCGCAAGGCGCACCGGTCAGCAAAGGTTTAATCCACTTCGGAATTTTAAATAATTTTTAATTCATTTTATTACATTACATCCAAATTTTTCAAGAGTAAATCTTAAAATGAATTTCAAAAACAAAACCGCTGCGTACATTAAAATCACCAGACCGGTAAACGTATTAATTACCTTTGCCACTATATTTTTGGCGGGATTAATTTGCCCGGTTGACCAACTATTGATAAATAAAATCATTTTGGCATCGGTTTCCGGCGCTTTGGTTGCCGCCGCCGGAAATGTTATTAACGATTACTTTGATGTGGAAACGGATAAAATTAACCGTCCGCATCGTGTTATTCCAAAAAAATTAATGACGAAAAAGGAAGCCCTGGCATTCTTTGCAATTCTTAAGTTTTTTGCTTTTTACCTTGCCCTGCAAATCAATAAACCGGCATTTGCAATTGTATTAATCACGAGTTTTCTGCTTTTTATTTATTCCTTTAAACTTAAAAGGATTGCTTTGGTTGGAAATATTGTTGTAGGAATTCTTACGGGAATGGCATTCATATACGGAGCAGTAGCCGTAGGAAACTGGAAGGCGGGAATTTTCCCCGCTTTATTTGCTTTCATGGTTAACTTGGCACGTGAAGTTTTGAAAGACATTGAGGATATAGAAGGTGATGTAAAATCGGGCTTTTTAACATTTCCCGTCAAATTCGGAATAAAGCATAGCATCAACCTTATTGCCGGCATAATTATTTTGTTGATTATCTTTACAACTATTCCGTATTTTTTAGATATCTATAATATTAAATATTTCATATTTGTTTTAATAATTGTCGATTCTTTGTTCGTTTATTTTGTAAAAGAATTATTCAACAACGTAAAACCGGAGAATCTGAGAAGATTAAGCAACTTACTAAAAATCAATATGTTGCTCGGATTAACTGCTATTTATTTGGGAAGTAATATTTCAATTTGAAAATGAAATCATTCGACAACAAATTTCTATCAAATGAGGTTCAAGCAATTGCCGGGGTTGATGAAGCGGGAAGAGGACCTTTAGCCGGACCCGTAGTAGCCGCTGCGGTTATTTTCGATAACGACTTTTTCCTTAAAGAAGTAAACGATTCGAAAAAATTAACTGAAAAAGCGCGCGAAGAAATTTTCCCCGAAATTATTAATAATGCCATGGCTTACGGTACGGGAATAGTTTGGCAAAATGAAATTGACAGAATAAATATTTTGCAAGCCACCCTCAAAGCCATGAAAATTGCTGTTTCCAAATTATCAGCTACCCCCGATTTAATTTTAATTGATGGTAATAAAACATTTTTCAGTGAAATAAAAACACAACCGGTTATCAAAGGCGATTCAAAATCTTTCGCAATTGCAGCGGCATCAATAATTGCCAAAGTTACCCGGGATAGAATTATGCTCGAAGCATCCGGCAAATTTCCCGAATACGGTTGGGAAAGAAATAAAGGTTACGGAACCAAGCAACACATTGCGGCAATTAAAAAATATGGCATAACTCCATATCACAGAAAAAGTTTTCTTAGCAGGATTTTAGATATTCAAGAATCAATAATTTAATCTTATAATGAGTAGATATAAAAAATCTTTCGGCGATAAGGGGGAAGATTTAGCAGTAAATTATTTAAAAAATCTCGGTTACGAAATTGTAACGAGAAATTACCGGTTCGGACACGGAGAAATCGACATTGTGGCAAAAGATAAAGACACATTGGTGTTTGTTGAGGTTAAAACCCGTGAAAATTTTAATTTCGGTCCGCCCGAACTTGCCGTAACAAAGCGTAAACAGCACCAAATAAAGAAAATTAGCGAAGCATATATTCACGAAAATAATATTTCCGGTACCGAATGCCGGATCGATGTAATTGCCATTTTAATGGAAAAAAACAAAAAGCCGGAAATTAATCATATCGTTAACGCATTTTAACCGTAAACTGCGTAAAATCTTATTTCTATATTCGTTATATTAGTAAATAATAAAATTTTCGGTGAAATGAATCTACCACGAATATTAACTAAGCGTAATCTTACATTTTCCGAGTTTTTATATAACTTCTTTGCAACCATAAGCGGATTGACGATATTCAATTTGCAATTCTTCAAGGAAGTTTTCCTTCCCCCTTACGAAATACCCGAAATTAAAAAACACATGAACGAGCTTGGAGTAAAAACGTTCCCGATTGTGAGCGTTACGGGGTTAATTATCGGGTTGGTTATGGCAATGCAAAGTTTACCGGTATTTATGCGCTTCGGTGCAACCGATTACCTCCCCGGCACTGTTGCCCTTTCCGTTGTAAGGGAATTGGGTCCGGTTATTACAGCGCTGATTTTTGCCGGAAGAGTAAGCTCCGGTATCGGAGCCGAGTTGGGATCGATGCGGGTAACCGAGCAAATTGATGCAATGGAGGTTTCCGGGATTAATCCGTTTAAGTATCTTGTTGTTACCAGAATTGTTGCCACAACTTTTACTTTGCCTTTGCTCACGATTTATGTTATAGCAATTGCATTATTCGGCAGTTTCTTTGCAATTACAATTGAGCAAGGGACCAATTTCGAATATTACAAAAATGCGGTTATCGATATGCTGCAGTTCAGCGATTTTATCCCCGGTGTTGCCAAAACTTTTGTTTTCGGTTACATCGTCGGATTAGTCGGCGCTTACAAAGGTTATACGGCAGAAGGCGGAACGGAAGGCGTGGGGAAAGCATCCACAACTTCTGTGGTTCTTTCTTCCCTACTGATTTTATTATTCGATACCATTTTAGTAAAAATTACTTTGTGGTTATGGCCGACGTAAACATTATAAGAATCGAGAACCTTACCAAACGGTTCGATGATTTCACCGTTCTGGATAACGTTTCGATAAATGTAAAAGAAGGCGAAAATCTTATTGTGTTCGGCAGAAGCGGTACGGGCAAAAGCGTTCTTTTGAAATGCACAATCGGATTGCTCAAACCGGACGGTGGAAATATTTATATTAAAGATAAAAATATTTTGGAACTGTCAACCAAAGAATTGAATAAAGTCCGCAAACATACCAGCTTTCTGTTTCAAAGTGCGGCATTGTACGATTCGATGACGGTACGTGAAAATCTCGAATTTCCATTGCGTAAAGGCGGATATAATTTATCGGAAGAAGAAATTGAAGAACGTGTACACAAAAACCTGGAACTTGTTTCCCTTTCCGAAGCAATCGATAAAATGCCATCGGAACTTTCGGGCGGAATGAGAAAACGTATCGGATTGGCAAGGGCAATAATTACCGAACCCGAAATTATGTTCTACGATGAACCTACAACCGGTCTCGACCCGATTACTTCGAAGGAAATAAGCGAACTTATAATTAATTTACAAAAGCAACTTAACATGACTTCCATTGTTGTAACACACGATTTGATTTGTGCAAAAATTATTGCCGACCGTGCAATATTTTTGAAAGATGCAAAAGTTGCTTACGAGGGAACCCTGGATGAATTGGTTAACTCAAAAGACAAATTTTTACAAAACTTTTTCAGCGTCGATTTAATAAATGCTTAAAGGAAAAAATTATGTTTAAACATTTGGAAGGTGCACGTCTCGGTATTTTCATATTTCTCGGTACCGTTTTATTTGTTGTAGCAATCTTTATGATTGGCAGTAAAAAGTCGATTTTCGTAAAAAGCTATACCGTGAAAACTTATTTCACAGACGTGCAAGGATTGAAAACCGGCGCAGCAGTGCGCTTGAGCGGTATAAATGTTGGAAGCGTAACAAGTATTAAGTTGACCGGAGATTCCGCAAGCGTGGTGGAAGTTACAATGAGTATCGATAAAGAATTAAGCAAATTCATACGATTGGATAGTGAAGCTTCCATCGAAACCGAAGGTTTAATCGGCAGCAAGATTGTTTCAATTACTCCCGGCTCACCCAATCTTGCAGAAATTGAAAACGGTGGTATAATCCAATCCAAAGCTCCGGTGAACTTCGGCAAAATAATCGAAGAAACCCAAGGCATTATGGCTTATACAAAAGAAATAACCAAAAACTTTTCGGAAATTGTCGCGAAAGTAAATAAAGGAAACGGTACGTTGGGCAAAATTGTTAACGATGACAAACTCTATTACGCAAGTGTGGACATCATCAAAACCGCAGATACAACCCTTACGGCTTTAACCGACCAATTCGACAAAGTTTCGGATATCATTTTGAAAATGGGCGAAGGAACTTACAGCATTCTTGCCAACGTCGATAGTGTAACGGTAGATATCAAACGTTTGATTACTCATGTGGAAAACGGCGAAGGTGTTCTCGGCGCATTAATTTCCGACAGAAGCGCATACGATTCGATTAAAACCGTGATCAACAAACTTACCAGCGCTATGGAAGCCGCCAGATTGGGTACGGAAGCCTTCTGGGAAAACATGGAAGCGTTAAAACATAACTGGCTTTTCAAAAGTTATTTCGAAGAACGCGGGTACTGGGACAGACCCAAATATGAAAAAGAAATCGATTTAAAATTACAAAAATTGAAGGAACAAGAAGAAAAAATCAACAAGAAGTTGGAAGAGCTCAAAACTCTTGAAGAAAAATTATCGGCATTACAAAACGGTAAAACAGGCGAATAATTTATTTAATTCACCCTTTGCCGTTTTACCTTGTGCATTGTTTCAGGTAAACCGCTTGCCGTTTCCGCCAGCGCTTAATCCATAATTGCATCAACCGTGTTAACGCTTTAAAATTCACACTCCGAATTATTTTCACATATTAACGTTTTTTTGCTATTTTAATTGTTTGCGCAAATAAAAATTTTCATTATGGAAGCAAAACGGAAAACACATACAAAAGATAAAATAATAATAAAAGGTGCACGGCAACACAACTTAAAAAACCTTGATATTGAAATACCGAGAAACAATCTTGTTGTTTTCACCGGTGTGAGCGGAAGCGGGAAATCGTCTCTCGTTTTCGATACGCTTTATGCAGAAGGTCAACGCAGATTTGTTGAAAGTCTTTCTTCCTACGCAAGGCAATTTCTCGAAAGGATGAACAAACCGGATGTGGATTTCATTTCAGGCATTTCACCTGCAGTTGCCATTGAACAAAAATCGGGAGTTAAAAATCCCCGTTCAACTGTGGGAACAACCACGGAAATTTACGATTATCTGCGTTTATTATTTTCGCGTGTAGGAAAAACTATCTGCTTCAATTGCGGAAAAGTTGTTACGAAAGACACCGTTGGAACAATAAGCGGTTTCCTCGAAAAATTTAACGAAGGTAAAAAATTTTACATGGGTTTTCCGCTTCATTCCCATCCCGATAGAACCGTTGAGGAAGAACTTTCATTACTTAAACAAAGAGGCTTTTTCAGAATATTTTACAAAGATAAAATATTCAACCTCAACGAAAGTACGGAAATACCCGCCTCAAAAGATGAAATAAAGGTAATTGTTGACCGTTTTAAAATCCGGAAAAACCGGGTACGGGAAACACTTGCCGATTCCTTGGAAACTACATTCAAAGAAGGTGAAGGCAAAGTCTGCATAATTGATGTGGAAACAAACCAGATTTACAACTTCACCAACTCTTACGAGTGCTGCGGAATAAAATACGAAGAACCGGAGCCGAGATTTTTCTCATTCAATAATCCTTTCGGCGCTTGCCCCGTATGCCAAGGATTCGGTAGAACAATAGGATACGATATGAACCTTGTCGTACCAAATCCGAATTTGTCTATCCTTGAAGGTGCAATTGCTCCGTGGCGGACGGTCAAGTTCAGCAAGTATCTGAGGGATTTAATCCGGGTAGCAAAAAACAAAAAAATTCCGCTCGATGTACCTTTCAAAAATTTAACCGAAGAGCAGGTGAAATTGATTAAAGAAGGCTTCGACGGCTTTGCGGGGATTAATGGATACTTTGCCAAACTCGAGCAAAAAACCTATAAAATGCACATCCGGATTTTATTAAGCAAATACAGAGGTTACACAACTTGTACCGCATGCAAAGGTTCCCGGTTAAGACGCGAAGCCCTTCAAGTGAAAATTAACGGTAAATCCATTCACGATATAGTCCGTATGTCTATTGAAGAAGCACGGAATTTTTTTAACAATATTGAACTTACTCCGCACGAACTTGAAATAGCAAACAACATTTTAAAAGAAATCAGAAACAGATTGAACTTTCTGTATAATGTAGGATTAGGTTATTTAACATTAGACAGATTAAGTAATACGCTTTCCGGCGGTGAATCCCAAAGAATAAATCTTGCAACATCGCTCGGTGCTGCACTCATCGGCACATTATACGTTTTGGATGAACCGAGTATCGGCTTGCATCCGCGGGATAACAGCAAACTAATAAAAATATTGAAATCGTTACGCGACTTGGGCAATACCGTTGTGGTTGTTGAACACGATGCGGAAATGATCCGGGAAGCCGATTTGATTTTCGATATGGGTCCGGCTGCCGGAGTGCAAGGAGGTAAAATCGTTGCTTCGGGAACATTGGCAGATATTTTGGAATCGGAAAAATCACTTACCGGAAAATACCTTTCGGGTAAAATGGAAATTCCGGTCCCTCAAAAAAGAAACACAAAGAAAACCAAATCGATATTAATAAAAGGTGCCCGCGAACATAATTTGAAAAATATCGATGTTGAATTCCCGTTGAATAAATTTGTTGTTGTAACCGGAGTAAGCGGCTCCGGCAAAAGCACGCTTGTACACGATATTTTGTACAGTGGAATAGCTAAAAATATGGGTTTGGCTCCCAAAAGGGTAGGAAAATTCGATTCGATTGAAGGAATAAAATATATATCGGATATTGAAATTGTCGATCAGTCCCCCATCGGTAAATCCCCCCGCTCAAATCCGATAAGCTACGTTAAGGGATTCGAAGCCATCCGTGAAATTTTTGCATCTACACCGCAAGCGCGGTTAAAAGGTTACAGACCCGGTTACTTTTCCTTTAACGTTCCCGGCGGCAGATGCGAAACATGTCAAGGTGAAGGTTACGTTAAAATCGAAATGCAGTTCCTTGCCGATCTTTACCTTGAATGCGAAGATTGTAAAGGCACACGATACAAAAAGGAAACCCGCGAAATAACCTACAAAGGTAAAAATATTGTTGATGTCCTTAACTTCACGGTCGATGAAGCAATTGAATTTTTTGATAATAATCCCAACGTTCTGAAATATTTACAAGTGTTGGCGGATGTGGGATTAGGTTATATAAAATTGGGGCAACCTTCAAACACACTTTCCGGTGGCGAAGCGCAAAGAATCAAATTAGCAAAACATTTAATTGTTAAAAAGAAAAAGAAAAATACTTTATTCATATTCGATGAGCCTACAACCGGTTTGCATTTCGACGACATTAAAAAATTGCTCGCTTGCTTCAACGCCCTGCTTGAAACCGGAAATTCCGTTGTCATTATAGAGCATAATCTGGATGTGATAAAATGCGCCGATCACATTATCGATTTGGGACCGGAAGCCGGGGATAAAGGCGGGCGTGTTGTAGCAACCGGAACTCCGGAGGAAATTGCAAAGAACAAAAAGTCGGTTACGGGAAAATATTTGCGCAAAGTATTAAATTAAAATTTGAGAAGATATTCCCTTCCGCCCAGTAAAATCAATATCTCCTCGGTTCGAGAAGTTTTATTAATTGATAAAACGTTAATTCCCTTTTGAATTCCGGATTGTCTAACGAGATTAAATCCGTTACCGGTTTTGGAATAAATCTTTACGCTTTCGTTACCTCCGGAGGTGATCACAATTTTTAACTTGTTACCCTTTTTGAGTAATACCGGTTTGTTAAACCCATGTCCGGCAGTTGAAAGTTTCAACAATTTATGATTGTAAACTTCCGCCATACCTCCGGAATTTTGAAGCGGTTTCCAAACGATATTTAATGGCAAAATTTTGAACCGGTAAACAAGCCGGTCAAATTTGTTAAACTCAATTCCAACCGAATCACAATCATTGTTTACAATTTTAACCGGTTGAAATCCGTTTTTATTATTCTTCACCAAAACCAAATAGGCACGAACTCCTCTTTTCAAACTGTCCGGATAACTCCACTTAATTCGCAATTTATTTCCTCTAAATCCGGTACTTGTAATTTTCAGAGATTCATTTTCCCCGTCGAAATCCGCAATTTCTTTTCTCGGCGGCAGAGTCAAATCATTAAAATCTGAAATTCTTAAATTTTTAATATTCTCATATCTGAACAATGCGTAACCGGTACCGGTTTTTCTGCGAACTATTTTTATTATATCGTCAATTTGGTTCAGTACCCAGGGCTTGTATGCGGCAATACCTGCAACAAGATTGATATTTCCCGCAATTTTCAACCACTGGTTCAACACATCTTCAAATTTCGGATTGTTTTCAATATCCCAATAAATTTGCGGAGCTAAATAATCGACGATTCCCCGTGCTACCCATTCTTCCGAATCCTGGTAAACTTCATTATATCCTTCCATTCCCCGGATTGAACGCGTGTTCTTGTTTATGCCTACAGGTGTTACGCCGACTTCAATCAACGGATTTATATTTTTTACCGTGTGAAATATTTCTTCGAGAAGTTTTGTGATATTGTTTCTTCTCCAATCGCCGGTATCTTTTTCATTCCGGTTTTTTATTTTTCCGTCGTCAATCCCCAAATTAGAATACCGGAGAAAATCGAGATGTATGCCGTCCACATTGTAATTACGAACCAATTCAGCTATAAGATTAACAATATATTCACGTACTCCAGGCAAAGCAGGGTTAAGCCAATACGAAGTGATACCGTTTTCAACTACTTTGTAAATCCATTCCGGATGTTTGTTCAGCAGGTGTCTTTCCGATTCCGGTTTACGCTGAAACCTTGTACCGTAAATTTTCAAGACGTTAATCCATGCGTGAAGCTCAAGACTTCTTTCGCGTGCCAATTTTAAGGCATACTCAAGCGGATCGAATTCGGGCGGCTGTTTGGAAAATCCTGTAACCCTCGGTGAAAAATCTTCAAAAGATGAGCGAAAAAGAACATAACCGTTCCCCCGCACTTGAAAATACACGGTATTCAGGTTTTTCGCTTTTATCGAATCGAAAATTTCTTCCAGCGATTTTTTTTGTTCGGCGGGATTCGTTGTATGCGGCCAATCCAAACCGTAATTTGTGGTCAGCCATACCGCCTTTGTTTCATAACGGATTTGTGCAGTAACGGAAATAGAAAAAATCAGTAAAAATAAAAACTCTTTCATCGGGTTACGCAAAAAACTCCAAACCTTTCTTTACCGCAAGCATCACTTGAGCTTTACCGGCTTTAACATCCAACAATAGATTGCCGAAATCATTAAACAGAACAAAACGGATTTCATTTTGCCGGTTTTTCTTGTCATGCTTCATCACATTGTACATTTTGTTTGTGTTCAATTCCGGGAAATTAATGTACGGTTTGAATTTCTCAAGCAACCGGAAGTATTTAAAAGCCTTATCTCCGTTTAATATTCCCAATTCCCCCGAAAGGTATAACGCCATTGCAATGCCGGCAACTACAGCTTGACCGTGTTTTATTTTATGATTAAGTACTGATTCGATTGCATGGGCAAAAGTATGTCCCAAATTCAATATTTTACGCAGTCCGCTTTCCTTTTCGTCTTTTTCAACAACGTTTCTTTTGAAATTCACCGATTCACTTACAACACGGTTTAATATCGAATTATTCAGTTTCAAAATTTTATCAAAATTATGATATACGTAATCATAAAATTTTTCATTCGTTAAAAACGCATATTTTGCAACCTCACCCATTCCGCAAATTAATTCGGTTTTATCCAAAGTATGTAAAAATTCCAAATCGCAAAAAACACGCTGTGGCTGGTGGAATGCACCGATAATGTTTTTTGTTGTGTCCAAATTAATGCCGGTTTTACCGCCTACCGAACTGTCGACCATCGCGAGCAAAGTTGTAGGTACTTGCACATACCGTACGCCCCGCATATATGTTGCCGCCGCAAACCCGGTAACATCTCCGGTAATTCCGCCACCGATTGCCACAACGATGCAATCCCGCCCGCAACCCGATTTTATCATTCTGCGGTGAATTTTAATCAAACTTTCGTAGGTTTTGTTTTTCTCGGTTGCCGTCAAAAGCATTTTTACGCTTCGGTTCCCCGTTGAAGTTAAAACCTGATCGACTTTGGAGGTATTGCGCTTGTACATTTTCGAATCGATTATGAAAAACAAACGGTTTGTTTTAAATCCGGAATTCAAGTATGCGGGCAAAGATTTGAGAATGTTCTTGCCGGTTACTATTTCGTATTGATGTTGCGGAATGTTCACCGTGATTTTACTCATAGATGTATCTCTTTACTAGTTTGGCTAATTTATCGACTGTTATTCCGACAGGACGGTTATCCGTATCAAGAATAATATCGGCTTTGTTGTAATATTTTTCTCTTTTGCTCAACAAATCCGTAATCCGTTTTATGAAATCTTCCGGTTTGTTTCCGGATAGAACCAAATCGCGGAATAAAGGGCGGTCGGTTTTATTTTTTATTCTTTTGTAAATCATTTCGGGTGTTGCCCGCAAATAAATTATTTTGCCGGTTTTCTGCATCAACTCAATATTTTCATCCGAAGCAATTGTGCCGCCGCCAAGTGCAATTACAACTTCATCCAATTTTGAATATCGTGTTAAAAATTCATTTTCTATTTTACGGAATTTTTCTTCTCCGAATTCATCAAAAATTTCAACTATGGTTTTATTATATTCTTCTTCAATCGATTTATCCAGATCGTAAAAATCCCAACCCAGCACGTTCGCCAGTATGGGTCCTATTGTGCTTTTACCGCTCGTCATAAATCCGGTTAAATAAAACCGTTTGGTCATCGTTTTGTTCACTGAAATTTCCAAAAGTAGTTTGGAATATATAAAAATATTCAGAAAGGTAAATCGAAATTAACAGCCACACCCAAAGTAAAGGTGACGCCGTTAACATTTATCCGCGTATCGAAATTATTTGTATCCACTTGCAAAATTAAATCTTTGTAATGAACAATTTCTTGTAAATATTTGCTGGTCACTTCAATTTCGGGATCACGGAACCGCATTTCGAATCTTGTTGATAGATAATCCGTTATTAAGTAATCCATTCCCACTTGCACTTGAATTCCGTAAGCAAATTTCTGGGCTACCTTTTCTAAGCCGGCATCCCCGAATTTTCTCAGATGTTTTGCAAAATAAATTCCGAATCCGCCACCCATAAAAAATTTGAAGTCTTGCGTTGAAAAAGGCAGATAATAATATGCGGAAAGTTCCACGGGAATAAGTTCAAATCCGTCTTCAACTATAATCCGCGGGTCGTTCAAGTTTCTCCCGAATTCGGTTTCTTTCATATATTCAATTCGCAAACCGAGAATAACAGGGTTTGAAATTGTGTAGCGTAATTCCCCGGCATAACTGAAAATGTCATTGAACGGAACATTGGATTCCCTTAAAAGAACACTTGCAGCGTGTGGATACAAATACATTCTGGCAACGTTTGTATAACTGAATGTTGCGGAAATCGAGAAATCTTTCAGATTGTTTTTTTGCGCGGATGATTGACCGTAAACCGACAGTAATAAAATTATAATCAATGTAGCATTAATTTTTTTCAGCATGGATTTTTCGATTATTGGAAACGGTTAAATATATAAAAGTAGCTTCGTAATTTCTATGCAGAAAATATTACAAAAAACCCCTCGAAAAGAGGGGCTTTGTTTAGAAGTTCGGGAATTTTATCTGTAAAACTTGTAACGGTTATCAACGATATCGGCTTCGTCTTTCAATTTTTTAATCCATTCGTTGAAAAACCGGGCTTTCTTTTGTTGCAATAATTTATTACGCAAAAACTTTTTCTGCAGAGAATACATTGTGGAATCGAATTTTGTTCTTGCGGTAACTTTAATAAGATAACTTCCCACATTGCTTCTAACGGGATCGGAGACTTTACCAATTTCGCCGGTCAGAGCATAATTGATAAATGCATAATCCCTGCCGATTCCCGGAATGGTGCCGGTAGCCGTGAAATCTTTTACATTGCTTACTCTTGCTTTGGGATAATATGTTTTTACTTTTGCAATATCGCCTTCATCGCCACCGATTTTTTGTTTTACATCCGCTGCTATTTTCATTGTTTCATCAACTTTCTTTTCTTTCTTTAACTTTCTTTCAATTTGAGTTTTAACTTCTTCAAGCGGTTTGTAACCGGCGGGAAGAATTTCGGAAACCATTGCCACAACGTAGCCGGTAGGCACTTTATAAACATCGCTAACGTCGCCCACGCTGTTTTCAAAAGCAAATCTCAAAAGTGCTTTACTGTTTCCGATACCGGGGATTGATTTTGCGTCTTCGGCAAAAGGCAAAGTTTCCAGCACTTTGTATTTCATCAGTTCCGCTTCGTTTTCAAAATCGTTTTTATTAGCGAGGTAAGCAAAATCATTCGCTTTGTTATAAATTTCATCGAGCGTGGTTGCCGAAGGTTTAATTTGATTAACAATTTTTTCGATTACATATTTGTTGTTCGTTTTACCGGTAACTTTAATTACGTGGTAACCGAATTGAGTTCTTACCGGCTTCAAAATTTCACCTATACGCCCTCTGAAAGCAGCACGTTCAAATTCCGGTACCATCAATCCTTTGGAGAACCAACCCAAATCACCGCCGAATCTTGATGTTCCGTCTTCCGATTTCTCGCGCGCCAATTGTTCAAAATCGGCACCCTTCTTCAGTTCGTTATAAATTTCATAAATTTTCTTTTTAGCTTCTTCTTCGTTGTTGTCTTTAACTTTAATCAAAATATGCGATGCGCGTACGACCGTTTCTTTGCTCTTTACTTTTTTAACCAATCTGTAAACAATATAACCTTCATCGGTTAAAACCGGACCAACAACATCGCCCGGTTTTGCTTTATATAAAAGATTTGCCGCATTTTCCGGAAGTTCATCCAATCCTACTGTTTGTTGGGCATAAGGCCGGTCGGAATAAATTTCCACGTATGTTTTGAATGTGCCGGTATCACCTTGTAGTTTTTTAACTATTGCTTCCAAATTTTTTCTGATGTAAAGCGAATCATCGGCGGAAGGTTCTTTTTTAAATAGAACATATTTCAGTTTTCTTCTTTCTTTAAGTTTGTAATCTTCCTTATGCTCATCGTAATAATTTTCAATTTCCTCATCGGTTACCGTTACCAACGAATCGGGAATTGTAAGAAAACTGAACAAAGCCCAATCGGCACTCATTTTAATATTTTGATCGATAAACTTTCTTTTAATTTCTCCTTCGGAAACAACTACGGAAGCACCGAGGTAATTTTGCAACTTCTGTTGCAAAAGCTGTTGCCGCACAATGTTTTCGGCTTCAATCATCGCTTCTTTATTTTTGGGATCCCGGATTGCGGCATCGTAAGCTTCGCGGTTAAAGTTGCCGGTTGAATCTATAAAATATTGTTTGAGTATTTGCGGTGGATTAGGTCCGGTTATTGCTTGCACAATTTCCTCATCGGTTACGGTGATTCCGTACTCTTGCATTTTTTTATTTATTAATTTTTGAGTTACCAAAGCATCCCAAACCTGGTCACGAAATGCATCCATTTGATCTTCGCTGATGTCTTTTCCGGTTTGTGCAATTTGGTTTTTTCTGTATTGCTCCACCATTTGGGCAAAATCCTGATAAGTAATTTCCTCACCGTTTATTTCACCAATAATATTGCTGTTAGCCCTTGCCAGAGTTGTAATTTTCGAATCGGACAAAACCATAAATAAAACGAACAATCCGCCAACCGATAAAATAAACCAAGGAGCTAAACTCCGCATCTTAGCCATCATACCCATATTAAAACGTTCCTCCTGTGTTACTTTGTTTCAATAAAATTAAGACTTTAAAGTTAGACAGACAAAGCGTGAAAATCAATCTATTTTATTACAAACAATATGTTTACGCTTCCATATTAATATTGGGGATTTATATAAAAACTTTCATTATCCTCATATTTCATTTGCAAGTGTGTATTCCGTTACTTAATTTTTAATTCAATTTAGTGTTACCTTATGCAAAATTAACTTTGGATTAATTATGCCTTCAATAACTCACACTTGGTTACCTTTAATTTACCTGTACGGCGTCGGTGGCATTTTCTTTTTGATAGGAATGATAATCATTAAAAAAAGCGGAGCGATTAACCTACAAAGGAAACGGCACCGTTTCTGGTACAGGGTTTTAATTTTCGGCTATTTTTATTTTGTTGCCTTACACACATTTCTAACTTTAATAGCTTTATACTGGTGATTTTATGGAAACACATGCACAGAACATTCATCAAACTTTTCACAGTATCGGGTCTTCCACCGATTGGATAGTAATGGCTGTATATTTTTTGCTGGTTATGCTTTTCGGAAGTTATTTCGGCAAGTATAACAGAAGCACGAAAGATTTCTTTTTCGGCGGGAGACGTTTTGCATGGTGGTTAATTGCATTTTCTATCGTTGCCACCGGTGTCGGCAGTCACAGTTTTATAAAATATTCCGCCAAAGGCTTCCAGTACGGGTTTTCTTCAACCATGACGTACATAAACGATTGGTTTTTTATTCCGTTTTTCCTTTTCGGATGGTTGCCTATAATCGTTTACACACGTATCCGTTCAATTCCGGAATACTTCGAGCGAAGGTTCAGTCCTTCCGCAAGATTTCTTGCAACCATTTTGCTTTTGTTTTATATGATTGGTTACATCGGAATCGGATTTTTAACACTCGGTAAAGCTGCAATGCCGATGCTTCCGAAGAGTTTTTCCTTTTTCGGAATGGAGTTTCAAACAACTTTGATGGGTGTAATAATTGTTATTGCGGTAATAACCGGAATATATATTACATTCGGCGGACAGACCGCAGTTATTTTTACCGATTTACTTCAAGGATTTATTCTTCTGTTTGCCGGCTTCTTGTTATTCTTTTTGGGAATTTCCTACCTCGGCGGCTTTGATGCGTTTTGGAATTTGTTACCCACAACGTGGAAACTTCCATTAGCGGATTTTAACAAACCGCCGGACTTTAACTTTGTGGGGATTTTCTGGCAAGACGGGGTTGCAGGTTCCGTCGGCTTCCTTTTTATGAACATGGGTTTAATAATGCGTTTTATGGCAACAAAGAGCGTTGACGAAGGAAGAAAAGCCGCAACGTTCAACATTCTTTTTATGTTGCCCCTTTCCGCAATTGTGGTTGGGAATGCAGGATGGATTGGCAAAGCAATTTCCGTAGCTCAACCGGATGTGGTTCCACCGAATACATCACCCGATCAAATTTTTGTTGTGGTTGCAAACATTGTTGCCACACCCGGAGTTTTCGGTTTCATCATGGCGGCTTTAACCGCGGCGCTTATGTCCACCGTCGATACGCTTATTAATGCAACGGCTGCCATATATATAAACGATATTCACAGACCAATAAAACAATTTTTCAAAATAAAAGAAAAATCCCAAAGGGAAACGGACAAAAAGGAATTAGCCGCTGCAAGATGGTCTTCTATAATTATTACTGCTTTGGGAGTAGTATCCGTCTTGGCATTTAAAAGCTTCCCGACCGTTTACGAAGCACACGGCTATTTCCACTCGACGCTAACACCCCCGTTGGTGGTCGCAATATTTTTAGGAATTTTCTGGAAAAGATTTACTCCGGCTGCCGTAATTACCACTTTTATCGGTGGAGTTGCATTAATGATTTTGGGCGCCGAGTATCCGCAATATTTAATCGCCCCGTTCGACCACGGTATAAAAATGAATCCGGTTCACCCCTATTCTTACATCCGCGCACTTTATAACATGTTTGTGTGCTCGGTAATTGGCGTAGGGGTTACTTACGCTAATACACAAATTATGAACATAGTAAACCGGCTTCGTAAAAACGGAAACCACAAACAGATTGTTTTTGTGATGACTGCTGTTTCGGTTGTTCTGTTTTTATTGATTGCATTTAAGATATTCGGATTGGCAATTCTGATTGTTATGTCGCTCATTCTAATTGCACTTGTTTCAATAGTTTCCTATTACTACATTGATTATGACCCCGAAGCACAAACAACAGGATTAACCGTCTGGTCAATCCGAAAAGCGAAAGAGATGTTCAAAGGAAGAAAATTAAACGAGGAAGAAGGGGAAAAGGTTATTGTGAATTGGAAATTGAAGAAAGAAGAAGACGGTACAATTAATTTCTCAAAACGGGATATGGAAAAAATGAAAGCACAACCGGGCGATTTGGTTTATATCAGTGATAAGAGAAAATGGTTGGGTGGACTTAAATCGATTCACTCCGTTTACGGTGAACCGCATGATGAAGACGGAATTGTTTACATTAGCGAAGAAGATTTGAAAAACGGTGTGTTCATCGAAGGAATTGAGTTGGAAGCGGAAAAGGAAATGTAAAACTATACAACTTTAGTATTTGTAATTGAACCCGCTTTCTATATAGCGGGTTTTTTATTTCATGTGTGAAGTAAATTTTTTAATGACATAAATTACATATCACTTCACACCTGTTTTTTGCATTTAAAAGCTTCTGAATTATAATTTCATATACCACCACTAAAGAATTAATGTTCAATGATTATTAAAAAAATACATAAATTTTTGTATTGACTATAATTATTTTATTTTTATATTTAATTAAAATGTTAATTAAATTAGTATAAAAGATTTATAAAAATATTAAGTATTTTAATTTAGTTGGTTTTGTTTTCCCTTCTCGCGGGCTGTGAAAACTCAACTGCTCCTGAAACAGAAGGTGTACAAGTTCCGGTTTCCACAGATTATTTGGCTGATCAATTGGGCGATAAAAACGGAACAGCTTCACAAGAGGAAATCAATTTTCTAACGGATTACTTTCAATCGAACAGCGAAATGTGGGTAATTACCAATTGCATGGCGCGCTCCGGCAATTCGGTTCATGCCGATTCCGTAAAAAAATTGTTCACCGTTCAAAGTGAACCGTATGAATCCGAAAAATCTTTGCGCGAAAAAAATAAAAACTTATCCATCAAAACACAGTGGATTGGTATTACGGTAATTACCGGGTGAAATTTTTATTACATCACAAAAATATTCCGTTCACCGGGTTCCAATTTTGCAAATGCAAAGTGGGATGCGTTGAAAATAGTTCGCTGAAAAACAAATTGTACAACTGAAACTTTTACGGCACCAAATATTTTTCCGGATAAATCACCAACCGGATTTGTTCAGGGAATTTTTGTGCTGTTTTTTTATTTGAGCGTTCACCATAAATTTTGTGCATAATTCTACAACCAGATAAACAAATCTCTTTTTCAACCGATAATTAACATTGTTTAATTGCCGGGGAAATCCGCTGCATATTATTTTATTTCGTAAATTATACTTAAAAGTATTATTTTGATTTTTTATAACACGGCTCTTTTTCAGATGTTTTATTTAAAGGAATTTAACAAGTTTGATTGATTTTGAATCACATTTTACAGCCGCTTTTATGGATTATTAAGTTAAATTAACCGGTATTTTCTAAATATATTTTTTTGGAACGATACTTGTTCTTTATATGGAGCATTTATTTTAGACTATAAATTAACATTACCGGTATCAAGCGGAGGTAATTTATGAAATCAACCAAACTTTTTCCTTTCCTGATGATTTTTGTTCTTCTCTCTGTTTCATCACTCAATTCCCAGCAGATGACTAACACAATTGCCATTTTATCACAACAAGAGAATCAAACAAATCAAAATAACATGAGTTTCCCGTATCTTCCGTTTAACTCAATGCAAGAACGGATATTCGATTCGACTTCTGTTGTGGATAGCGTATTAACTTATGACGAGACAGTCGATTTTATGTTTACCCAACATTTCTACTACAATGAGGAAATTAATCCTGTCTTGTTATCTGGTTATTATTTCGATAACGGAAATAATTCATGGCAACTTGCCGGCAAAGAAGAAAACGAGTATGATTCAACCGGAAATTTGACGGTTTCGACAAGTAAAATGTGGATGGGCGACGATTGGCAAATGACAAAAAGATTAACGTATTCGTATGATTCGTCCGGAAACATAACTTCCGAAAATAAAGAATCGTGGACTTACGATCCAATGTCGATGAATTGGGTTAAAGAAGTAAGCAGAACCCTTTACACGTATGATTCGAATAATAATTTGATTGAAAAAGTAAACGATAATTTATCGGGCGGTATTTGGAAACATTATTCGAAATTTACCGTTAGTTACGATGAAGATAATTTCCCGACTGTAAGCACTTATCAATCATGGTCGGACTATGAGTGGAAAAACGTTTACAAATATACTTTCCAGTATAGTTCCGGTGCAAACATTGAAAAGCGGCTGTACAAAACTTATTATTACATTTGGGCAACAGATAACTGGGCGGTAAAATGGCAGTCGGTCAATCAATACGATTCTACCGGCATGCTTAATTCACAGAAGTATAAATATTGGTATGCAAGCGATTGGCATGACTCCTTGAGAAATTCTTATACATACGATAATAATGGTAACGTAACTGTTTATTTACAGGAAATTATGAAAGATTCCGTTTGGGCAAATCATTACAAAAAGTCATTTTTATACGACCTTGATGGAAATACAACCGAGTTTTATTCACTTAAATGGAAAGGTGGGAGTTGGGCGCCATACCCGTCAAATTTGGAATTTCGGGATTCTTTCGGAAGAAAATTTTCTTACCAAGGTTCTTCAATTCAAATTTCTTACTTGCCGGTTGAAGATGTACCGGTAACGGGAATAAAAACAGAAAAAATAAATACCGGTGACTTTAAATTGGAACAAAATTATCCCAATCCGTTTAATCCGGCAACAACAATTAATTATTCCATTCCCTACAACAAAAAAACCGGGAATGTTAAATTGGTTGTCTTCGATGTTCTGGGGCGGGAAGTGGCTACATTGGTCAACCAAAAACAAGCACCCGGAAATTATGAAATAACTTTCAATGCCAATAATTTACCAAGCGGTTTGTATCTGTACAAATTAACCGCCGGGAAATTCTCCGCAACACGCAAAATGCTACTTTTAAAATAACTTTCGAAAGGGATAGTCAAACGGCTATCCCTTCCGTTTTTGGGTAATTGCTTGATTTTATTTAAACTACGGCACAATTATAAATACCACTATTACCATTATATTTTATGATTTTAATTAATATTATTAAAATTTTAACATTAAAGTTGGTTTTAACCGGAACATTTTAACAGTCATGATTACATAACCGGAATTAGATTTCCTTCCGGAGCAGAAAAACCCGGACGCATTTTTATAAACGTGTAATGTTATTAAACCGACATCAAAAATCCATTTGCAAAATTATTCCCACTACCCGGATGAGCAATTAGTTTTATGTAAACGGACAAAGTTAAAAATTCAACCGTTTCACGTTCCGGCAAGCAAAATTTACTCGCCTACTTCCTGGAATTTATCTTGCCTGCCAGCATATTTTTCACGCAATTTTTCAACCACTATCGGAGGAACAAAATCTTGTATGTTGCCGTCGAATTGCGCCAGGTTACGGATGATTGTTGAGTTGAGATATGTATATTTTTCATTCGGCATAAGGAATATTGTTTTCAATGAATCGTTCAGCCGCCGGTTCATCAGAGCCATTTGAAATTCAAACTCGAAATCACTTATTGCACGCAAGCCTCTGATAATTCCAACTGCTCCAATTTCTTTTGCGTGGTCAACTACCAATCCGCCGAAGCTATCGACGAATACATTAGGAATGTCTTTCAAACTTACTTCGAGCATTTCAATCCGCTCGGAGACCGAAAACAGAGGTGATTTGGAAGGGTTTTTAGCAACGGTTACAACAACTTCGTCGAATAATTCCGTTGCCCTTTCTATTACATCAATATGACCGTTTGTTACCGGATCGAACGTACCGGGATAAATTACTCTTCTCATAACTCTCCCAATTTTTAACTTTTACGGGTTTTACAATATAATAAAAATTTTCTGTATTCAATCAACTTTTAAACTGTAAATAAGGCTGTCGCCCAACTGTTTAAACGGTTCGGCTCCAAATGCCTCAATGTCTTTTTCTTTCGTTTGCACCGAGCGTTCAATGAGAAATATTCCGTTTGAACTTAAAAATCCGTTATTCAAAATATTTTCCGCAACTATGTGAATATCGTCTTTGAAGAAAGGCGGATCGGCGAATATCAAATCGTATTGGGCATGATTTTTCATTTTCGAAAATCTTACTGCAGGCAGCTTGAAGATTTTGGTGTACTCGCCGGCTTTAAGCATCGAAATGTTTTGCTGCAAAATTTTTACCACAGCGAAGTTCTTTTCGACAAAATGAATTTCCCGTGCTCCGCGGCTCAGAGCTTCCAAACCCAATGAACCGGAACCGGCATAAATATCACACATCAGAATTCCTTCGAAATCGATAACGTTATTCAGATAATTGAAAAGTGCTTCTTTTGTTTTATCGGTTGTAGGTCGTGTAAATTTTGCCGGAGGAATTTTCAGTATTCTGCCTTTATATTTTCCGGCTATAATTCTCATAGGTTAAATTAATCTCATTGCCATGCCGGTTGCAGCGGTAAACGTATAAAACTGTTGTTGTACAAAAGGATTTTCTTTTAACCTCTGGTTTATTTCAAGAAGTTTAAACGGATTAACCGTTTTGAAAAACACACCGTTCCGTCTGTTCAACTCATCAATCAAATCTTGTTGCAATCCGTCCCCGAAAACATAATATTCCGGCAAATCGTTACCGGCAAATATTTTGCTTTTAAATTTCTCAATTTTATCAAAAATTCCGGCTGTGTATTTCCCGTCTTTCGCCTCAACAACACGATGGAAGACAGGTATGGAGTTTTTTATGAATGCGATAGCATAGTAATTTCCGTTAATAAAAACGGATATGAAATTTTTTTTGCCCGTTCCGGTTAAATGAGGCAACAAAATTATACTTGCAATAAATGAATTGTCAACATATTTCAGCATCAGGTTGTTTCTCATACAAAACTTGTGCACGGTTTGGAGAATTTTTCTTTCGATGCCGAACAAAATCAATTCGTTCGTATCTTCGGCAACCGGGAATTTGTCTATAACGTAATCACTTGGATTAACGTCCGGAAACAAAATTCCGAATTCCCATTGCAAGTGTCTTTCCAAATCTTTTGTAATTAAGTTCGGATCGTACGGAATTTTAGCCGATTTGAAAAAGAAAGAGGGCAAGGCAAAAGATACAATATCGGTCTTAAGTTCTTTTCTGTTTTTTATATTTTCGTAAGCCGGTTGTAAAGCGGAAAGAAGCCGGTTGGCAGAAATATTCGCTGTCAGTTCATACGGAAAAGGCTCCTCGTCAATATTTTCGATGAGGAACCTTCCGTCGTTAAAATCAATTTCAACCACCTGCAACTTTCGGGAAGATATACTGAATCCGGCGTGATTAACAAACACGGAACGAATTCCCTTTTATTCCCAAGATGCGGTATTTTTCAAAGCATCGTTGTCGAGCGATCCGATCGTACCGTATCCGTCGGGATCTTCAACATAGTATCTCGTTCCGATGACGATGTTAGTGTCAATTCGTGAAATTTTGCCTGTTCTGAAATTGACCACAGTATCAATCGACGTGGTTGTATCGACTTGCAAAATATAAATGCTGTGTGTTTTCGGTGTATATTTAATCGAATCGGGAATAAATTCGCCCACGGTTAATTTCTTAAAAGGATTGGTGGATTTGCCTGTAATTGTATCGACGCCGGTCATAACTTGTGCTACCGTCGAATCCGTTTTTATAAACATGATCAAACTGTCCAAATCGTCCGTATATCTTTTATATTGTTTTTGCCAAAGGATTTCTGCTTGGCGTATATTGTCCATTCTTAATCTGGATTCGGTTCTATAATAATTTTCTTTTTCGATGTAGTTTGTCGGGTCGATTATTGCGACTTTAATAAGAATGTAGGTAAGTATTGCTATCACAACATAAAGTGCAGCGTGAATATACCATGGTTCGGAACGTTTAGTCATTTTTCCTCCAAGAGTTGAAAATGCAATTTTTAATCTATTATAATAAACTTTTTAAATTTACTTAATTTTTTCTTTCCGATTCCTTTAATTTTAAGCAAATCGCTTATCGAATCAAATTTTCCATGTAAGTTACGAAATTCGATAATTTTTTGTGCGGTTTTTCTTCCGATTCCTGGTAACTTTATCAGAGTTTCCAAATCGGCCGAATTAACCTTAATTTTTTCGTCCGGAAGTAATTTTTTCTTCTTTTTGAATTTATCCTTACTAAAATCTAAAAGTTCTGGCTTAGAATCAACAATTTTTTCTGAATTTTGATTTTTTTGCGTTAAATTTTTTTTAAGTTCAAAATAAAGACTGTCGTTTACCGAACGGCCTAGTACATTTTCATTAGGCAAAACATTGTTATATTTGAAATAATAAGCCGCTGCCCCGCCAATTAAAGTTACGGTTAAAAATGAAATTACGGAAAGTTCGGTAACGGTTAACCCGAATTTACGCGATATTTCATTTGCCAGTTTGATAAAGCAGTCAGGCTGTTTATTAATAAATTATCTAGGTGCTTGAATATTAGGCATTTTACTCAATTCTTTCAACAATTCCCTTTCCCTCGAATTGATATGTTTGGGAACGTGCACATTAACTTTAACCAATTGATCGCCGGCACCGTGGCTATGTAAATGCGGAATACCTTTTTCCCTCATTTTCAAATATTTGCCTGGTTGCAGTCCGGGTTCAATTTTCAACTTTGCCCTTCCGCTAAGCGTTGGCACTTCCACTTCGGTTCCCAGAACAAGTTCGGGATAGCTCAAGTACAAATTATAAATTATATTGTCGCCTTCGCGTATAAAATATTCGTGAGGCAGTTCCTTGAAAATTACAATTATGTCTCCTGCGGGTCCGCCGTTTTTACCGGCATTTCCTTCACCTCGCAAGGTCATATAACTGTTATCGGTTACGCCCGGCGGAACGTTAATGTTTATTGTTGCTTCGGTGTAAATTCTTCCTTCACCTTTACATTTTTTACACGGGTCTGAAATTACTTTACCCGTTCCGTTACAGTTTTTACACGGCGCGATATTTACAAATTGTCCGAATATCGAACGTGATACTTGCCTGATTTCGCCCGAACCACCGCAGACTTGACATGTTTTAAATGCGGATGGACTGCTTGCTCCGGTTCCGCCGCAAACATCGCAAACCTCATATCTTTTCAGTTTAACTTTTTTAGTTGTACCTTTGGCAATTTCTTCCAATGTTAATTTGAGTGTAATTCTTAAATCGGAACCAGGTGTTCCGGTTGCCCTTCTTGTAGAAGAATGTGCCGAACTTCTGCCACCGCCGAAAAAGTCATCGAAAATCGAACCTCCGCCACCGAAGGACCCACCGAATATATCGGAGAAATGACTGAATATATCGTTAATATCCGTGAAACCGTGGAAACTCGGATCGCCTTTCAATCCGCCGTGGCCAAACCTATCGTACTTTGCCCTTTTATCCGGATCGCTTAAAACTTCGTAGGCTTCGGCAGCTTCTTTAAATTTTTCCTCGGCTTCTTTATCTCCCGGATTTCTATCGGGATGATATTTCATCGCCAGTTTTCTATATGCCTTTTTTATTTCGTCTTGCGATGCATCTTTCGAAACTCCCAAAACTTCATAGTAATCTCTTTTTGCCATATCTCAACTACACTCCTTTTCGCTTAGTTTTGTTCTTCCCCGTTCCCTTCCTCTCCGGAAGTTTCGGAATTATCTTGACTAACAATAACTTTCGCATGTTTCAGAACTTTATCTTTGTATAAATAACCGGGTTCAACTTCCGTAATAATTGTATGCGGAGGAACCCCTTCTACATTTTGCTGCATCAAAGCTTCATGATAATTATAATCGAACTGTTTGTCTTTAGTCTCTATTTTCTTCACACCTACATCTTCCAAAGTTTTTCTGAATTTATCAACGACCAATTTCAATCCTTCTTTTATCGATTCAATATTATCGGTTTCGTCTATATGTTCAAGCGAACGGTTCAGATCGTCGAATACGGGAATGATTTTAAGCAATACCGATTCGGCTGCATACTCCAATAGATTCAACTGATCTTTTTCAGTTCGTCTTTTATAGTTTTCGAATTCTGCAACTTTTCTTAATAACGAATCTTTCAGTTCTTCGTTTTGTTTTTCAAGCTCTTCAACTTTTTCCAAAACCACATCAAGCTCTTTTTTTATTTCTTCCAGTTCTTTTTTCTCCTTACCCTGTTTTTTGCCTTTTTTTGTTTTATGTTCTTCTTTTTCATTTGTCTTTTTTGTTTCTTCACTCATCTTGTTCTTTTTCTCCTTCATTTTTTCACCCCGTTAATTGTTTCTTTGCAATGCTTTGGAAAGTAATTCGGCTACATAAATTACGGATGCAACAGCTTTAGAGTATTCCATTCGCTTCGGACCTACAATTCCGATACTACCGGCAAGATCGCCGATTTTGTATTCTTTAACAATCAGACTGTAATCGTTAAGTTTTCTGTCTTTTATCTCGCTACCGATGGAAACCAAAACATCACCTTTCCGCATTTTCAGTTGATCGTCCATAATATGAATTATAACATCCTTGTCTTCAATTAATTCGATTATGCTGTGAAGATGTTCGTGTTCTTCAAATTCCGGATGCTGTAAAATATGTTTAGCTCCGGTAATTATGGATTTTTCATATTCCTTTACATCGGTAAAAATTTCGTCAACGGATGAAAGGAAAACACGTATTACCGGTTTGTATTCAGATTTGTAATCTTTGATCCGCTTTCTGAAAGATTTACGGATTTCCGAAAATGTTAAACCGGAAAGTCTTTCGTTCAGCAGCCGTTGAATCGACATTAAATTTTTCTGATCGATTTCCGAATTAATCTCCAGCGTAATCGTTTTAACCAAACCCGAACTAACGGTAAGAACCACAAGTATCCGCTTGCCGGAAAGTCCGACGAGTTGAATTTTTTCCAGTTTGGCTTTGTCGAACTTCGGATAAGTTACACAAGCCAATTGCTTTGTAATATCGCTGAGAATGGTTGAAGTAACCTTCAGCAATTCATCCGTTTCTTTCGATGTTGAAGAAATACTCGATTCGATCAAACTTTTAACCGACGGTGAAAGTTTCGGTGTTCCCATTAACGAATCGACATAATACCGGTAACCCTTGTCGGTCGGCACTCTTCCGGCCGAAGTATGAGGATGCCCGAGATAACCGGATTCTTCCAAATCCGCCATAATGTTCCGTATGGTTGCCGAGGAATATCCCAAATTATATTTCTTCGAAATAACCCGGGATCCCACCGGACTGGCGGTCAATATAAACTGATGAATTACATACCGTAATACAGCTTTTTCCCTTTCCGTTAATTCTCCTAAACCCATACCGTTGCAATTAGATAAATTGTTCTGTTACAAACTTAAAATTTACCAAAAAAATGTATATTTTACCTACTTGTTCGATGCATTTCGAACCGGTTGGTTCCATAATTTTAAGACGTTCACTCTTACAAATTAACACACGTTTTGTTTCCTTTCACTTTTCATTCTTCCGTTTTGTTTCTGATGTTTAAGATTTTTAAAAAAATATGTTATTTTACTTAATGAAAAATTAAACCGGAGTGAAGTTGGGTAATACATACAAAGAAGCAGGCGTAAATCTTCAAGCGGGCGATGAAACCGTAGAGAAAATTAAACAATTTGTAAAATCGACATTCAATAAAAATGTTTTAGCCGGAATAGGGCACTTTGGAGCTTTTTACGAACTGGATGTAAAAAAGTACAACAATCCGG